>NZ_LT840185.1:2137335-2472294 GCF_900177405.1 Allosphingosinicella indica | reverse complement strand
GCGTGCCGCGCTCTGCGGCCTTGAGCGCTTCCCAGCCGGGCGACGGCGCATCGCCGAAGACGTGCGGATGGCGGCGGACCATCTTGTCGGAAATCGCCGCCATGACGTCATCAAGCGTGAACGCGCCGCGCTCGGCCGCAATCTGCGCATGATAGACGACCTGGAGCTGGAGATCGCCGAGCTCATCCTTGAGATCCGCCATATCGCCGCGCGCGATGGCGTCGGCGACCTCATAGGCTTCCTCAATCGTGTAAGGCGCAATGCTCGCGAAATCCTGTTCGATGTCCCACGGGCAGCCGCCATCGGGATCGCGGAGCCGTGCCATGATCGCCGCCAATCGATCGATGCCCCGGCCAACCGGGGGCTGCTCCGGGTCACGCATCTATAAGTCCGATAATATACATTATGTAAAGTTGTGACGGATTGATGGGGCGCTTCATGGCTTGAGGATGAGCCAGCGTCCCTCGACGCCCCATCCCGACAGCGACGACAGGAAGTTCATGCCCAAGACGTTCATGTCGCCGAACGCGTCCGACATGTGCACTGCGAGGTTTTCGCGCCGGATGTCGCCGACGACGAGGCTTTCCGCGCGGCCACGCTGCACGGTCACGATGCCGTTGGCGGTCTGCACCAATGCAGGCAATCCGCCGCGCGCGCTGACGCCGGCACGCTTGGCCGTTTCGGTCGAGATGCTCGTTGTGGTCGCGCCGCTGTCGACCAGGAAGCGCACCTTCTGTCCGTTGAGCGTGCCATCGACCCAGAAATGACCGTCAAGCGCTTGGCGGATGCGGATTTCCTGTCCCGCGCCGGCGACGGGCGTCGCATCGCCGCGGACATCGGTGAGCAGCCGCCGGCCGAGATCGGCGAAATCGTCCTTCATCGTGAAGATGATAAATGCCGCACCGAAGATCAGCACCCAACTCAGCAGCATCTTAAGCACGCTGCCGAACGGTAATCTGCGGCTGAAAAGGCTGCTGCCGACCAGCACGATCGCGGCAAGCAACCAGAGGAAATTGGCGGCCTGATCGCCGTCTTTCACAACAAGATCTCCAATCCGTCATAACCGGGCTCGATGCCGGGCGGCAGTTCCGCGACCAGGCGCGCGTAATCCATCGAATGATCCATGTGCGTGAGGATAGCCCTTTTGGGCCGGATAGCGGAAATCCATTCGAGCGCTTCGGCAAGGCTCGCATGCGACGGGTGTGGCTGACGGCGGAGCGCGCCGACAATCCACGCGTCCACCCCTTCGAACAGATCGCGCATCTCGTCGGTCAAGACATTGCAATCGGTGGAATAACCGATAGCCACACCCGCGGCTTCGAAGCGCAATCCGGTCGACAGGATGTCGCCATGCGGCTGATCGACCGCGCGAACCGCGATGCCGCCGATGTCGATGCAATCGCCAAGATCCCGCCCGTCGAGCATCGGGGGATAGCCGCCGATGCCGGCAAAGGCGTAGGTGAAGCGCGCCGTCAGGCTCGCCAGTGTTTCGGGCCGCGCATAGCCGGGCAGCGCGTTGCCGCGCACGTGGAAGACCGCACGCAGATCGTCGATGCCGTGGCAGTGGTCGGCATGATCGTGGGTCCAGATCACCCCGTCGAGATGCGCGACATCGGCGTCGAGAAGCTGCTCGCGAAGGTCCGGGCTGGTGTCGACGAGGATCCGCGTTCCTTCATACTCGACGAGAATGGAGACGCGGCGTCGGCGATTGCGCGGCTCGGCCGGATCGCAATCGCCCCATTCGGTGCCGATACGGGGAACGCCCGACGATGTACCGCAGCCCAATATCCGGAGCTTCACGCCCCGGCCTTGGTGAACAGATCATGGAAGTTGCGCGTGGTCGCGGCGGCCATCGCCTCCAGGCTTTCGCCGCGGAGGTCAGCCAGAAAGCGCGCGGTGTCGGCGACATAGCCCGGCTCGCACGGGCGCCCGCGATGCGGCACCGGCGCGAGAAATGGGGAATCAGTCTCGATCAACAGCCGGTCCTGCGGGATCGCCTGCGCAACCGATTGCAAGTCCTTGGCATTCTTGAAGGTCACGATGCCCGAGATCGATACGTAGAGTCCGAGGGCCATGCCCTTTTGCGCCAGATCGAGCGACCCGGTGAAGCAGTGGAGGACGCCGGTGAAGGCGCCCTTCCCCATTTCTTCGTCCAGGATCGCAGCGGTATCTTCCTCGGCATCGCGGGTGTGGACGATGAGCGGCAGGCCGGTCTCGCGCGCCGCGGCGATGTGCGCGCGGAAGCTCGCCTGCTGGCGGCCGCGATCGGACTTGTCGTAATAATAATCGAGCCCGCTCTCACCGATGCCGATAACCTTGGGATGCGCCGCGCGCGCGACGAGCGTAGCGGTATCGACATCAGGATGCTGGTCCGCCTCGTGCGGGTGGATGCCGACCGAGGCGAAGACGTCCGCCTCGCGCTCGGCGATGCCGATCACCGCGTCCCATTCGCTTTCGCGCGTCGCGATGTTGAGCATCGTCTCGACGCCCGCGGCACGCGCACGCGCCAGCACGCCGGGCTGATCCTCGACCAGGCCCTTATAGTTGAGGTGGCAGTGGCTATCGACGAACATCAGTCTTCCATGGGCATTTCGAGCCGTGGGAAGATGGGGGTCGGCGGCGCCAGCGTGAAGTCCCGCGCATACCAATGGGCATCGGCGAGTGCGGCGAAATCGCGCGCATCCTCGGCGATGCCGAGCTGATCGAGCAGCCGCGCCGCCGATGCCGGGATCACCGGCTGGATGGCGATGGCAAGATCGCGAATCGCGCGCACCAGGGTCTCGAGCACCGCGTTCATCCGATCGGGATCGGTCTTGCGCAACGCCCAAGGCGCCTGCGCATCGATATACTGGTTGCAGGCGAATACGGCACCAAGCCAAGCTTCAACCGCCTGCGAGAGCGACAACGCAGCGAACTGCGTGGGGAAAGCATTGGTGGTGACATCGCGTACCAGAGCGAGCAGCTCTGCGTCCGCCGCCTCCTCTCGCCCGCCCTGCGGCAGTACGCCGCCGCAATTCTTGGCGATGAACGACAGGGTGCGCTGGGCGAGGTTGCCGAAGCTGTTGGCGAGATCGGCATTGACGCGGGTGACGATCGCGTCGGCGCTATAGCTGCCGTCCTGGCCGAAGCTGACCTCGCGGAGCAGGAAATAGCGTAGCGGATCGACACCGAAGAGATCGGCGATCGTCATCGGGTCGACGACGTTGCCGACCGACTTGGACATCTTTTCGCCGCGGTGGAGCAGGAAGCCGTGGCCGAACACAGATTTGGGTAACGGCAGGCCGGCCGACATGAGGAATGCGGGCCAGTAAACGGTGTGGAAGCGAACGATATCCTTGCCGATGAGGTGGAGATCGGCCGGCCAATATGTCTCGTACTTACCTGACGTATCGGGATAACCGACGCCGGTCAGATAGTTGGTCAGCGCATCGACCCAGACATACATGACATGATCGTCGCTACCCGGAACCTTGACTCCCCAGTCGAAGCTGGTGCGCGAAATCGAGAGATCCGCCAGCCCGCCTTCGACGAAACGCAGCACTTCGTTGCGGCGGCTTTCCGGGCGGATGAAATCGGGGTTGTCGCGATAATGCGCGAGCAGCGGCTCCTGATATTTCGACAGACGGAAGAACCAACTTTCCTCGACGGTCCATTCTACCGGCGTGCCCTGCGGCGACAGGCGGGCGCCGCTCTCCCCTTCGGTCAGCTCCTTCTCGTCGTAAAAGGCTTCGTCGCGGACCGAATACCAGCCTTCGTAGCGGCCGAGGTAGATGTCGCCGCGCGCCTCCATCGCGCGCCAGATGGCCTGGCTCGCGGCATGGTGGTCGGTTTCGGTGGTGCGAATGAAACGATCATGCGAGATGTTCAGTTTCGCGTCCATCTCGCGGAAATAGGACGACATTTCCTCCGCGAGCTCTGCCGGGGCGATGCCGCGGTCGCGCGCCGTCTGCGCCATCTTCAGGCCATGCTCGTCGGTGCCCGTAAGGAAGAAGACGTCGCGCCCCATCATCCGGTGGAATCGCGCGATGGCATCGGCGGCGATCGCCTCATAAGCGTGGCCAATATGCGGCCGCCCATTGGGATAATTGATCGCGGTGGTGATGTAGAAAGGCTCGGCCATCGGCGTCAGGCTGCTCTTCGGGCTGGGGCGAGCGCCGCCAGCATTCCGGCCAGCTCGAAGACGGTGCTCTCGGGATCGAGCGAGAGGCGCGTCGCGCTCCCGGCCAGGTCGCGCGCCCTTTCCCACAAGCCGAGCGCCTCGGCAAGCGCCGGCCCACGCCGCGCGCGCGCTGCGGTGGCGATCAGCGAGGGGAGCCGCGCCAGCAGAGCCTCGTACCGCGCCTGTGCCGCCTTGCCGGAAAGGCTGCGTGCCAGAGCCGATCGTTGTGCATTGGTGCGATCGCCGCTCGACGCGATCTCCAGCATCGCACGATCGAGCGCGGCGATGTCGAGCCCCTGAAACGCGATTGCGGTGCCCGGCCGCCCCTGCCCTGCGGCGCGCAATTCCGCGATTTCATGGTCGTCGGCTTCCGGAAGCGCCGCACGAAGCGCCGCCGTCATGGCGTGATCGTCCAGCGGCTTCAGCCGCAGCACGCGGCAGCGCGAGCGGATCGTCGGCAGCAGCCGCTCGGGCGCATGGCTGACGAGCAGGAACAAGCTGTGTGGTGGCGGCTCCTCTAGATTCTTGAGCAGCGCGTTAGCGCCTTCGCGTTGGAGATCGTCGACCGAGTCGATCACCACCGTCCGCCATAACGACTGCGATCCGCTGCGCGCGAACAGCCGTTGCAGCCGGCGCACCTGATCGACGGAAATGCTGCGCGCCAGATCGGCGCCGCTGTCCTTCACCAGCCGCTCCAGCCGGACATGATCGGGATGGCTGCCCGCGGCGACAAGCCGTGCGGAGGCGTGATCGTCGGGCACGTCGATGCCGGGCGTCGCCGCAGCGAGCCCGGCGCCTTCGGCGAGTACGCGCAGCGCCGCCTTGTCGGCGAATGTCGCCTTGCCGATCCCTTCCGGGCCGGTGATCAGCCAGGCGTGGTGCAAGCGCCCGCCCGCAAGCGCATCGCGGAAAGCGGCAACCGCCTCGTCATGGCCGAACAGCGGCGTCACCGATCGAGGTCCGCTATGGCCGCGAGCAGCCTTCGGGTCACCTCTCCGGGCGTGCCGAGCGCGTCGACGCGGCGCACACGCTGCGGCTCCGCCTCGGCGATCCGCGCGAAGGCATCGGCGACGGCGCGGTGGAATGCGGCATCCTTGCCGCCGATCCGGTCGGCGCCCGCGGCATCGCGTCTCGCAAGCCGCTCCATCGTCTCGACCTCGGGCAACGTCAGCAGGAGTGTCCGGTCCGGCAGCAGACCGTCCGAGCCGATCGCATGGAGCCGACGTATGGCGTTCGGACCGATCCCGCCCGCGCCGCCCTGGTAGGCAAGCGAACTGTCGAGGAAGCGATCGCACACCACCCATGCGCCGCGCTCCAGTGCAGGGCGGATCGTCCGCTCGACATGATCGGCGCGGGCCGCGGCGAACAGCAAGGCCTCGCTGCGCGCCGACCAGCGATCATCCGCCCCCTCCAGCAGCAGCTTGCGGATCGCTTCCGCGCCAGGACTGCCGCCGGGCTCGCGTGTCTCGATGACGTCATGGCCTCGCGCGCGGAGTGCCTCTGCCAGAGCGCGGGCCTGGGTGGATTTGCCGACGCCCTCGCCGCCTTCGAGCGTGATGAACCGCCCGCGTGCGGCCGGCCCGCCCACCTCAGGCGAAGAGCGAGGCGAGGCCCGCCCGGATCCGGCCGAAGAAACCCGCCTCGTCCACCGCCGCCGCTGCGACTAGCGGCATCGTCTGCGGCGGGGTGTCGCCCGTCGTGACGACCAGGTTGGCGATATGCTGTCCCTTCTTGATCGGCGCCTTGATGGGGCCGTCGTAAACGACCTTCACCCGCATCGCGCCGGCAGTGCCCGCAGGGAGCGTCACCGCGAGATCGCGCGGCGCGACGAGGCCGACTTCGCCCGCGTCACCCAATTGCACCTTGGCCTTGCCCACTTCCTTGCCGGCGGCGAACAGCGGCTTCGACTGCCACGCGCGGAAGCCCCAGTTCATGAAATTGGTCGATTCGCCGATCCGCTGGTTGAAGCTGGTCAGCCCCGCCATCACCATAACCAGACGGCGGCCGTCCTGGATGGCCGATCCGGTGAAGCCATAACCCGCCTCCTGCGTGTGGCCGGTCTTGAGCCCGTCGGCGCCCGCGACCTTGCCGAGGATCGGGTTGCGATTGCCCTGGGTGATCGGCTGGTTGGAGCCGAGCGTCTTGCCCCAGGTGAATTCGTTCTGCTGGTAGAATTCCTTGTAGAGCGCCGGGAAATTCTCGATCGTTGCGGTCGCCAGCGTGCCGAGGTCCCGCGCGGTCGTATAGGTCACACCTCCATCCGGCCAGCCGACCGGATTGCCGAAGTGGCTGTTCGCCATGCCGAGCCGCTTGGCCTGCGCGTTCATCAGCGCGACGAACGCAGGCTCGGTGCCCGCGATACATTCCGCCAGCACCACCGATGCGTCGTTGCCCGAGAGCGTGACGATGCCGTGCAGCAGGTTGCGGACGCTGACCTGCTCGCCGGGCGAGAGGAACATCGTCGAGCCGGCTTGCGGCCCGTGCCATTGCTGCCAGGTCTCCGGCCGCACGGTGCACATCTTGTCGAGGCTGAGCTCGCCCTTCTTGATTAGATCGAAGGCGACATCGACGGTCATGATCTTCGCCATCGAGGCCGGCGGCATGCGCCGGTCCGCATCCTTGGCGTAGAGCACCGCGCCCGACGACAGATCCTTGATGTAGGCGACGGGCGCGGGCGTCTCGAACGGCGGCGCAGCGGCCGAGGCAGGCAGCGTCAGCGCGGTAGCGATGAAGAGCGAAATCAGCGACTTGCGCATCATGATTGAAACATATCCTTGCAACGATAGGCGGCGGTCAGGCCGCATCTTAACGGCTCGATTCAGCCGCCGCCAGTAGCGTCAGCGGCGCACCGCATCGGCGAGAAGTCCGACTGAAAGCGCGTAGAAGTTCGAGCAATTGTAATCGAGGATGGTACGGTAGTTGGTGGTCAGCAGATATGCCGGCTGGCCGGGGCCGTCGGGCTCGAGCAGGCTCACCATCTCGCTGTCGGGCAGGCCAGCGCCGGAGATGCCCATGCGGCGGAACTCGCCGACCGTCATCCAGCGGCTGTGACGCTCATGGACGCGGCCACAGCGCGGCGCCTGGAGCCGATTGGCGAGTTGGCTGCGATCGATGCCCGCGGGCACGCGCACCTCGATGCCCCAGGGGACATTGGGCTTCCATCCGGCATTGGAGAGATAATTGGCGATCGACGCCAGCGCATCGTCCTGGCTGTTCCAGATGTCGATCTTGCCGTCGCCGTCGCCGTCGACCGCGAGCCGCAGATAGACCGACGGCAGGAACTGCGGATAGCCAGTGGCGCCCGCCCAGCTTCCCTTGAGCTGGCTGCGCGGCACACCCCGGTCGATCATCTTCAATGCGGCGACGAACTCGCTGGAGAAGAGATCGCGGCGTCGGCCTTCATAGGACAGGCTGGCGAGTGAGTTGAGCAGATCGAAATCGCCCGTGACCGCGCCGTAACTCGTCTCGTGCCCCCAGATCGCCATCACGATCGAAGGTGGAACGCCGTAGCGCCGCTCGATCGCGCGGAGGTTGGCGAGGTGTCCGTCGAAGCGCGATCGGCCGCGGCTGATCAACGCCGCATTGACGTGCCGCGCTTTGTAGGGCGCGAACGGTGGGATCGCGCTGTAGCCGGCCGTTCCGCCCGGCTGCGCTCGGTCGAGCTCGATGGTGCGCGGGCTGAACTGCAGCGAGGCGAAGGCACTTGCCAAGGTCCGCTGGCTGACGCCCTCGCGCTCCGCCTGCGCGCGTAGCTGCGGCAGATAGGCGCGGAACCCCTCCTCGGTATAGACCTGCGCCTGCACGGCGCTCCCGGCCGCGGGCGCAAAGCACAGCGCGGCGGCGATGGTGACGGCTTTCCAGATACGCATGACCCTCCCCTTCCCTGCTTTCGCCTTATGACGCAAGCGCCGAGGCGGTGCAGCCGGTTCCGCCGCGCCGCTTGCACGGGTGGTCGCGGGCGGGATAAGGCGGCGCCGTTCGGGGAAGAGTGGCCGAGTGGTTTAAGGCAGCGGTCTTGAAAACCGCCGTGGGTTCACGCTCACCGTGGGTTCGAATCCCACCTCTTCCGCCAGACCTTTTCATCGCGCCTGAAATCGGACACAACCCTTTGCAACGGAGGGGTTATGTCTGGTTTAAAGGGGGTGCTGGGGGCGGCGCTTATGTTGGCGGCCATCCCCGCGGATGCGGCGTGGCGGCGGGCCGAGACGGCGAACTTCATTCTCTACGGCGACATGTCGGAGAAGCAGATCGCGGAGCGGGCCCGGGCGCTGGAAGATTTCGACGCGCTGCTGCGGATGCTGACCGGCATTTCGTCGGGGCCGCCCGCCAACCGGCTGCCGGTCTATTTCGCGCCGGACAATAGCAAGATGCAGATCATCCGCCCTGTCCCGGGAATTGTTGCGGGCTTCTATTCCGCCACGCCGGACGGGATCGCGGCGTTCGTGGACCGGACGACCGATCGCTATCGCATCTTCCGGAACGACACCCTGTTCCACGAATATGTCCATCATTTCATGCTGCAATATTTTCCAGCCGGTTACCCCAAATGGTACGTCGAGGGGTTTGCGGAATATCTGATGACCGTCGATTTCCGCGACGGCGAGGTGGACATCGGCCGCTACAATGCGGAGCGCGCGCTGTGGCTGCTCAATCAGCGCGACTGGCTGCCGTTCGAGCATATGATGTTCGGCAGCGACCGGAAGGCGCGGGCGGACGACGCCATGCGGCTCTATGCGCAAAGTTGGCTGCTGGTTCACTATCTGATGAACGACGATGCCCGGCGCGCGGCGACGCCGAAATATATGACGGCGCTGGCCAAGGGCGAGGATGGCCGCAAGGCGTTCGCAGAGATATTCGGGTTTCCATCGTCCGAACTCGACGCGAGGCTGCGCACTTATGCCAAGGCGGGCATCGCTTACCGACGCCTCGTCTGGCAGAGCCGCGCCGAGGCCAAGGTCGCGACGCCGACGCTAGCCATCGGCGATTATCCGCTGCTCCAGGCGGCGATGCGCTCCGCCGTTCCCGAAAAGCAGCAGGCGGCGCTGCGCGGCCGGGTCAAACGCGCGGTCGGCAAGCGGGAGGACGAGCTGTCGCTCCGGCTGCTCGCCCAGGCCGAAGCCTTGTACGGTGACGGCACCGACGCGGACCGGCTGCTCGACCGCCTGCTCGCGGTCCGCGCCGAGGATGCCGAGTTGCTATATCTGAAGGGCATGCGCCATCTCCGCGCGGGGCGGCAGGACGAAGCCGCGCGTAAGGCTGAGTATGCAAAAGCGCGGACCTGGTTCGCACGGGCGCACAAGGCGGACGGGAATCATTTCCCGACGCTCTACCGCTACGCCGAAGCGCTGTCCCTCGAGCCCGATTATGCCTCGGTGAATACGCGCAACATCCTGATGCTGGCGCACAGCCTGGCGCCGCAGGTGACGGAAATTGGGTTGCAGGCCGCGCAACTCCTGATGCTCCGCGGCGAGTTCCGGGCGGCCGAGGGCGTGCTCGCGCCGATCGCCGCCAGCACCCATCATCCCAAGGGATCGGCGGCCGCGCTGGCGCTCATGGAGACGGCGCGCGCGGGGCAGAAGCCGGAGGAATTGCTCGGCTTCGGCTTCGCCGCCGACGAGTAGACATTCCCCGCCTGATGACGCAGAGGAGGCGCGGCCTTTTTCGTGGCCGTTTCCCGTCGCCTTCGCAGAGGACAGAATGACCGAACCCCGCATCACTTCCTTCGACTGGGCCGATCCGTTCGGGCTCGATGCGCAGCTCACCGACGAGGAGCGGATGGTCCGCGACACGGCCGAAGGCTATGCGCAGGAGAAGCTGCAACCGCGGGTGACCAAGGCCTATCTCAACGAGGATTTCGACCGCGAGATCATGAATGAGCTCGGCGCGCTAGGCCTCATCGGCGCGACGATCGCGCCGGAATATGGCGGCGCCGGGCTCGGCTACGTTTCCTACGGCCTGATTGCCCGCGCGGTGGAGCGGGTCGACAGCGGCTACCGATCGGCGATGTCGGTTCAGTCGAGCCTCGTGATGCACCCGATCAACGCCTATGGGACCGAGGAGCAGCGCAAGAAATATCTTCCCAAGCTCGCAAGCGGCGAATGGGTCGGCTGCTTCGGCCTAACCGAGCCGGACGCGGGCTCCGATCCGGGATCGATGCGCACCCGCGCGCAGAAGATCGACGGCGGCTACCGCCTTTCGGGCGCCAAGATGTGGATCACCAACTCGCCGATCGCCGACGTCTTCGTGGTGTGGGCGAAGTCCGAGGCGCATGACGGCAAGATCAAGGGCTTCGTGCTCGAAAAGGGCATGAAGGGCCTGACCGCGCCGAAGGTGAAGGAGAAGCTCTCGCTCCGCGCCTCGATCACCGGCGAGATCGTGATGGACGGGGTGGAGATTCCCGAGGAAAATCTGCTTCCCAATGTCGAGGGGCTGAAGGGCCCGTTCGGCTGCCTCAACCGGGCGCGCTACGGCATCGCCTGGGGCTCGATGGGCGCGGCGGAGGCCTGCTTCCACGCCGCGCGGCTCTACACGCTCGATCGCAAGCAGTTCGGTCGCCCGCTCGCCGCGACCCAGCTCGTCCAGATGAAGCTCGCCAACATGCTCACCGACATCTCGCTCGGCCTGCAGGCGGCGCTGCGCGTCGGCCGGCGGATGGACGAAGGCGTGCTGATTCCCGAGACGATCAGCCTCATCAAGCGCAACAATTGCGGCAAGGCGCTGGATATCGCCCGCATCGCCCGCGACATGCACGGCGGCAACGGCATCAGCGCCGAATTCCAGGTGATGCGCCATGCCGCGAACCTCGAGACGGTGAACACTTATGAGGGCACGCACGACGTCCATGGCCTGATCCTCGGCCGCGCGATCACCGGGATCGCGGCCTTCTAGTGGACAAGCCGCTTGCCGGGCTGAAGGTGCTCGAGCTCGCGCGCATCCTCGCGGGGCCGTGGGCGGGGCAGCTTCTGGCCGATCTCGGCGCCGAGGTGATCAAGGTCGAGCGGCCAGGCGCGGGCGACGATACGCGCCATTGGGGTCCGCCGTTCGTTACCGGCCCCGAAGGCGAGCCGCGAGACGCAGCCTATTTCCACGCCTGCAACCGCGGCAAGAAATCGATCACGGTCGATATGGACAGCGAGAGCGGCCAGGCGCAGATCCGCGCGCTGGCAGCATCGTCCGACGTGCTGATCGAGAATTTCAAGGTCGGCGGGCTGGCCAAATACGGGCTCGACCATGCCGCGCTGGCAGCCATCAACCCCGGCCTCGTCTATTGCTCGATCACCGGTTTCGGCCAGACCGGGCCCTATGCCAATCGTGCCGGTTACGATTTCATCATCCAGGGCATGGGCGGCGCGATGTCGCTGACCGGTGAGCCGGACGGCGCGCCGCAGAAAGCCGGCGTCGCTTATGCCGACATTTTCACCGGCCTCTATTCCACCGTCGCGATCCTCGCGGCGCTGCGCGAGCGCGACCGCACCGGCAAAGGCGCGCATATCGACATGGCACTGCTCGACTGCCAGGTCGCGGTGCTCGCCAATCAGGCGCTGAACTGGATGACCTCGGGCAAGGTGCCGGGCCGGATGGGCAACGGCCACGCCAACCTGGTTCCCTATCAGGCGTTTCCGACGTCGGACGGCGAAGTGATCATCGCCGTCGGCAATGATCGGCAATTCCAGCGGCTGTGCGCGATCTTGGGGCTCGCGGGCCTGGCAGATGACGATCGCTATCGCGCCAATGCGGGGCGCGTCGCCAACCGTGTCGAACTTATCGCCACGCTGGAAGCCGCGACGCGGCGGTTCGGGCGGATCGCGCTGTCGGAGAAGCTGGAGCGCGCCGGTATCCCGGCCGGCCCGATCAATCCGGTGGACGCGGTGTTCGCCGATCCACAGGTGGTGGCGCGCGGGATGCAGCTTCCCGCCCCCCTCCCCGGCCTCGCTTCGCCGATCGTGATCGACGGCAAACGGCAGGTGGCCGATCGGCGCAGCCCGCGGCTGGGCGAAGACGATCGTTAGATAAGCGAAAGCCCCGGACGCATTGCTGCATCCGGGGCCGATACGCCTACTGATCGTGGCGGGTGCTTAGCGCACGCTGCCGCGACGGAAGAGATTGACGATCGCGAGCAGGATCACCGCACCCAGGAACGCAACGAGCAGCGTGCGGACGTCGAGCGCACCGCTCATGATGTTGCCACCGCCGAGCAGCGGCCCGAGCAGGAAGCTGCCGAGCAGCGAACCGACAATGCCGACAACCACGTTGAGGATGATGCCCTGCTGGGCGTCGGTGCGCATCACGATGCTGGCAAGCCAGCCGATGACACCGCCGATGATCAAAGCGAGAATCAGGCCCATTATACTTCCTCCTCTACCATTCGTTCGGCCGACAAACTCCTTCGGCCGTGGATGAGGCAGAGACGCGTCAGGCGGGCGATTTGTTCCTCACCCTCAACGATTTTAGGCGACGAGCCATTTTCTGTGAAAAATCAACGTCGGCGCGGACCTGTATTCGCCCGCGGCAAAGCGCCGGAAACCGGCGCGATCGGCAACGCGGATCGAGGCCGCATTCTCGGGCGCGATGATGCAGGCAGTCAGCGGCGCCTTGAGTATTTCGTCCGCCCATTGCAGCGCGGCGGCAACCGCCTCGCCCGCATAGCCGCGTCCGTGGCTCCAAACGTCAAGCACCCAACCCATTTCGGGGATGCCGTCGATCGACGGTTCGATCGCGCGGTGGAAATCGGCGAAACCGACGTCACCGACGAAGCGTCCGCTTACCCGCTCGGTCACCGCCCAATAGCCGTAGCCGAGCAGCGACCAGAGGCCGTGGGCGCGGAGGATACGCGCCCAGGTCTCTTCGCGGGTCGACGGCTTGCCGCCGACGTAGCGCACGACCTCCTCATTCCCCCACATTGCGGCGGAGGCATCGAGATCGCCGGCTTCGGGCGCGCGCAGGATCAGGCGTTCGGTCGCAAGGACCGGAACGCCGTTCCCGCCGCCCAACGCTTATTTCTTGCCGAGGCTGAGACCGCCGAAGCGCTTGTTAAAGCGCGCGACCTGACCGCCCTTTTCGACCAGGCGGGTGCCGCCGGTCCACGCCGGGTGGACCTTGGGATCGATGTCGAGCTGCAGCGTGTCGCCCTCGCTGCCCCAGGTGGAGCGCGTCTCGAACACGGTGCCGTCGGTCATCTGCACCTTGATCATGTGATAGTCGGGGTGGGTATCGGCCTTCATGTCGCAAATTCCTGATGTGGCGGCTGGTTTCCGACCAGCCTGAAAAGGAGGCCGCGCCTTAGCGTCCGTCCCCCGAGTTGACAAGCCTGAACCCCCAGCCTAGCGGGCGACCCAGGCGAAGGTGCCGCCCGAAACGGCGGTGAAAAGGGAAGCCGGTGGAATACCGGCGCTGTGCCCGCAACTGTAAGCGGTGAGCCCCTCCCCTCTATGCCACCGGCGCAGCCGATTTCGGCGGCACCGGCAAGGCGGGGAACGGGCGGTGATCCGCGAGCCAGGAGACCTGCCCTCGCCGGTCGTCCATGCCCGGCCGGGACCAGCCGTACGCATGTGGAGAGGCGTGCCTTTCCTCCGAGACGACCCGTGTGTCGTCTTATGGAGGAAATGATGTCTCTGCTCTTGTTACTCGCGGCCAACGCCGCATCCGCCGAAATTCTCGTCACCGCTTCGCTGACCCCGGTCGATGAGGCGAACAGCCCTGCCAGCGCCACCGTGATCGACGCCCGCCGCGTCGATGCGCTGGGCGAAGCGCAGACCATCGATCTGCTCCGGCTCGTCCCCGGCGTGTCGGTCGCGCAGACCGGCGCGCGCGGCAGCC
This sequence comes from Allosphingosinicella indica, assembly GCF_900177405.1. NCBI lineage: Bacteria > Pseudomonadati > Pseudomonadota > Alphaproteobacteria > Sphingomonadales > Sphingomicrobiaceae > Allosphingosinicella > Allosphingosinicella indica. The sequence goes on along the minus strand of NZ_LT840185.1, from coordinate 2,458,319 downwards.
AGGCGCAGGTCCGCATCCGCGGCGCCGAGGCGAACCACAGCCTGCTGTTCATCGACGGCATCCGCTTTACCGATCCCGCCGCGGGCAATGAGGCGCGGTTCGAGACGCTGACCGCCGATGGTATCGGTCGGATCGAGGTGGTGCGCGGGCCGCAATCGGCCTTGTGGGGTTCCGAAGCGATCGGCGGCGTCATCGCGCTGGAGACGCCCGATGCGGCGCCCGGCCTCAGCATCTCGGGCCTCGGCGAATATGGCAGCCGCGACAGTCTGCGTCTCGCTGGTACGGTCGCAGCGGGCGGCGAGCGCGGGGGTGCGACCCTCACCGTATCGCGGCAGGAAAGCGACGGCATCGACATCCTCGGCGGCGGCGGCGGCGACCGCGATGGCTACGGCAACACGACCATCGGCCTCAAGGGTGTCGCGCGGCCCGCGGAGAATGCCGAATTCGGCGTCGCGGCGCGCTATGTCGATGCCTATGCGGAGTTCGACGGCACCGACCCGCTGACTTTCCTCCGCGCCGACACCGACGATAATTCGACGACCAGGACGGGCGCAGTGCGCGTCTGGGCGACGCTGGGCACCGATCCCGGCACGCCGTGGCGCTTCACGGTCGATGGCCAGTATCTCGGCAGCGCCAACCGCAATTTCGATGGCGATGTGCCACTCAACCGCAGCTTCGGCGACCGGTTCGCGGTCTCCGGCAAGCTCGAGCGGCGGCTCGATCTCGGCGGCACCCGCCACAGCCTCATCGCGCTCGTCGAGCGCGAGGACGAGAGCTTCAAGGCGCGCGACCAGGAGTTCGGCGGCTTCACCGATCAGGACCGGACGCGCGGCCGCACCGCCTTCGTCGGCGAATGGCGCGCCGACTGGGGCGACGTGCTGACCACCGACCTCGCGGTGCGCCATGACGACTTCAACCGCTTCGCCGACGAGACGACGTTCCGCGCCGGTGCGCTTGCGCGGCTGGGCGGCGGCTTCGCGATCGCCGGTTCCTATGGAGAGGGTATCGCGCAGCCGACCTTCTTCGATCTCTATGGCTTCTTCCCCGGCAGCTTCGTCGGCAATCCGGACCTGATCCCGGAACGATCGCGCGAGTTCGAGCTGGGCCTGCGCTGGCAGAGCGAGCGCGCGGCGCTGTCGGTGACCGCCTTCGATGCGCGGCTGCGCGACGAGATCGTCGGCACGTTCGATTCGACGACCTTCCTGTCGTCGGCGGCGAATGCCACCGGGATCAGCAAGCGCCGGGGCGTCGAGCTGGCAGGCGCACTCACTCCAATCGACGGATTGCGGCTGAGCGCGAACTACACCTGGCTCGACGCAAAGGATCAGCAGGTCGCCGGCACGCCGCGCCTGCGCGAGGTGCGTCGTCCCCGGCACAGCGCCAATGCGGCGTTCGACTATGAGGCCGGTCCCCTGACCCTGGGTGGGTCGGTCGCGTATGTCGGCAAGCGGCGCGACACCGATTTCGACCTGTTCCCGGCCGCGACGGTCATGCTGGGCGACTATGCGCTGGTCGGCTTCCGCGCCGCCTATCGCCTCACGTCGGCGATCGAGGCCTTCGGGCGGATCGAGAATGCGTTCGATGCCGACTATCAGGATGTCGTCGGCTATGCGACGCCGGGACGTGCGGTTCATGCGGGCCTTCGTCTTCGCTTCGGCGCTTAGCCTGGCCTTCGGTGCGGAGGTTGGCGCGGCGCCGCAGCGCGTGGCGTCGCTCAACCTCTGCACCGACGAGCTGCTGCTGATGATCGCCGCGCCGGAGCAGATCGCGTCGGTGACGCACCTGTCGCAAAGCAAGGCGGAATCGCCGCTCTGGCGGCAGGCGGCGCGCTTCCGCCGCAACGACGGCAGCTTGCTCTCGGTCGCACCCCTGAAGCCCGATCTGGTGCTGACGATGGGCGGCGGCGCGCGCGATCGCGTCCGCATCGCCGAGACGCTGGGCATCCCGACGCTCGATCTCGGCTATCCGGGCAGCATGGCCGACATAGAAACGAGCATCCGCCGCGTCGCCAAGGCGCTGGGCCGCGAACCGCAAGGCAAGCGCCTCCTTGCGCGGATCGCGATGCTCAAAGCCAGTACACCGCAACGGCAGCCGGACACGATCTGGCTTGGCGGCGGCGGACGATCGGTCGGCGCGAACAGTTTGGCAAGCGAATGGATGGCGCTGGCTGGCTTCCGCCAACGCGCGCTTCCGAGCGATCGCGTGACGCTGGAACAGCTCATCAGCAAGCCGCCGGAAGTTCTGCTGCGCAGCGACTATCGTGCCGGCGAATATTCGGGCGAGCAGCGCTGGCTGAACCACCCGCTTGCGCGCAAGGCGGGCGGCGCGCGCGTGATCCCGACCGACGGACGGCGCTGGACCTGCATGGGGCCCGCGATGATCGCCGAGGTCGAACGGTTGCGGAAGGTGGCGCGATGAGCCGGCGTGTTTCCGTCGTCCTTCTGGCCACGCTCACGGCGCTGGCGTTGCTCTCGCTCGCTCTTCCGGCCTCGCCGCTGATCGGGCTTCATGCCGAGAATGCCGGTCTGGCCGCCGCCGTCCTCACCGAACTCCGCCTGCCGCGCACGATGCTTGCCCTGGTTTACGGAGCTACATTGGGGGCATCGGGTGCGGCGGTGCAGGCGCTGTTCGCCAATCCCCTCGCCTCGCCCGATCTCACCGGCACGACAAGCGGCGCCGCGCTCGGCGCGGTCATCACGGCTTACCTGTTCGGGTTCACCGCTCCGCTCGCGCTTTCGGGCGGGGCGATGGGCGGCGCACTCGGCGCGTTGCTGTTGCTGATCCTGCTCGCAGGCCCGCGCGCCGAAACCGCGACGCTGCTCCTGTCCGGCCTCGCCATCAGCGCGCTCGCGGGTGCGCTCACTATTCTCGCCTTGGCGCTCGCGCCCTCGCCGTTCGCTTTCTACGACGCCTATGACTGGCTGATGGGATCGATGGTCGATCGCAGCCAGAAACAGCTCGCCTTCGCTGCCATCCCGGCGGGGCTGACGCTTGCGCTGCTGGTCCGGGTCGCGCCACAGCTCGACGCGCTCACCTTGGGTGAAGAGGTGGCGCAATCGATGGGTTACGACATCGGCAAGCTGCGGCTCAAGGTCGTCTGCCTCACCGCGCTTGGCGTCGGCGGCTGCGTCGCGGTGTGCGGCGCGATCGGCTTCGTCGGGCTCGTCGCGCCCATCTTCGCACGGCGGCTGACCGGGGGACATCCCGGGCGCGCTATCCTGCCGGCGGCCGCGATCGGCGGCGCGCTGCTCATCGCCGCCGATCTCGTCGTGCGCCTAGCGCCGCTGGGTCGGACGCTTCCCGTCGGCGTCGTCACTGCGCTCCTTGGCGCGCCCTTCTTCCTTTGGCTCGTCGCCCATATGCGCTGGAGCCTCAGCCGGTGAGCGAATTGCTAGACGCCCGCGACATCGCCCTGCCCGGCCGTTTGGCGCCGTCGTCGCTGATGCTGGCAGCAGGCGAGCGGGTCGCGCTCGTCGGGCCGAACGGCAGCGGCAAGACCAGCCTGCTCCACGCCATCGCCGGGGTCGGCAAGCCAGACGGCAGCGTCCGGATCGAAGGCACAGACCCTGCCGCCGTCGGCAAGGCCGAACGGGCGCGGCTGCTGTCCTACCTCCCGGCCGGGCGGGACATACGATGGCCATTGCTGGCGCGCGACGTGATCGCTTTGGGCGGGGCGGCGGCGGACATCTCCGATCTCGTCGCCGCGCTCGATCTCGCCCCGCTGCTCGACCGCCGCATCGATCGGCTGTCGACCGGAGAACGCAGCCGCGTGCTGATCGCCCGCGCGCTTGCCAGCCGCCCCCGCCTGCTTCTCCTCGACGAGCCGATCGCGAACCTCGATCCGCTCTGGCAGATTCGTGTGTTCGATCTCCTGCGGACGATGACGGGCCAAGCCATTTTGATGGCCATTCACGATCTCGATCAGGCGCAGGTCTTCGCGACGCGAATGCTGGTGATGCAAGACGGCGGGATCGCAGCCGATAGCGCGCCGTCCGACATCATGGCCGGCCCGGCGATACGCGACATTTTCAGGATCGAGCGTCGCGACGGCGCCTGGGTCGCGGCGGTTTAGGCCGGCGGGTCGGCGATCATCGCCGTGAAATTGGCCTGCGCGGCGAGCTTGCCGTCGACAAAGGCTTTCCCGGCGAATTTGCAGACGGTCGCGCGCTTCTGCACGAACGCGACTTCAAGGCGGAGCAAGCAGCCCGGCTCGACCGGCGTGCGGAACTTCGCCTCGTCGATCGCCATGAAATAGACGAGCTTGCCCGAACCGGCGAGGCCGAGGCTTTCGACCGCGAGAACGCCGGCGGCCTGCGCCAGCGCCTCCACGATCAACACGCCCGGCATGATCGGGCGGCCGGGGAAATGCCCCTGGAAGAACTCCTCGTTCATCGTCACCGCCTTGATCGCGGCGATCGACTGATCGACGATCAAGCTTTCGACCCGATCGACAAGGAGCATGGGGTAGCGGTGCGGCAGCGCGGCCATCACCCGGCGGACATCCATCGGACCTAGGGCCCGCGTCTCGCCGGCTCCGGCCGCGCTGCCGCCCTCGCTCATCAGCGGCCCTGCGGCTGCTGCTGGGCCTGCGGCTGCGCTTGCTGCGGCAGCGGCGTGACGCTGACGCTCGGGAGCTGCTGGTTGAGCTGCGCCAGCACGTCGTTGGTGACGTCGAGCGACGGCGAAGCGGCGAGCGTCGCGCCCTTGTCGACGACGATCGCGGCGCCGCGGCTCTGCATTACCTGGTTGACGATCGGCGTCAAGCGCGCGTTGATCTGCTGCGCGACATGCGCCTGCGTCGAGCGGAAGGTCTGCTCGCTGCGGGCGATCTCCTGGTTCGCGCTGTTCTGCTTGGTCTGCAGAGCCTGCACACGCTGCTGCAACGCGGCGTCGGGCGCCTTACCGTTCAGCGCACGCGCCGCGGTCTCGATCGACTGCGCTTCGGTCTGCAGCGGAGCCCCAAGCGCCTGCGAGCGCTGCTGCAGCGACTGGAGCTGGGTCTGAAGCTGGGTCTGCGCCGCCTTGCAGGCGGTGCATTCGGAGAAAACGCGGCCGATATCGACGACTGCGACGACGGCCGGATTGAGGCGCTGCGCCGGCGCGGCGGCCGGAAGCGCAAGCGCGGCGAGCGCCGCGCCGATCACGAATTTGTTCATCAGAAAGCGGTCCCTACGTTGAAGGTGAACAGTTTGGTGTCGTCCCCCGGCTGCTTAAGCAACGCGCGGGCTATATCGATCCTGAACGGACCGAACGGCGAGTTCCAGTTGACGCCGAAGCCGATCGACAGGCGCGGGCTGGGCGAATTGCCAAGAAACTGCTCGTCGAACGCCGGAATGGTGTTGGCGACGAGCCGGCTGCCGGTGGCGCAAACGATGCCCGGAATGTTCGGGATGCCCTCGACCGTTCCGTCCGGGAACAGACACTGGAGCTGGCCGGCCGAATTGAGGATCGGGATGACCAGATCTTCGAGGATGCCGTCGCCGTTGACGTCCGGGAAATTGGCGGTCGGCAGCGGGCGGGTGATGCCCCACAGCGCACCGATGTCGGCAAAGATCGACGGACGGAGGCCAAGCTCCTTGCCGGTCGCACCCAGCGGCAGCTCCAGTTCTGCGCGTGCGCGGTAATAATAGCGGCCGCCGAGCGCGTCGTCGGCGATCAGGCCGTCGCGGCCCGGGATCGGCACGCCATTCTCGTCGAAACGGCGGCGCTGGACGCGCGGGCCGACGCCGCGGATGTCGAAGCCGCGCAGATCCGGCTCGCCGAGGAAGAAGCGGTCGGTCAGGCGCACCTTGTCGATGCCCGGCCCGCGGCTGTCTTCGAAGCTGACGATGTGGCCGCCTTCACCGCTCACCGAGAAGATGAAGCCGCTTTCGGTGATCGGCCAATATTTGGCGGCGTTGAGACGGGTGCGCAGATATTTGGTCTCGCCGCCCAGGCCCGCGAAATCCTGGCTCAGCACGGCGCGCTCGCCGCGCGTCGGACGGACGCGGTTGTCGAGCGTGTCGTACAGCAGCGAATAGCCGATCGAGGAGGTGATGCGATTGCCGATCGCGTCGCAGAGATAGCGTCCGGCGAGCAACGGGTCGCAGGCCAGCGGCAGCGGTCCGTTCGGCCCGTCGGGATCGGTAAAGAAAGTGTCGCGATCGAGCGTGATCTGGTCGTAGTTCAGGCCGTAGCGAAGCGCGAGCGACAGATATTCGCCCAGCGGCACGCCGGCGCGGAGCTGACCGCCGGTCTGGGTCTGCTTATACGTAGTGTTGCGGCGGTTATTGATGAAGTTGAAGCTGGAATAGTCGCGGCGGTAGACGTCGACGCCCGCAGCGATATTCTTGTCGAAAATGTAAGGCTCGGTGAAACCCAGCTCGATCGACTTCGAATAGGTCGAATAATTGACCCCGGCGCGGACTTCCTGGCCTTTGCCCATGAAGTTGCGCTGGCGCACCGACAGGTTGACCAAGAACCGCTCGAGGCTCGAGAAACCGGCGGAGACCTGAAGCTCGCCGGTGGCGCGCTCTTCGAGATTGGTCTGCAGTACGACACGATCCGGCGACGAACCCGGAAGCTGCTGGATTTCCAGGTTGTCCTGGAAGAAACCAAGCGACTGGATGCGGTCGCGCGAGCGCTTGACGCGGATGCTGTTGAACGGATCGCCTTCCGCCAGGCGAAATTCGCGGCGGATCACCTTGTCGCGGGTATTAGTGTTGCCGTTGATATCGACGCGCTCGACATAAACGCGCGGCGCTTCCTGCAACTTGAACGTCACCGACATGGTGAGCGCTTCCTGGTCGCGATCGAACTCGGGCGAGGCCTGCGCGAACGCATAACCGAAGACGCCCGCCGATTCGGTCAGGCTGGTGACCGTGTCCTCAACCTTCTTGGCGTCGTACCAATCGCCTTGCTTCATCGACAGGTTCCGGGTGAGCGCCTCGCCGCTGAAGTCGCGGATGTCGCTCTCGACCTTCACGTCGCCGAATTTGTAGCGCTTCCCTTCCTCGACCACGTAGGTGATGATGAAGTCGCGCCGGTCGGGCGTCAGCTCGGCGACGGCCGAGATCACGCGGAAATCGGCATAGCCCTGCGTCAGGTAGAACTGCCTGAGCTTCTGCTGGTCGAACGCCAGGCGATCAGGATCGTAGGTATCGTTCGAGCTGAAGAAAGTGGTGAGGCGCGCCTGCTTGGTAGCCATCTCGTCGCGCAGGCGGCCGTCGGAGAAGGCCTCGTTGCCGAGCACGTTGATCTGACGGACCTTCGATTTCGGTCCCTCGTCGATCTCGAACACAACGTCGACGCGGTTCTGATCGAGCTGGACGGTCTTCGGCTCGATGCTGGCGGCGAAGCGGCCCTGCCGGCGATAGAGCTCGATGATCCGCGCGACATCCGCGCGGACCTTGGAACGGGTGAAGATCTGGCGCGGCGAAAGGCGGATTTCCGGCTGAATCTTATCGCTCTTCAGCCGCTTGTTGCCTTCGAGCACGATGCGGTTGACGACGGGGTTCTCGCGCACCTCGATGGTAAGCGCGCCCTGATCGTCGCGGATCTGCACGTCGGCGAACAGCTCGGTCGCGTAAAGATCGCGCAGCGCCTCGTCGAGCCGCTCGCGCGTATAGGGCTCACCCAGGCGCAGTGCGGTGTAGGAGAGCACCGTCTCCGCCTCGAGCCGCTGGTTGCCCGAGACCGCAAGGCCCCGGATCGTGCCCGCGCCGGGCTGGACCACCGGTGGCACGGCGACCGGCGTCGCGGTGGTTGCGGCAGGCGCCTGCGCGGCCGGCGCCGCTTGCTGCGCGAGCGCAGGCGTGCCGCCCAGGATTGTCCCCATGAGGAGCGCCGAGCACAGGCGCGGCCTGTTCGAAATTGCCTTGAATGACGTCACGCGTTCCCGCCCTTATGAAACCTGGCCGGGCTCCCTGTGGCCCGGCAGCGTTCCCCTGCCCTGGCCGCAGCCCTGCCCCAACATGGTCAACCGATCAACCCGCCAAGCTGTCTCCACACTCCCAAAGACGACAAGTCGTTGAGGGTGACGAAAATCATCAGAGCCAGAAGAGCGGCGAGCCCGGTGCGAAACGCCCATTCCTGCGCCTCCGGCTTCAAGGGTTTCCGCCGCACCGCCTCGATCGTGTAGAAGAGAAGATGCCCACCGTCGAGCAGCGGGATTGGCAAGAGGTTGATGAATCCCAGATTAATCGAGATCAGCGCCATGAACTCGATGAGATTGAGCCAGCCGAGACTCGCCTGCTGACCCGAGATCTGCGCCATCTTCACTGGTCCGGCCATTTCCTTGACCGATCGCTGCCCGGTGATGATCTGCCAAATCGCGGTGACCATCGTGTCGAGCGTGTCCGCAGTATGGCGGAACGAGGCCACGACGGTTTCGATGGGCCCGAGCGAGATGAATTGCGGCGCGCCCGGCGCAATACCGAGCAGGCCGATCTTGGCCTCGTTGCCGAACCGGTCTCTCATCACGTGGCTGGCGGGCGTGCCGGTCAGTTCGATCCGGCGCTCCTCGCGCTGGACGAGGAAGGTCAGCGGCTGGCCGGGGCGCAGGCTGACATAGGTGCGGATGTCCTCGAACCGCTCGACGCGGCTGCCCTGGATCGCGACGATGCGATCGCCTGGCTCAAAACCGGCCGCAGCGGCGGCGCTGTTTTCCTGGATACCGGCGATCACCGGCGGCGTGCGCGGCTCGCCGAAGCTCCCGAACAGCGCGATGTAGATGAGGATAGCAAAGACAAAGTTGATCGCAGGCCCCGCAGCGACGATCAGGAAACGCTGCCAGACTGGCTTGGCCTGGAACGTCTTGTTGCGCTCTTCGGCGGGGAGAGCGAGCCAATCCGCAGTGGGTTGGCTCGCAGGGTTCATATCGCCTTTGAAGCGGACATAGCCGCCGAGCGGGAGCCAGCCGATCTTCCAGCGCGTGCCGCGTTTGTCGGTCCAGCCCGCAATCTCGCGGCCGAAGCCAATCGAAAACGTCTCGGCGTGGACGCCGAAATAGCGGCCGACGAGGAAGTGGCCCATCTCGTGGACGAAGACGAGCGGCCCGATTACGAGCAGGAAGCTCAGCACGGTGAGCAGGAAGCCGGGGCCTTCCAGGGTCAATGCATCTGCCTTTGCACGATTTCTTGGGCGATCCGGCGCGAATCCCGATCGATCGATAGCACATCGTCGATCGATCCGGGTGCTGCGGGATCGAGCTGGTCGAGCGTTTGCCGCGCTATTGTGGCGATATCAAGGAAGCCGATCGCGCCATCGAGGAAAGCCGCGACCGCAATCTCATTGGCCGCGTTGAGGATAGCCGGCCGCGCACCGCCCGCTGCCAGCGCTTCCCGCGCCAGCGCCAGCGCAGGAAAACGCTCCATATCGGGGGTTTCGAAGTCGAGCCGGCCGATGCGCGCGAGATCGAGCCGCTCGCACGGCGTCTCCATCCGCTCCGGCCAGGCGAGCGTGTGCGCGATGGGGATGCGCATGTCCGGCGCGCCGAGTTGGGCGAGGACCGACCCGTCGACATATTCGACGAGGCTGTGGATCACCGATTGCGGGTGGACGACGACATCGAGCTGACCGGCATCGACCGGGAACAGGTGGAACGCCTCGATCAGTTCGAGCCCCTTGTTCATCAACGTCGCCGAATCGACCGAGATCTTGGCACCCATCGACCAATTGGGGTGCGCGACGGCCTCGGCCGGGGTCATGCCGCGCATTTCCTCCAGCGTCCGCGTGCGGAACGGGCCACCGCTCGCCGTCAGCGTGATCCGGCGAACCGATTGTGGAGCAGCCCCCGCAAGGCATTGGAAGATCGCGTTATGCTCCGAATCCACTGGCAGCAGCGTCGCGCCATGCGCCGACGCGGCCTGCGTCATGACGTCACCCGCGGAGACCAAAGCCTCCTTGTTTGCCAGCGCGACCGTTTTGCCGCCTTCGAGCGCGCGCATCACGGGTTTGAGCCCGGCCGTGCCGACGATTGCCGCCATCGTCCAGTCGGCGCCCGCGGCGGCCGCGTCGCAGACCGCATCATGACCGGCGGCGGCTTCGACTCCGCTCCCGGCCAGGGCTTCGCGCAGGCCGTCCAGCAGCGCCGGATCGGCGATCACCGCGGTCTTCGCGCCAGTGCGCCGCGCGACATCGGCGAGGCCCGCGACATCCTTGGCCGCGGTCAGCGCCAGCACCTCGAGCCGGTCGCGGTTGCGCTCGATGAGGTCGAGCGTCGAGCGGCCGATCGACCCCGTCGCACCGAGGATGGTGACGCTTCTCACGCCGCCCAGAGACCGGCCATCAGCATGAACAGAGTGGCCAGCACCACCGGCAGCAGGCCGTCGAGCCGGTCGAGCGCGCCGCCATGGCCGGGGAGAATCGTACCGCTGTCCTTCACCCCGGCGCGGCGCTTCATCCAGCTCTCATAGAGATCGCCGCCCTGCGCGATCGCGCCCATCGCCGCGCCGACGTAGAGGAACGGCGCGCCCATCTCGAAGAAATCGGCTGCTGCCCATCCGATCACGGCGGCACCGAGCATGCCGCCGCCGAGACCTGCCCAGGTCTTGTTCGGGCTCAGCCGCGGGGCGAGCTTCGGCCCGCCGATCGACCGGCCGGCGAAATAAGCGAAGATATCAGTCGCCCAGGTAACGAGTAGCACCCAGAAGGTGATCGCGACCCAGGTCCAGTCGAGCACGATGAGCGCGAACGAGGGCAAGGCGATGTACAGGAAGCCGCCCGCCATCATGACGCGGCGGGTGAAGAGCCCAGCGAGCAGCGCGGCGGCAAGTGCCGCACCGAACCCCGTCCACACCGGCAGGAAGCTCGCGGCGGCGACCGTTTCGTCCATTTCCCCAGCCGGGTAGAGCCGTTCGGGCACCACGATCAGGAACAAGGCCATCAGCACCGCCGCGACCGCCGATTTGCGGCGCGAGACGCGGTGCATGTCACCCCACTCGATCATCATCACCGCCGCCGCGGTGACGACCAGCAGCCGGAACGGCCAGCCGCCGAACCAGACGGCCGCAACCGCGACTGCGATCATCGCGACGCCCATGGCGAAGCGGACCGGCAGATCGGAGGCCGGAATCGGCGTTTCGGCTTCGCTCATAAGCCGCCGAAACGGCGTTCGCGGCCGGCGAAATCGGCGAGCGCAGCGCGCAGCGCTTCACCGTCGAAGTCGGGCCACAGGGTGTCGGTGAACAGCAGCTCGGCATAAGCCGCCTGCCAGAGCAGGAAATTGGACAACCGGTGCTCGCCAGACGTGCGGATGAGAAGATCGAGCGGCGGCAGATCGGCGGTGTCGAGCGCGCGGTCGATCGCGGCTTCGTCGATCGCCTCGGGCACCATCGCTTCGCTCGCGAGACGCTGAACCGCGCGGACGATTTCCGCACGCGATCCGTAGTTGAGCGCCACGCACAGCGTCATGCGGCTGTTGCCGGCGGTGCGGGCGACGGCGGTATCAACCAGCTTGGCGACATCCGGCGCGAAAGCCGAGTGATCGCCTATCACCTTGATCCTGATACCTTCGCGATGAAGCGCTTCGAGCTCGTTCTTGATGTAAAGTCTGAGCAAACCCATGAGATCATTGATCTCGGCCTCGGGCCGACGCCAGTTCTCGGAGGAGAAGGCGTAGAGCGTCAGGCACTCGACGCCCGCCTCGCCGGCCGCGCGCAGCACCTTGCGCGCCGCTTCGGCGCCCGCGCGATGCCCGGCGACGCGCGGCAGCCCGCGCGCCTTTGCCCAGCGGCCGTTGCCATCCATGATGATCGCGACATGGCGCGGCACCGCGCCGCCTCCACTGGCGGGCGGCGGCTCGGCGCTGGCCGGGCTCGCGCTCACTGCTGGAGGATTTCCTTTTCCTTGGAGCCAGCCGCCGCGTCGATATCCTTGATCGTATCGTCGGTCAGCTTCTGCACCTCGGTGTCGAGCCTCTTGTGCTCGTCCTCGCTGATTTCCTTCTTCTTCTCGTCGGTCTTCAGCGCGTCCATGCCATCGCGGCGGACGTTGCGGACGGCGATGCGCGCCTTTTCGGCATATTGACCGGCGAGCTTGGCGAGCTCCTTGCGGCGGTCCTCGGTCAGATCCGGGATCGGCAGGCGGATATTCTGCCCCTCGCTGATCGGGTTGAGGCCGAGCCCCGCCGAGCGGATCGCCTTTTCCACCGCATTGACGTTGGATCGGTCCCACACCTGCACCGACAGCATGCGCGGCTCGGGCACCGAGACGGTCGCGACCTGGTTGAGCGGCATGTTGGCGCCATAGACCTCGACGGTCACCGGATCGAGCAGAGCCGTGGAAGCACGGCCGGTGCGCAGGCCCGCGAGATCGTGCTTCAACGCGTCGACCGCACCGCTCATGCGGCGCTGCAGATCGGACTTGTCATAGGCTGGCATCGCTCACTCCTCGTTCGATACGATCGTCGCGGTGCCTTCGCCGCCGAGCACCTGGGCAAGGTTGCCCTGCTCGCGGATGTTGAAGACGACGATCGGGATATTGTTGTCGCGGCAGAGCGCGATCGCGGTCGCGTCCATCACCTTCAAGTCGTCGGCGAGGACGCGGTTAAAGCCGACGCTCTCGTAGCGGCGCGCATCGGGCACCTTCTTGGGGTCCGCATCGTAGACGCCGTCGACCGACGTGCCCTTGAACAGAGCGTCGCAGCCCATCTCGGCGGCGCGGAGCGCGGCGGCGGTGTCGGTGGTGAAGAAGGGATTGCCGGTGCCGGCGGCGAAGATCACCACCCGCCCCTTCTCCATGTGGCGCACGGCGCGGCGGCGGATATAGGGCTCGGACACCGTCGCCATCGGGATCGCCGACTGGACGCGGGTATCGACGCCGATCTTCTCGAGCGCATTCTGCATGGCCAGCGCGTTCATCACCGTCGCGAGCATGCCCATATAATCGGCACTCGCGCGATCGAAGCCCTTGGCGGCGCCGGCGAGCCCGCGGAAGATGTTGCCGCCGCCGACGACCAGGCAGAGCTCGTGCCCCGCCTTCGCGTCCTTGATCTCCTGCGCGACGCGGGCGACCGTATCGGGATCGATGCCGAACTGCCCCGGCCCCATCAGCACCTCTCCCGAAAGCTTCAGGAGGATGCGGTTGAAGCGTGGGCGCGGCATGAGGCGTGCGGTTCCGATCTGGCGATGAGGCGCGAAGCGGCGCACCTTAGTAGGGCAGCGGGGGGCTGCCAAGCGCGACAAGCCTGCCACCTGCGAAGAGGCGCGGGAAAGTCCCGCATCCGCCGCAGGGGCAGGCTCATGTCGGTCAGTTGGTCGGTTCGGCCTGCTTGACGCCGGACACGGCGGCGACTTCGGCGGCGAAGTCGCTCGTCTGCTTCTCGATACCCTCGCCGAGCTGGAAGCGGACATAGTTTTTGAGCGCGATGCTGCCGCCGGCCTTCTTGGCCTCGGCCGCGACGACGTCCTCGATCTTCGTCTTGTTATCCATGACGAAGAGCTGGCTCATCAGCGCGTTTTCCTTGCGGTACTTCGCCATCGCGCCGTCGACCATCTTGGAGACGATGTCGGCCGGCTTGCCGCTTTCCGCTGCCTTCTCGGAGGCAATCGCGCGCTCGCGCTCGATCAGCGCGGGATCGAGATCCTCGCCGTTGAGCGCCAGCGGGTTGGCGGCGGCGATGTGCATCGCGAGCTGCTTGCCGAGCGCTTCCATCGCACCCTTGTCGGCATCGCCTTCCAGCGCGACCAGCACGCCGATCTTGCCGAGGCCGGCCGCAGCGGCGTTGTGGACGTAGGGCACGACCACGCCGTTGGCGACTTCGAGCACCGCAGCGCGGCGCAGCGACTGGTTCTCGCCGATGGTGGCGATGTTCGAGGTCAGCTTCTCCTCGACGGTGCCGCCTTCGGGCCAGCCGGCCTTGAGCAGCGCGTCGGTGTCGGCGCCATTCTTGAGCGCAAGCTCGGCAACGCCGCGGACGAACGTCTGGAACTGTTCGTTCTTGGCGACGAAGTCGGTCTCCGAATTGACCTCGACGGCCGCGCCGCGGGTGCCTTCGACGGCGACGCCGATCAGGCCCTCGGCGGCCTGGCGGCCCGCCTTCTTGGCGGCGGCGGCGAGGCCCTTGGTACGCAGCCAGTCGATGGCAGCTTCCATGTCGCCGTTCGTCTCGTTGAGCGCCTTCTTGCAATCCATCATGCCGGCGCCGGTGCGCTCGCGCAGTTCCTTGACGGCGGCTGCGGTGATCTCGGCCATTATAAGTTCCTTCTATCGTTCCCCGGCGAACGCCGGAGCCCAGCAAACAGGGAGAGACTGGACCCCGGCGTTCGCCGGGGAACAGCCATTACTCCGCGAGCGCGGCTTCGACCGGCGGCTCGGCCATCGCGCCGACGTCGACGCCGCGGGCGGCTTGGCCGCCCTGCTTGCCGGCGGTGGCCGCATCGGCGATCGCATCGCAGTAGAGGCGGATCGCACGGCTGGCATCGTCGTTACCCGGAACCGGGAAGGCGATGCCCTGCGGGCTGACGTTGGTATCGAGGATCGCGACGACCGGGATGCCGAGCGTGTTGGCTTCCTTGATCGCCAGCTCTTCCTTGTTGGCGTCGATCACGAACATCACGTCCGGGATGCCGCCCATGTCGCGGATGCCGCCGAGCGAAAGCTCCAGCTTGTCGCGCTCGCGGGTGAGCTGCAGCACTTCCTTCTTGGTGAGGCCGTGCGTGTCACCCGAAAGCTGCTCCTCAAGGCTCTTGAAGCGCTTGATCGAATTGGAGATCGTCTTCCAGTTGGTGAGCATGCCGCCCAGCCAGCGGTGGTTGACGAAATGCTGGCCGGAGCGGCGCGCGGCTTCCGCGATCGGATCCTGCGCCTGGCGCTTCGTCCCGACGAACAGCACCTTGCCGCCGCTCGCCGAAATCTGGCGGACGAAATCGAGCGCGCGCGCGAAGAGCGGCACGGTCTGCGACAGATCGATGATATGAACCCCGTTGCGATCGCCGAAGATGTACGGCTTCATCTTCGGGTTCCAGCGATGGGTCTGGTGGCCGAAATGCGCTCCGGCCTCGAGCAATTGCTGCATGGAGACGTCGTTGGACGCCATGATGTTTCTCCTTCCGGTTATACCTCTGCGGAGCCGAGAAGCTGGTTGCCCAACCACCGGTATGATGGCTCCGCATGTGGAATGGCGGCGCGCTTAGCGGCCGATGCCCCTCAAATCAACCCCTTGCGCGGCACGGTCTGGCGCAATTGCGATCATCCGTGGGCGCTTGGATGGAGCGAACCGAATCCCGCGGCGTTGCGCGCTATTGTGGATAACCAAGGGGATAAGCTGTGGGCATTCTCCTCTCAGGCTTGCTTTTTTCGACCCTGTTCGCCGTTGCGCTGCTGATGACGGCGGCGCTTCTCCGCCAGGGAGCCAACGCGATCCTGCTCGCGCTGGCCGGCGAATGGCTGCCGCAGCGTCGCGTCCGCATCCGGCGCATTCAGGTCAGCCCGCGGGCGTCTCGTCCGGCGGGGTTGCCGCTGGTTTCAGCCCAGCCGCTGCGCGCAGCCGCTTGACCTTGCCGTAGCTGAGGAAGCTCACCGGGATCAGCGCGGCGTAGACGATGGCTGCGAACGCCAGCGTCACCCACGGTTCGGACAGCAAGGCACCACCGACCAGAGCGATCACTACCAGCGCCCACAGCCGCACCCCGCGGCGGAGGCGCAGCGATGTCCATGAGAAGGTCGCGATGTTCGAGATCATCAGGAAGGCAATGAGCGCGGTCCACGGCGCGATCAGCAGCGGGTCGCGGAAGATGTCTTCGCGCGTCACGATCCAGAGATAGATCGGAAGGAACGTCAGCCCTGCCCCCGCGGGTGCGGGCACTCCGGTCAAAAAGCCCGCAGATTTATGGGGTTGGTCCTCGACGTCGATATTGGCGTTGAAGCGCGCCAGCCGCAGCGCCGCGCACACCGCATGGGCGAGCGCGAACATCCAGCCGAATTTGGGCAGGTCGTGCAGCGCCCAGAGATAGAGGATGATCGCCGGCGCGACGCCGAACGCGATCACGTCGCTCAGTGAATCCAGCTCGGCGCCGAACTTGCTCTGGCCGTTGAGCATCCGCGCGATCCGGCCGTCCATACCGTCGAGCACCGCGGCGATGATGACGAAGGCGAGCGCCCGCTCCCAATTGCCGTCGACTGCGAAACGAATGCCGGTAAGCCCCGAGCAAAGCGCCAGCGCCGTGACCGCATTGGGGACGAGCGCGCGCAAGGGGATGCCGCGCGGGCGGCGGATTGCCGGCCTCACAGCAGCCTCACTGGCTCACGCCCTCGATCGGCTGCGCCTGCCCGACGCGGGCGATGACCGTCTCGCCGGCCACCGTACGCTGGCCGAGCAACACCATCGGCGCGGTGCCGACGGGAAGGAATACATCGACGCGACTGCCGAAGCGGATGAGGCCGACGCGCTGGCCCGACGCCACGAGATCGCCGGGCTTGACCCACGGGACGATCCGCCGCGCGACAAGCCCCGCGATCTGCGTGAAGCCGATCTTCAGGCCGCCGGAGCTTTCGACGAGAATGTGCTGCCGCTCATTTTCCTCGCTCGCCTTGTCGAGATCGGCGTTGAGGAACTTGCCCGAGATATAGACGACGCGCTTGATCTCGCCGGCAATCGGCGAGCGATTAATGTGGACGTCGAACACCGACATGAAGATCGAAACGCGGGTGTAGGTACCTTCGTCCAAACCGCCCTCGCCGACCAGCTCGCGCGGCGCGGGGACGTCGGAGATGGTGGTGATCATGCCGTCCGCCGGCGCGACGATCAGGCCATCGCCTTTCGGTGTCGTGCGGATCGGATCGCGGAAGAAGGCGGCGACCCAGAGGGTGATGCCCGCCATCGGCCATGCCAGCGTCTCCCAGGCGAGCAGCGCGAAGAGCAGGCAGATCGCGGCGGAGATCACCACGAACTTGCGCCCTTCCGGGTGCACGCTCGGCATCCGGTAGCGGACGGTGGGGGTGAGGATGTCGTTCGGCTTTTCGAGCGAGGTCATGGCCATCCCTTATGCGGCGCCGCGAGGCGGGGCAACCTCGCCGGTTGATCGCCGCCCCGCCGCCGCCTACACGCCCTTCCCAACGCATCAGACCAGCAAGGGGACGCACGCGCGCCATGGCCAAGATCAAAGTGAAGAACCCGGTCGTCGAACTCGACGGCGATGAGATGACCCGGATCATCTGGCAGTGGATCCGCGAGCGGCTGATCCTCCCCTATCTCGATGTCGATCTCAAATATTACGACCTGTCGATCGAGAATCGCGACGCGACCGACGACAAGGTGACGGTCGAGGCCGCCAATGCGATCAAACAGCA
Source organism: Allosphingosinicella indica (assembly GCF_900177405.1). Taxonomy (NCBI): domain Bacteria; kingdom Pseudomonadati; phylum Pseudomonadota; class Alphaproteobacteria; order Sphingomonadales; family Sphingomicrobiaceae; genus Allosphingosinicella; species Allosphingosinicella indica. The sequence goes on along the minus strand of NZ_LT840185.1, from coordinate 2,441,051 downwards.
TGGCGTCGGCGTCAAATGCGCGACGATCACGCCGGACGAGGCCCGCGTCGAGGAATTCGGCCTCAAGAAGATGTGGAAATCGCCCAACGGCACGATCCGCAACATTCTGGGCGGCGTCGTCTTCCGCGAGCCGATCGTGATCGACAACGTGCCGCGGCTCGTTCCCGGTTGGACCGACCCGATCGTCGTCGGCCGCCATGCCTTCGGCGATCAGTATAAGGCGACCGACTTCCGCGTGCCCGGCCCCGGCAAGCTCAAAATCTCCTGGGAAGGCGAAAATGGCGAGCGGATCGAGGAGGAGGTGTTCGACTTCCCGTCCTCCGGCGTCGCGATGGGCATGTACAATCTCGATGAATCGATCCGCGACTTCGCCCGCGCTTCGATGAATTACGGGCTGCAGCGCAAGTGGCCGGTCTATCTCTCGACCAAGAACACCATCCTCAAGGCCTATGACGGCCGCTTCAAGGACATCTTCCAGGAAGTCTATGAGGCTGAGTTCAAGGACAAGTTCGCCGAAGCGAAGATCGTATATGAGCATCGTCTGATCGACGACATGGTCGCGAGCGCGCTGAAGTGGAGCGGCAAGTTCGTCTGGGCCTGCAAGAATTACGACGGCGACGTCCAGTCCGACACGGTCGCTCAGGGCTTCGGCAGCCTCGGGCTCATGACCTCGGTGCTGATGACGCCGGATGGTAAGACCGTCGAGGCGGAGGCTGCGCACGGCACCGTCACCCGCCACTATCGCATGCACGAGCAGGGCAAGGCGACCTCGACCAACCCGATCGCCTCGATCTTCGCCTGGACCGGCGGGCTCAAGTTCCGCGGCAAGCTGGACGACACGCCCGAGGTGACGCGCTTCGCCGAGACGCTGGAGCGCGTCTGCATCGAAACCGTCGAACAGGGCAAGATGACCAAGGATCTCGCGATCCTGATCGGCCCCGAGCAGAGCTGGATGACGACCGAGCAGTTCTTCGAGGCGATCCGCGAGAACCTCGAAACGGCGATGGCGGGCTGAGCCCCGCGCCTTAGTGCCGCATCTGCCCGGCGTCCGGCGAGCGCACATGCTCCCGCCGGACGCCGAGGCCGACGATGCGGGCGGGAATGGCGCGCAGCGTGGGGAAGCGCTGCAACAGCCGCACCGGCAAGGGCAGCCCGTCGAACGGCTGCGCGTCGGCCAACGTCGGGCCGATGACCAGGTCATGCGCGATCTTCTGGATGCGCTGGATTACGCGCGTCGGGAACAGCCGGCGGCGCTGGACGCGCTCGAGCAATGGATCGAGATCGTCGCCGCCCGCAGCCGGAGCGGCGAGGATGTTCGCGGCGGCGACCGCATCCTGGATCGCAAGATTGATGCCGACCCCGCCGACCGGCGACATGGCATGCGCAGCGTCGCCGATCGCGAGGAGCCCGGGGCGGCCCCAGCGCGTGAGCCGGTCGAGCGACACCGACAGCAGTTTGACCTGATCCCAGTCCGCGATCTCGCCCACCGCATCGGCCACGTCGGGGCGTGCCGCGGCGATGCGCTTGCGGAAGGCGTCGATCCCCTGCGCGCGGATCTCCTCCGCCGACCCCTTGGGGATGACGAAGGCGCACTGCCAGTAATCGCCGCGATCGATGAGCACGAGCAGGCGCCCGGGATCGAACATGCCGGTGGTGCGGTTGTCGGGCGTCGGCGCCTTCAAAAGCCGGAACCACAGCACGTCCATCGGCGCGCCGAGATCCTCCAGTGGCAGCGCCCCCGCCTCCCGCAGCACCGATCGCCGCCCATCCGCCGCGATGACGAGATCGGCGGCCAGCTCCTGCTCCCGTTCATCGGCCCGATAGCGCACACCTGCGATGCGGCCGTTCGTCTCGATCAGCCCGGTCGCCTCTGCATTCATCCGCAGCGTGAAGGCCGGATAGCGCCGTGCCGCATCGGCGACGCAATCGAGAAACTCCCATTGCGGCATCAGCGCGATGAAGCGGCACGGCGTATCGAGTCGGCGGAAATCGGCGATCGTCACCTCCTCGCCCGCGATGACGCCGGTCAGCGTCTCGGCGCGCGCGTGCGGACGGGCGAGCAGATCGTCGATCAACCCCAGCTCGTGGAACAGCTCCAGCGTGGAGGGGTGGACGGTGTCGCCGCGGAAATCGCGCAGGAAATCGCCATGCTTCTCCAGCACCGTCACCGGCACGCCGGCACGCGCGAACAGAAGCCCCGCCATCATCCCGGCCGGCCCGCCGCCGACGATGACGATCGATCGGGTCATGTCTTGGTCAGCGCCTCCGGCTTGTGCGCCGCCTTTGCGCCGCTCTTCGCGCTTTTCACGATATACTCCGGATTGTCCTTCGACGCCTTGACGTCATGTCCTTTGATCCTGGTCGGGCTGGTCTGCTTCTTGACGACCGTGCCGCGGGTCTTGCCCTGGCTGGTGTTCCACGCAACGGTGTCGCCGGGCTTGAGCGTCTTCGCCATATGCTGCCTCCTGTCACAGATGCACCGCAAACGCGCGAACATTCATTCCGCCGCCGCGCAGGGCTGACAAGGCTTGCCGATGTTGCCTAAGTAGCGGCATGTCGATGTCCAGCGAATTTGCCACCAGCGGTTTCGAAGATGCGCTGATCATCCTCGGCGCGGCAGGCATTGTTATTCCGACCTTCGCGCGCTTCCGCATCACGCCAGTGATCGGCTTCATCCTAATTGGCATGCTGGTCGGCCCCGCCGGGCTCGGCGCGCTCAGCGGCGATTATCCCTGGCTCCATTATTTCACGATCACCAATCGCGAGGCGATCGAGCCGTTCGCCGAATTCGGGATCATCCTGCTGCTGTTTGCGATCGGCCTCGAGCTGTCCTTCGCCCGCCTTTGGTCGATGCGGAAGCTGGTGTTCGGCGTCGGCGCCGCCGAGCTTTTGCTCTCCGCCGCACTGATCGGCATCGGCATCCATTTCGTCGGGCAAAGCTGGGGCGGATCGATCGGGCTGGGGCTGGCGCTCGCCCTCTCCTCCACCGCTCTCGTACTGCCGCTGGTCGGCACCAGCAGCCCCGTCGGCCGTGCCGCGCTCGGCATGCTGCTGTTCGAGGATCTGGCGATCGTACCGATCATCTTCCTGCTCGGCGCAATGGCGCCGTTCGCACAGCAGGAAGGCTGGGAGGGTCTCGCACAGACGCTCGTCATCGGCAGCCTCACCATCGCCGCGATGCTGTTCCTCGGACGCAAGCTCCTGCCGCCGCTCTTCGCGCAGGCGGCGCGCACCAAGAGCCCAGAGCTGTTCCTCGCCGCAAGCCTGCTCGTCGTCATCATCGCCAGTCTCGCGACGAGCGCCGCCGGCCTCTCGCCCATCGTCGGCGCGATCGTCGCCGGCGTGCTCATCGCCGAGACCGAATATCACGATCAGGTGGAGATTATCACCGCGCCGTTCCGCGGCCTCGCGCTCGGTATCTTCCTGATCACCGTCGGCATGAGTCTCGATCTCAGGCTCATCGCGGCCAACTGGCAGGCGCTGCTGCTGGCGCTGGTCGGCGTGGTGGTGGTGAAAGCGATGGTGACGGGGGTCCTCCTCCGCCTCTCCGGCGCAGGCCGGGCCGTGGCGGCGGAAACGGGGGTGCTGATGGCCTCTCCGTCCGAGACCACGCTGATCGTCCTCGCCACGGCCGCCGCAGCACAGCTCATCCGCCCCGAAACCGCGGCCTTCTGGCAGATCGTCACCGCCGTCGGCCTCACCATCACCCCGCTGCTCGCGCGGATCGGCCAAGACGTCGCGCGACGGATGGAGGCACGGACGCAGGAACCCGTGCCCGACTTCACTGTCGGCGACGATGGCGAGCAGCGCGCCGTCATCATCGGCTTCGGCCGCGTCGGGCGGCTGGTCGCGGAAATGCTCACCATGCACGGCAAACCCTATGTCGCGGTCGAATCCAACATCGATGCGGTGCGTGCCGCGCGGCGCGAGGGTTTCCCGATCATCTTCGGCGATATCGCCCGGCCCGAACTGGTCGATAATCTGAGGCTCGGCCATGCCAGCGCGCTCATCCTGACGATGGACAATCCCGTGCTGGCGCTGCGCATCGTCAAGAAGGTGCGCGGCTATTGCCCTGATCTTGCCATCGTCGCCCGCGCGCGCGACGCCACCCACGCCGCCGCGCTCTACCGCGCCGGGGCGAGCGACGCGGTGCCCGAGACGCTCGAATCCTCGCTCCAGCTATCGGAAGCCGTGCTCGTCGATCTGGGCATCGCAATGGGTCCGGTGATCGCCTCGATCCACGAAAAGCGCGCCGAGCAGCGCGCCGAAATCATGGAAATGGGCGAACTCGCCGAGCCGCCCAAGCTTAAGCGGCGGACGCTGCGCGAAGCGAAATCGGAAAGCGGCTGAGGGTCAGGCGGTAACGTTCTCGCCAGCCAGCGCCTTGCGCACCGCGTCCAGCGCGGCATCGGCCTTCGCACCGTCCGGCCCACCACCCTGTGCCATGTCCGGCCGGCCGCCACCGCCCTGCCCGCCGACCGCCGCGACGGCGGCCCTGATCAGATCGACCGCATTGAACCGCGCGGCGAGATCGTCGCTGACACCGACCGCCACCGTCGCGCGGCCGTCGTTGACCGCAACCAGCGCCGCCACGCCGGAGCCGAGCCGCTGCTTGGCCTCGTCCACAGCGCCGCGCAAGCCCTTGGCTTCGAAACCGTCGAGCACGCGGCCTTCGAACGCGACGCCCGCGATCTGCTCCGCCGCCGCGGGGGCCGCGCCACTGCCGCCGCCAAGCGCCAGCGCCTTCTTCGCCTCGGCAAGCTCGCGCTCCAGCCGCCTGCGATCCTCGACTAGGGCGGCGACACGCGCGGGCACCTCGTCGGGCGCGGCCTTCAACACCTGCGCAGCCTCACGCAGTTTCTCGTCGCGCGATGCCAGCCACTGGCGCGCGGCCTCGCCGGTCAACGCCTCGATGCGGCGGACGCCGGACGATACCGCACTTTCGCCGATCACCTTGAACAGACCGATGTCGCCGAGCGCGTTGACGTGGGTGCCGCCGCACAGCTCGACCGAATAGATGCCCTCGCCGCTCGTCCCCATCGAGACGACGCGCACTTCGTCGCCATATTTCTCGCCGAACAGCGCCATCGCGCCCTCCGCGATCGCGTCCTCGGGCGTCATCAGCCGCGTCGAGACCGCGCCATTCTCGCGGATGTGGCGGTTTACGTCGGCCTCGATCTCGGACATCCGTTCTGGTTCGACCGCAACGGGCTGTGAGAAGTCGAAACGCAGGCGCTCGGGCGCCACCAAGCTCCCCTTCTGCGCGACATGGAGGCCGAGCCGCTCGCGGAGCGCTGCGTGAAGAAGGTGCGTCGCGCTATGGTTGGCGCGGATCGCGCTCCGTCGCGTCCGGTCGACGGTGAGATGGACCGCATCGCCCACCGCGATCGCGCCTTCCGCGATCCGCGCACGATGCGCGAAGATGCGGCCGAGATGCTTCTGCGTGTCCTCGACTTCGGCGCGCAAGCCATTGTCGTTGCTGACGATACCCGCATCGCCGACCTGCCCGCCGCTCTCTCCGTAGAAGGGCGTCTGGTTGACGACGATATCGACCGTTTCGCCCGCCGCCGCGCGATCGACGCGGGCGCCGTCCTTGACCAGCGCGATCACCTCGCCCTCGCCTTCCTCGGAGGCATAGCCGGTGAAGTCGGTGCCGCCCTTCTCCTCGGCGAGGTCGAACCACAGATCGTCCGAAGCCTTGTCGCCCGATCCCTTCCAGGCGGCGCGCGCCGCGGCCTTCTGCTCGGCCATCGCCGCGTCGAAACCGGCACGATCGACGCCGAAGCCCTGCGCGCGGAGCGCATCTTCGGTCAAATCGTAAGGGAAACCGTAGGTGTCGTAGAGCTTGAAGGCGGTCGCGCCCGCCAGCGTATCGCCCGCGCCCATCTCCGCCGTCGCCTCGTCGAGCAGCTTCAGTCCCTTGTCGAGCGTCTGCCGGAAGCGGGTTTCTTCCAGCTTCAGGGTCTCGGTGATGAGCGGCTGCGCGCGGACGAGCTCGGGATAGGCGGCGCCCATCTCGGCGACCAAGCTCGGCACCAGCCGGTACATCAGCGGCTCGCTCGCGCCCAGCAGATGCGCGTGCCGCATCGCGCGGCGCATGATGCGGCGGAGCACATAGCCCCTGCCCTCGTTGGCCGGCAGGATGCCGTCGGCGACGAGAAAGCCCGAGGCGCGCAAGTGATCGGCGATCACGCGGTGGCTCGCCTGCCTGTCGCCGGTCGTCGCGGTCTTGGTCAACTCGCCAGAGGCGGCGATCAGCGCCTTGAACGTGTCGGTGTCATAATTGTCATGGACGCCCTGCAGCACCGCGGCAAGGCGCTCCAGCCCCATGCCGGTGTCGATAGAAGGCTTGGGAAGATTGCGGATGATCTCGTTGTTTTCCTGCTCATATTGCATGAAAACGAGATTCCAGATTTCGACGAAGCGGTCGCCGTCCTCATCCGGGCTTCCCGGCGGCCCACCGGGGATATGGTCGCCATGATCGTAGAAGATTTCCGAGCACGGCCCACACGGGCCGCTGTCGCCCATTGCCCAGAAATTGTCCTTAGTGGGGATGCGGATGATGCGGCTTTCGGGCAGGCCCGCAATCTTCTTCCAGAGATCGAACGCCTCGTCGTCGGTGTGGTAGACGGTGGCGGTCAACTTCTCGGCCGGCAGGCCCCATTCCTTGGTCAGCAGCGTCCAGGCGTGATGGATCGCCTGATCCTTGAAATAGTCGCCGAACGAAAAATTGCCGAGCATCTCGAAGAAAGTGTGGTGCCGCGCCGTATAGCCGACATTGTCGAGATCATTGTGCTTGCCACCCGCGCGCACGCATTTCTGCGCGCTCACCGCGGTCGAATAAGGCCGCGTCTCGAGCCCGGTGAAGACGTTCTTGAACGGCACCATCCCGGCGTTGACGAACATCAGCGTCGGATCATTCTGCGGCACCAGCGGCGCGGACGGCACGATGCGGTGGCCGGTCCTGGCAAAATAGTCGAGAAATGCGCGGCGGATGTCGTTGGTCGATGTCATCCGCGGCGATGTAAGCCCGTGCGGTCAAGCGGGCAAGCGGCGCGACAAGCTCAGTAGAGCGGTGTCGCGGGCTCCTCGATGGTCGGCACCGCAACCTCCGGCTCGGTGATCGGATAGCCGGCGTAGCGCGCAACGGCGGCGATCTCGGGCGCGGGTTCTGCCGATGGCGATGCTTCGACGGTGCGATAGCCGTCCTGTGCGCCGATGCTGGCAGCTTCGTAACCGTCGAAAGCGGGCGCCTCATAGGCGGCGTCGATCACATAATCGCGGCCCACGACATCACGGCCGACCACCGTGCAGCGCGGACAGCCGCTGCCATAATCATATTCGCCGGCGGTGCTGGCCTGAAGCGCATAGGAATCGGCGACGCCCGCCTTGGGATTGGGGACGAGGCTCGCGTAAGTTGGCGCGCTACTTTCCGCGCGCGCGGCGCCGACATGGCTCGATGCGCCATTGCCGAGATGCACGCCTAGACCCGCGCCAACGATCGCCAGCGCCGCCGCGATCGACCAGTTGCCGAACCTCTTCATCCCCTTGGTCCTCGTTACAGGGTGATCCTCAAGACCACCGCTCGCCCCAACGCGCATCGTGCCGCCTGCGTTCCGAAACGCTCCGCCACCGCCCCCCTTGCGATTCGCGGCGGATAGGCAGACGGTGGGTGTTTCGGCGCGCGAGCGCCCCTCCCCGCGGGCGCTCCGCCCCTTGCGACGGAGAGGAGAGGCACATGCCCGGAACAACCCAAGGCACCAGAGTCGTTGCGCTCGTCGGACCCGGCGGCGCGGGAAAGACGAGCCTCGCCGAAGCGCTGCTCCACGCCGCGGGCGCGATCGACCGGCACGGATCGGTGGCGGCGGGCAGTTCCGTCGGCGATGCGAGCGCCGAGGCGCGCGCGCGCGGCGGATCGACCGAGCTCAACCTGATGCACTTCGAATTTCTCGGCGATCGCTTCGCTTTGGTCGATTGTCCCGGATCGATCGGCTTCTCGGCCGACGGCGCGCTCGCCGTGGCGGCCGCCGATCTCGCCATCGTCGTCGTCGATCCCGAGGAGGATCGCGCGCTGCTCGCCGAGCCGACGTTGCGGCAGTTGGAAGCGCTCGGCGTTCCCCACGCCATCTTCGTCAACAAGGTGGATCAGGCACGCGGCAGCATCCGCGCCCTGCTCGAGGCGTTGCAGCCGATGAGCGCCTCGCCGCTGATCGCGCGCCAGATCCCGATCCGCGACGGCGACAAGATCAGCGGCTTCGTCGATCTCGCGCTGGAGCGCGCCTTCCACTACGTCCCCGGCAAGCCCTCCGAGCGCACCGAAATCCCCGCCGACCTCGCCGACCGCGAGAAGTCGGACCGCTTCCACATGCTCGAACAGCTCGCCGACCATGACGATGCGCTGCTCGAGCAATTGCTGATGGACGAAACGCCCGATCTCCCGACCGTGCTCGCCGATCTGGCGCGCGAGACGCGTGGGAATCTCGGCGTGCCGGTGCTGTTCGGCGCCGCGACCAGCGGCTTCGGCGTCCGGCGGCTGCTGAAGGCGCTCCGCCACGAGGCCCCCACCCCTGCCGACACCGCGGCCCGTCTGGGCGTCGAGGGGCCCGCGGCGATAGTCTTCAAGGTCTCGCACGGCAGCGCGGTCGGGCGCCTCGCGCTCGCCCGCGTGCTCGGCGGCGATCTCGCCGAGGGCAGCGAGACGAAGGGTCCCGATGGCGATCCGGTACGGATCGGGACGATGCTCGCAATGCAGGGGGAGAAGACCGCGAAGCTTCCCAAGGCCGAAGAGGGCGCGGTCGTCGCCTTGGCCAAGATTGAGGGCGTCGGCGCCGGCGAATGGCTGGGGCACGGCGGTTCGCTCCCCGACAATGACCGCCCCGCCGCCAACCACGTTCTCGCCATCGAGACGCGCGACCGCAAGGATGACGTCCGCCTCTCCAGCGCGCTCCACAAGCTCGCCGAGGAAGACCCCCTGCTGAGCTGGGAGCAGGACGAGGCACTGCACGAAACGCGCCTGCGCGGCATGAGCGACGAGCATTTGGGCGTCGCGCTCGCGCGGATGAAACGCCGCTATGGCGTCGACGTCCGCTCGCGGCCGTGCGCGATCGGATACAAGGAATCGATCCGCAAGTCCGTCAGCCAGCGCGGGCGGCACAAGAAGCAGTCGGGCGGCCACGGCCAGTTCGGCGACGTAGTGATCGAGGTCGCCCCACAAGAGCGCGGCGCCGGGTTCACCTTCCGCGAGACGATCAGCGGCGGCGTCGTCCCCAGGCAGTGGTTCCCGGCGATCGAGGCAGGCGTCAAGGACGCCATGGCCAAGGGTCCGCTTGGCTTTCCGGTCGTCGACGTCGCGGTGACGCTCACCGACGGCAGCTATCACAGCGTCGACAGTTCGGAGATCGCGTTCCGCACCGCGGGCCGGATCGCGATGAGCGAAGCGCTCGCCGCCGCCGCGCCGCATCTGCTGGAGCCGGTGCACAAGATCGTCGTGATGACGCCAGGCAATGCCACGTCTCGCGTCACCTCCGCTATCGCCAGCCGCCGCGGCCAGATGCTCGGCATGGGGCCGCGCGAGGGTTGGTCGCGCTGGGACCGGATCGAGGCGCTGCTTCCCGAATCCGAACTGCAGGGCCTCGACGCCGAGCTGCGCTCGCTGAGCCAGGGCCTTGCCAGCTACACCGCGAGCTTCGACCATTTGGCCGAGCTCAACGGCAAGCTCGCGGACGAGGTCGTGCAGAAGGTGCTCGAACCGGCCTGAGCGCCTTGAGGCCGTCACCCTGAACTTGTTTCAGGGCCCATGTCGGAGACGGTCGCGATCGTCACCGGGATGGATGCTTAAACGAGTTCAGCATGACGGGTGTGTGGTGGCCCTTAGCTCGGATGCGCCTCGGCGACGCCCTCGCCCTCCGGCGTGCGTTGCGGCGCCGGCGGCCCCTCGTCCTCACCGCGCGAGATGACCACCGCGGCGGTGAGATCACCCGTGACGTTGAGCGTCGTTCGGCACATGTCGAGGAAGCGGTCGACGCCGAGCACCAGCCCGATCCCTTCCGGTGGCACGCCCACCATCCCGAGGATCAGCGCCACCACCGGCAGCGATCCGGCCGGCACGCCCGCGGTGCCGATGCCGCCGAGAATGCAGACGAGCAGCACCATGAACTGCTGCGTCAGCGTCAGATCGACGCCGAAGAACTGGGCGAGGAACAGCACGGTCACGCCCTCGAAGATCGCGGTGCCGTTCTGGTTGGCGGTCGCGCCGATGGTGAGGACGAAGCGCGAAACCTTGGGCGGCAGGCGGAGCCGCTCCTCGGCAACGCGCAGCGCGGTGGGCAGTGTCGCGTTCGACGATGCGGTCGAGAAGGCGACGACCATCGCCTCCTGGCTCTGCCGGAAGAAATAGAGCGGCGACATGCCGCCGAGCGTCTTCAGCGCTACCGAGTAGACCACGAACATGTGGATCGCGAGCGCGAGCAGCACCACGCCGACATAGGCGCCGAGCCGGACGAGCAACTCCCAGCCGAACACCGCGGCAAGGTTGAACATGAAGCAGGCGATGGCGATCGGCGCCATGCGGATGACGATGCCGATCAGCTTCATCGTGACGTGGAAGATGCCCTCGACCGCTTCCTGCAGCCGCTGCGCGGAGGGCGTGTTGACCAGCAGCAGGCCGATGCCGAAGATCAAAGCGAAGAACATCACCGCGAGGATGTCGTTCTGCGAGGCCGCGGTGACGACGTTGGACGGGATGATGTTGAGGAAGGCCTGGACGCCCGACGGCATCTCGCGCGTGTTGGTGAGGATCGCCCCCGCCCCTTCGCGTGCCTCGCTGAGCAAAGATTGCGCGAGCGCGGGATCGACGCCGTCGCCCGGCCGGAAGATGTTCACCGCAGTCAGCGCGATCACCACCGCGATGCTCGAGATCGCGACTGTATAGACCAAGGTCTTGACGCCGATCCGCTTGAGCGCGGCGACGTCGCCCATCTCCGCCACACCCACGACCAGCGCCGAGAAGAGCAATGGGATGACCAGCATGAACAGCAGCCTGAGGAATATCTGCCCGATTGGCCCGGTCACATAGGTCGTGACGGTATCGACCCAAGGCGCGTCCGCCTGCGTGAAATGCACGATCAGTCCGAGCGTCAAACCGACCGCGAACCCGATCAGCATCTTCCACTGGAGCGAAAGCCCCTTGCTATCCGTCATGCCTTTGCCGGCCTCCTTGATTACCCGCGCCGAGCCAGGCGCGGGGTCTAGGATGCACGAAGCGGACGCCAGGCGCAAAACCAGAGCTTGACGGCGCCCGCGCGATATCATTCTTGGCGCCGCTCATTTCGGGGGACCAAGCGTGGCAAAGCGCCTCACCTATTTCATTCTCATCGGGCTGGTGGCCGGCATCCTGCTCGGCTGGGCGCTCAACGCGAGCATCTCCGACGGGACGGAGGCGAGCCAGGGGCGGCTCACCGAGATCGCCGGCTATTTCTCGATCGTGACGACATTGTTCCTGCGGCTGATCAAGATGATAATCGCGCCGCTGGTCTTCTCGACGCTCGTAGTCGGCATCGCGCATATGGGCGACACCGCGGCGCTCGGCCGCGTCGGGCTGCGCGCCTTGCTCTGGTTTATCGGCGCCAGCCTCGTCTCGCTGACCTTGGGCCTCATCCTGGTCAACACGCTCCAGCCGGGCGCGGGTCTCAACTTCCCGCTGCCGCCGGTCGATGCGGCGAGCGGCGTCGAAAAGGGCGGGTTCGATCTCAAGACCTTCGTCACCCACCTCGTCCCGGCCTCGATGGTCGAGGCGATGGCGACCAACGAGATCCTCCAGATCGTCGTCTTCTCATTGTTCGTCGGCGTCGCGATGACGGCAATCGGCGAGAAGGCCGCGCCGCTGGTCAGGGCGTTCGAATCGCTTGTCGCGGTGATGCTGCAGATCACCGATTATGTGATGCGCTTCGCGCCGATCGCGGTGTTCGCGGCGGTGGCGGGAACGGTCGCCGAGCGCGGACCCACCATCCTCGGCACCTTCGGCTATTTCATCGGCAGCTTCTACATCGGCCTCGTCATTCTCTGGGCGCTGCTGATCCTCGCTGCCTTCGTCATCGTCGGCAAGCGCGTGAAGCTGCTGCTGCGCTACATCCGCGAGCCGATCATCCTCGCCTTCTCCACCGCCTCGTCCGAAGCGGCTTACCCACGGACGCTGGAGGCGCTCGACCGGTTTGGCGTGCCGCCGCGCATCGCCAGCTTCGTGCTGCCGCTCGGCTATTCGTTCAATCTCGACGGCTCGATGATGTACATGACCTTCGCGGTCATCTTCATCGCGCAGGCCTATGGCATCGATCTGACGCTCGGCCAGGAAATCACCATGTTGCTGGTGCTGATGATCACCTCCAAGGGGGTCGCCGGCGTGCCGCGCGCCAGCCTGGTGGTGATAGCCGGCACGCTGGCGCTGTTCGACATTCCGGAGGCAGGGCTTTTGCTTCTCTTAGGCGTCGATCATTTCCTCGACATGGGCCGATCCGCCACCAACGTCGTCGGCAATGCGGTAGCGAGCGTAGTGGTCGCGCGGTCGGAAGTGCCGCTGGATCCGATCGAGCCAGCCGAGATCGAGCCGCCCAAGGCGCCGTCGCACGTCCCCCCGCCGCCGCCCGGCACCGATCGCTTCTAGCGGCGGCGCTCAGGCGTAGGCGTAAGGCCCGCCCTTGGCGAGTGCGGCGGCATAGGCCGGGCGGGCGTGGATCCGCTCGAGCCAGTCGAGCAGGTTGGGATAGCGGCCGTCGAGGCCGGCGCGGGCGCGTGCGGCCTCGAGCGGGAAGCTCATCATGACGTCCGCCGCGCTGAAGGCCTCGCCCGCGAACCAGGGCCGCGACGCCAGCTCGGCATCGAGCCAGGCGAGATGCTCGCCGAACATCTTGAGCAGTGGCCCGCGCGCCGGGCGGCCGAGCAGCCCCAGGCGGCCGACGACCAGCAGCCCGAACAGGGGCGGCATCATCGAGCCTTCCGCATAATGAAGGAAATGCCGGTATCGCAGCACGTCGTCGCGCGACGCCGGCGGGCCGAGCCGCCCGTCCGCCTTCTCGACCAGATATTCGATGATCGCGCCCGTCTCGGCGATGATCCGGCCCTCATCCTCGATCACCGGCGATTTGCCGAGCGGATGGACCGCTTTCAGCGCGCGCGGCGCCAGCATCGTCTTCGGGTTGCGCTCGTAGCGACGCACCTCGAACGGCAGGCCGAGCTCCTCCAGCAGCCACAGCACCCGCTGCGACCGGCTATTCTCGAGATGATGGACGGTGATCATGCGCCGTTCCTTGCGATAAGGCCGGCAAGCTCCTTGACGAGCTTGGCGGCGAGGGTTGCGGTGACGCCGTCGCGATCGCGCGCCGGATTGAGCTCGACGATGTCGGCGCCGACCACGCGCGCGGTCTGGCGATCGAGTATGTCGAGCACCTCGCGGACGCTGAGCCCGCCCGGTTCGTGGTGTGAGACGCCAGGGGCGAAGGCGGGATCGAAGCCGTCGAGATCGATGCTGATATAGAGCGGCGCGTCCAGCACGGGCACATCCGCGGGCATGAAGCCGCGCATCGGCACGATCTCGACGCCGAACCGCTCGGCCTGCGCGCGGCAGTGCGCATTGAGCGTGCGAATGCCGACCTGGATGAGACGGCGGGCATGACTGCCCTCCAGGATCCGCGCGAAGGGCGAGGCGTGCGAGCGCGGATCACCGCCGAAGTCATCGTAGAGATCGGGATGCGCGTCGATGTGGAGGACGTTGAGCGGGCCGTGCGCGGCGGCGACCGCTTCAACCAGCGGAAAGCTCACCGCATGATCGCCGCCGAGCGCGATCGGTACGGCGGCCGCGGCGATGGCATCGGCGACGGCGGCGCGGATGATGGCATCGTCGCCCGCATCCTCGTGGAGCGGCAGATCGCCGGCGTCCTCCACGACGATGTCAGCGGCGAGCTCGAACCCCGCTTCGCACGCCAGGTTCGAATGATCGGAAGCCAGCGCCGCTCGGATCGCGGGCGGTGCCGATGCGGGTCCGCGCAGAAAGCTCGAATGCACGTCGGTCGGCAGGCCGATCAGCCGCACCCGCGCCTTGTCCGCTTCCCCTGCCCGCGCCGCGTTCATCGAAAGGTCTTGGCTCGCAGGGGGTGGCTTGTCTAGGGCGGGGCTCGCCTTTTCCGTTTTGGATAGAAACCCGTCATGAGCGCCCAGCCCAGCGCGTCGTCGCCACAGCCTTCTGCGCCCGCGGCCTATCCCGGCCCGGGGATGCGCGAGTTCGTCGCGCTGATGGCGGCGCTGATGGCGACCAATGCGCTCGCGATCGATGCGATGCTGCCCGCGCTCCCCGCGATCGGCGCGGCGCTCGACGTCGCGGAGGAGAACCGCCGCCAACTCGTCATCACCGCCTACCTGCTCGGCTTCGGCGGCGCGCAGCTTTTCTACGGGCCGCTGTCGGACCGGCTCGGGCGAAAAGCGATCCTGACGATCAGCCTTGGTCTCTATGCCGTGTTCGCCCTGCTCTCCGGGATCGCCGCGAGCTTCGAGCTGTTGCTCGGCGCACGGGTGCTGCAGGGCATGGCGGCGGCCGGGACGCGGGTGCTGGTCGTCTCGATCGTCCGCGATCGCTTCCACGGTGCGGCGATGGCGCGGGTGATGAGTCTGGTGTTCATCGTCTTCATGATCGTGCCGGTGCTCGCCCCCGCCTTCGGCCAGGCGGTGCTGCTCGTCGCGCCGTGGCGGTTCATCTTCATCGGGCTCGGCGTCTATGCCGCGGCGGTGCTCGCCTGGGCGCTGATTCGTCTTCCCGAGACTCATCCGCCGGAAAAACGCCGCGCGCTGTCGCTGGCGAAGCTCCGGGAAGCCTTTGCGATCACGCTCTCGCATCGCCTGTCGATCGGCAACACGATCGCGCTGACGCTAGTGATGGGCGGACTGTTCGGCTTCATCAACTCGATCCAGCAGATCGTGTTCGACGTGTTCGGCCGTCCCGAGCTCATGGCGGCGATCTTCGCCTGCGTCGCGCTGCCGATGGCGGCGAGCTCCTATCTCAACGCGCGGATCGTCGAGCGGCACGGATCGCGGCGACTGATGCTGATCGCGCTCGCCGGCTTCTCGGCGGCCGCGGGGCTGCACCTCGCGGTCGCGGCGCTGATCGGCGAGACGCTGGTCAGCTTCGTCGCGATGCAGGCGCTGACGATGGTCTGTTTCGGCCTCATCTCGGCCAATCTCGGCGCCATCGCGATGCAGCCGCTCGGCCATATCGCGGGCACCGCCTCGTCTGTGCAGGGGCTGATCACCACCATCGGCGGCGCGCTGATCGGCCTCGCCATCGGCCAGGCGTTCGACGGGACGACGCTGCCGCTACTCACCGGCTTCACCCTGTGCGGGCTCGCCGCTTTCGCAGTCGCGCTCTGGGCCAATCGCAAGGCCGTCGCCGGCGCATGAAAAGGGGCCGGACGATCCGCCGGCCCCTTTCTCAATTTCTGCGAATGTTCCCAATGTTCGCACTGGCCATGGGCTGCGCGATCCTCGGTGCGATCAGTCGTCGTCGGGCTCCGGCCCGGTCATCAGCGCCTCGGCGACGTCGTCCGTGCGGCCGCGCACCGCATTCTCGATCCGCGCCGCAATCTCGGGATTTTCCTTGAGATAGACTTTCGAATTCTCGCGGCCCTGGCCGATGCGGATCGAATCGTAGGAGAACCAGGCGCCCGACTTCTCGACGATGCCCGCCTTGACGCCGAGATCGAGGATCTCGCCGACCTTCGAGATGCCCTCGCCGTACATGATGTCGAACTCGACCTGCTTGAACGGCGGCGCGACCTTGTTCTTGACAACCTTCACGCGGGTGGTGTTGCCGACGATATCGTCGCGGTCCTTGATCTGGCCGGTGCGGCGGATGTCGAGCCGGACCGACGCATAGAATTTCAGCGCATTGCCGCCCGTTGTCGTCTCCGGATTGCCGTACATCACGCCGATCTTCATGCGCAGCTGGTTGATGAAGATGACGATGCAACGCGAACGGCTGATCGAGCCGGTGAGCTTCCTCAGCGACTGCGACATCAGGCGCGCCTGAAGGCCGACGTGACTGTCGCCCATCTCGCCTTCGATCTCGGCGCGCGGCACCAGCGCCGCGACCGAGTCGACCACCAGCACGTCGATCGCGTTGGAGCGGACCAGCGTGTCGACGATCTCCAGCGCCTGCTCGCCGGTGTCGGGCTGCGAGACGATCAGCTCGTCGATGTCGACGCCCAATTTCTTGGCGTAGATCGGATCGAGCGCATGTTCGGCATCGACGAACGCGGCGGTGCCGCCCGTCTTCTGCGCCTCGGCGATCACCTGCAGCGCGAGCGTGGTCTTGCCCGAGCTTTCCGGCCCGTAGACCTCGATCACGCGGCCGCGCGGCAGGCCGCCGATGCCGAGCGCGATGTCGAGCCCGAGGCTGCCGGTCGAGATCGCCTCGATCTCGGTCTTCTCGCGGCTGCCGAGCTTCATCGCCGAGCCCTTGCCGAATGCGCGATCGATCTGGGAGAGCGCCGCTTCCAGCGCCTTCTGCTTGTCCATATTGTCCCCGGTCCGGTCGCTTCCGACCACTTTGAGCGATGCCGCCATTGGCTTCCAGCCTCCCGTATGATGTCCGCGCCGACCGATCAACGCTGCGCTTTGTGTATCTTGTTTGTTCCGTGAGAACAAGTAGGAAACATTGGGTGTGCGCGCGGAGACGCAGAGGCACAGAGAGGTCGGTACGCTCTTGCCGCACAGCGGCTTTCCAGATCGCTTTTTAGCTGAAGCCGCTGCGCGGCGCGGTGTTCTCCGCGCCTCTGCGTCTCTGCGCGAATAATGCTGCAACGATCAGAGGCATCAGATGTTGATCCGGAAACCGTTCCGGAGACCCGCGCATGACCAAGATCCTCGTTCTCTATTATTCCGCTTACGGCCATACCGAGACGATGGCGCAAGCGGTGGCCGAGGGCGCGCGGGAGGCGGGTGCCGAGGTCGACATCAAGCGCGTGCCCGAGCTGGTGCCCGACGAGGTCGCCAAGAAATCGGGCTATAAGATGGACCAGAAGGCGCCGGTCGCGAAGGTCGACGAGCTGGCGGATTATGACGCAATCATCGTCGGCGTCGGGACGCGCTACGGGCGGATGGCTTCGCAGATGGCGAACTTCCTCGATCAGACCGGCGGGCTGTGGTCGAAGGATGCGCTGCACGGCAAGATCGGCGGCGCCTTCACGTCGACGGCAACCCAACACGGTGGCCAGGAAACGACGCTGATCGCGATCCTTACCAACCTGCTCCACCTCGGCATGGTCGTCGCCGGCCTGCCCTACAAGTTCAAGGGACAGATGACGCTCGACGAGATCACCGGCGGCAGCCCTTATGGCGCGTCGACGATCGCCGGCGGCGACGGGTCGCGGCAGCCGAGCGAGAATGAGCTCGACGGCGCACGCTATCAGGGCCGCTATGTCGCCGAGATTGCCGCGAAGGTGACGAAATGACCGGCACCGATCTCGAGACGATGGAGCGCGTGGCACCCGCAGTCCACTTGGCGGCCGAGGCCAAGGCGGCTAGGGAACATGTCATGACAGAGAGTCCTTCCAAACCTGTGGCAAAGTCCGCCGACAAAGCCGCAGCCGACAAGTCCAACGTCAAGCTTGCGACCGGCATCGCCATGGGAATCGGATCTGCAGCGCTGGTCGCGGCTTTGCTCTACGTCAATCGCGACAAGAAGGACGGGCCCAAGAAGGGCTGAGGCTCGCTTCCCGCGGACAAGCGGGTTGCATGGTGCGACGCGGACGGCAAGGATGGGCGCCTGTCCATCTCGGGAGTCTCCATGCGCCTCGCCCTCATCACCTCGCTGCTGCTCGCCAGCGCATCGCCCCTCGCAGCGCAGACCGCCACCGCGCCCGGTGTCGAGCGGCGTCAGATCGGCACCGCGACGCTGGAGAATGTGCCCGCGATCCCCGATGCGGTGAAAGTCGGGGTGCAACGCTTCCAGAATTTCCGCGACGCGACGTTCCGCGACTGGCTGCCCGACGGATCGATCCTGATCTCGACGCGCTTCGGCACGACGAGCCAGATCCACCGCGTCGCCGCGCCGGGCGGTGCGCGCCAGCAGCTCACCTTCTTCTCCGAGCCGGTGGCAGGCGCACGCACCATTCCCGGGCAGGACCGCTACCTCTTCGTCCGCGACACCGGCGGCGACGAGTGGTTCCAGCTCTACACCGCCGGGCTCAGCGGTGATCCGGTCGCGCTGACCGAACCGGGCACGCGCAACCAGAGCTATGCCTTTTCGAAAGACGGCAGCCTCGTCGCTTGGTCGCGCGCGGTGAAGGGATCTGCCGATTACGCGATCTATACGGCAGATCCCGCCGATCCCGCGACGCGCAAGCTCGCCTATCAGGGCACCGGATCGATCGGGCCGGAGGATGTTTCGGCCGACAAGTCGAAGGTGCTGATCGCGCGCAACCTCTCCAACCGCGAGACGCGGCTCTCAGTGCTCGATCTCGCCACCGGCCAAGCGCGCGAGCTGGCGTTCAGCGCCAAACCCGCGCGCTACGAGGAATCGCGCTTCACCCCCGACGGCCGCGGCATCCTGACGATCAGCGATGCGGACAGCGACGTTCGGCGGCTGGTCGAGGTCGATCTGGAAAGCGGCAAGCGGACGGTGCTGACGCCCGGCCTCAAATGGGATGTCGAGACGTTCGACCTCTCCGACGGCGGGCGCGTGCTGGCCTATACGGTCAACGAAGATGGCTTCTCGCGCGTCGTGGTGCAGGACCGGATCACCCGCCGCGCCCTGCCCCAGCCCGACCTTCCCAAAGGCGTGCTGACCGGGCTCAAATTCTCGCCCGACGGATCGAAGCTCGCGCTTAGCCTCTCGACCGCCACCTCGGCGGGCGACGTTTGGAGCTGGGACGTCGCGGGCGGCGAACTGACGCGCTGGACCAATTCGGAGCTGGGCGGACTCGATCCCGCCAAGCTCGCCGAGCCGCGGCTGATCCGCTTCAAATCGTTCGACGGCTTGTCGGTGCCGGCCTTCGTCTATCGCCCCAAGACCGCGGCGGCGGGCGCGAAGACGCCGGTGATCATCGACATCCACGGCGGGCCGGAAGCGCAGACGCGCCCGGGCTGGAACGCCTATGCACAGCACTTCGCCGACGTGCTTGGCGCGACCGTGATCCTGCCCAATGTGCGCGGATCGGACGGCTATGGCACGCGCTACCTCAATCTCGACAACGGGCCGAAGCGCGAAGACAGCGTCAAGGACATCGGCGCGCTGCTCGACTGGATCGGCAGGCAAGACAATCTCGATGCCAAGCGCGTCGCGGTCTACGGCCAGAGCTACGGCGGCTATATGAGTCTCGCGACGATGACCCATTATTCGGACCGGCTGGTCGGCGGGGTCGAGCGCTACGGCATCTCCGACTTCATCACCTTCCTCAACAATACCGAGGCCTATCGCCGCGACAACCGGCGCGCCGAATATGGCGACGAACGCGATCCGGCGATGCGCAAGGTGTTCGAGCGGATCAACCCGCTCGCGAATGTCGCCAAGATCAAGAAGCCGATGCTGGTGATGCAGGGCGCCAACGATCCGCGCGTGCCCAAATCGGAAAGCGATCAGGTGGTCGCCGGCATCCGCGCCAACGGCGTGCCCGCCTGGTACGTCGTCTTTTCCGACGAAGGCCACGGCTTCCTCAAGAAGCACAACAACGATCTTCGCCGCGAGGTGGAGACGGTGTTCCTGGGCGGCTTGTTCGGCGTGAACGTGGACTAGGCCGCCGCGGCGCGGAGCGAGGCGCGGACGCCGCGCGGCACTGGATCGTAGCCGAGCGTCGCGCGCAGGCTCCCCGCCATCGCGGCGATGAGCTTGGTGCCGAGGCCGGTGCCTTGCGCGGCAGCGGCAGGGTCAAGCCCGCAGCCATCGTCCTCGACGGTCAGCAGGAAATCGCCATTGTCGCGGGCCAGCGCGATGCGGACCTCGCCGGAGGTGCCTGCCGGATAGGCATATTTGCAGGCGTTGCTGACGAGCTCGTTGACGATGATGCCGACCGAGACCGCGCGATCGGTCTTGAGCGCGACCTTCTCGGCCGACAGCGCGAGCTTGCGCGGTGCCTGCGGGGTCGACCAAGTCCGCTCCAGCTCGCGCACCAGCCCGGCGAGATATTCGTCCATCTCAATCGTATCGACGCTTTCCGACGTATAGAGGCTGCGGTGGGTGAGCGCGATCGCGCCGATCCGCCGCTGGGTGTCCTCGAGCGCGGCGCGGGCGGCGGGATCGGTGAGTGCCTTGGCCTGCATCGAGACGAAGGCCGAGGCGATCTGCAGGCTGTTGGCGACGCGGTGGTTGACCTCGCGCAGCAGCGCCTCGAGCCGGGCATTGCTTTCGCGGAGCGCCGCTTCGGCGGTGTCCTTGGCGAGGATCAGGCGGCGCTGGCCGAGCGCCTGCTCGAACGTGCGGGCGAGGAGATCGAAGAATTCACCGCCGGCGCCTTTCACCACATAATCGACCGCGCCGGCCTTGAGCGCCGCGACGGCGACGCTGCTCTCGTCCGAACCGGTGACGTAGACGATCGACGGCGGATTGGGCAGCGCGCCGAGCTGGGCGAGCGTGGTGAGCCCGTCCTGCCCGGGCATGTAGTGATCGACCGCGACCAGATCGAACGCGCCTGCCTCGGCCTTGGCGACACCTTCGATGCCGTTAGCGGCGGTCTCGACATGATAGCCGCGGCGCGACAGCGCGCGCTCCGCCAGCCGACGGAGACCCTCGTCGTCGTCGATGTAGAGGATGCGGGCGGAAGCCTCGCTCAAGCGTCCTCGCCGACGTCGGGAACCTGGATCACCGAAAGGAACAGGCCGAGCTGACGGATCGCGTCCGCAAAGCTTTCATAATTGACCGGCTTGGTGATGTAGACGTTGCAGCCGAGATCGTAGCAGCGCTGGATCTCGACCTTGTCGTCGGTGGTGGTGAGCACGACCACGGGCGTGCGCTTCAGCGGCCCCTCGGTCTTGATCCGGGCGAGGATGTCGGTGCCGCTCATGTCCGGCAGATTGAGATCGAGCAGCACCAGACCCGGACCATTGAGCGCGGGCCCTTCCGGCGCGTTGAACAGATAGTCGAGCGCGCTGGTGCCGTCGGTGAAATGCTTGATGTCGTTCGAGATACCGGCGCGGCGGATGTTCTTCTCGATGAGGCGCGCGTGGCCCTCATCGTCCTCGACCATGATGATCGTGACAGGCTGATGCTCGGTCACTGGCTAACCCCTTCCCCGGCTTGAAACTTCGGCGGCAGTGAAAGCCTGAACAGCGCGCCCCGGTCAAGCTCGGACTCGCACGAGATGAGGCCACCGAGGCGATAGGCGAGCGCGCGGACGTGGGCGAGGCCGATGCCTTCGCCGGGCTGGTCCTGCTGGCCCGAGCGGCGGAAGAGATCGAACACGCGCTCGTGATCGCGCGGATCGATACCGCGGCCGTTGTCCTCGACCTCGTAGAGAAGCCGCTTGCCGTCGCGGCGCCCGCGGACGGTGACGACCCCGGCGCGGCCCGGCTTCAGATATTTGACCGCATTCTCGATGAGGTTCTGGAAGATCTGCTCGATCGCCAGGCGGTCAGTCTCGATTGCGGGCAGCTTGCCTTCGATGCGGATTTCAGCGCCGGCCTCGCTCGTGCGATGCTGGAGCATGTCGGCGATGCCAAGCACCATCGCGTTCATGTCGATCGGCTCGGGCGCGAGGGTGCGACGGCCCTGGCGCGAAAGCTGGAGAATGGCGTTGATGAGCCGGTCCATCTTCTGCGTCGAAGAGCGGATGAAGCCGATCGCCTCGGGCAGATCCTCGTGCGCGGCGATCGCCGCATCGCTCTTCGCGAGCTCGGGATCGTTGGCCGACGCCTCGTCGAAATAGCGGGTGATCTGCTGGCGCGCGGTGTCGAGCTCGGCCGTAAAGCCCATTACGTTGACGAGCGGCGAGCGCAGATCGTGGCTGACGATATAGGCGAAGCGCTGGATCTCGTCGTTGGCGCGCTGGAGATCGACGGTGCGTTCCTCGACCGCATCCTCGAGATTCTCGTTGAGC
Organism: Allosphingosinicella indica; assembly: GCF_900177405.1. Taxonomy (NCBI): domain Bacteria; kingdom Pseudomonadati; phylum Pseudomonadota; class Alphaproteobacteria; order Sphingomonadales; family Sphingomicrobiaceae; genus Allosphingosinicella; species Allosphingosinicella indica. Next base: position 2,418,981 of record NZ_LT840185.1, on the reverse strand, counting down.
GCGCGGAGCGCCGAACGCGAGGTCGCGAGATCGGTCGTGTAGCGCCGGATGGCGGTGACCGCGGCCGCAGCAACGATGAGCAACAGGATCCCCGCCAGCGCGGCGAGCGCGAAGAGCGTATCCGCCGCGCGCGTCTGCGCGGCGTTGCGCTCGCCCAGCAAGCGTCCTTCCTCGCCCAGCATCGCCGCCGCGCGTTCGCGGAGCTGGCGGGTGAGCGTGATCGACGGATCGTTGCGGAACTGCGCGATCGCTTCGTCGAAACGGCCCTGATCGATCAGCGTGATCGTCTGTTGCTGGAAGGCGAGCTGCTCCGCGAGCAAGGCGCGCGTTTCGGCTACGCGGCGCTGCTGCGCCGCATTGTCCGCCGTGAGCGCGGCGATCTCGTCGAGCAGCGGCCGCTGCGGCGCGACGGCTTCCTCATAGGCCTGGCGGTGATTGAAGGCGCCGCGCACGAGATAGCCGCGCCGTGCGGTCTCGGCCCGTTCGATCAGCGTGGAGAAATCGGAAATGCGGCTTTCGACCGTGCGCGTATGATCGATCGCCTCGAGATATTGCTGGTTACGCCACTGCGCCCAACCCGCCGCCGCCGCCGCGACGACGATCGCGATGAAACCGACGGTAACGAAACCGACGACAACGCGGGCGAAATTTTCTTCGGTGAGGAGAGACTTACGCGTGGTCACGGCACAGTCCGTTACCGGCATCGATGGAAAAGTCCATCACCGAAACGACCGCTCAGTCCACGCAGCGCATCCCGCCGACAATGCCGCGATGCGCCGCAAGGATGCGCGTTGTCGTCTCCGGGTCCGGCGTCGTCGACCACTCGCCATGCTCGAACGTGCCGCCAAGGATGATCCCGTCGCTGCGCGCGAACATGTAGCCGTCGTCGCCGATCAGCGCGTAATCCACCTCGGGCTGGGGCAGTAGGACGACGAGCTGGCCGCGGATCGGCGTCAGCTCTTCGTCCCCGAACAGCGCCCGCGCGCCGAGGCCGGTGCAGTTGAAGACCAGCCGTTCGGGGAGCGCGGCGACCTCTGCAGGCGATGCGAAATTGCGGACCGCGATGCGGGCGCCCGCCAAGCGCAGATCGCGCTCGATCTGGCGGAGAAAGCGCGGTGGCTCGACGATCATGCTGTCGAACTGGCGGACATGAGGGTAATCGAACGGATGATCGCCGGGACCGAGCAACCGTGCCTCGGGCTGAAGCGGTGCTATCCCCTCCTCGCCTTCCGCACGGATCGGGTTTCGCGACAATTCGTAATTGCGCATCCAGCGCACGCCATATTCGTCGCCGACCAGGATCTGGAAACGGCGATAGGAATAGTCCACAGCGGCGAGATATTGCGCCCGCCATTCTGGCGTGACCTGCGCGCGGCGATAATGCGCCGACGGCATCCACTGCCCGCCCGCTATGTTCGACGTGGTCTCAGGCGGCAGCGCGGCGGCGTAAATGACTACCGGGAACCCCGCCTCCTGCACCAGCCGCGCGGTGGTGAGGCCCACGATCCCGGCGCCGAGCACCGCGACCAGCCCCTGATGACCCTGCAGCCCGAGATCGACGGCGAGGCGCGACGTGCCCCAGCTCAGGGTGATCCCCGCGCCGCCATGGCCGTAATTGTGGACGAGCCGCTTGTCCGCGAAAGGCTCGGCACGGACGACGAAGCCCGATGGCCGGTACGGCCTGAGACCGACCAGCGTCCGGATGACGCGGCTTACCGAAACATGGACGGGCGGGAGGCAGCGGGTCGGGACGCTGCGCGCCGCCTGCGTGGTTGCGCAGCCGGGCAGCATCAGCCCGCTCATCCCCAGCGCCCCGCCCCCGATCAGGCTGCGGCGATCGAGGCGCGGGCTTGAGGTCACTTCAGATGCTGCTCGAAAAACCCGACGATCTCGGTGGTTGATTTCACGCGGTTAGGGAGCTTGCGCCAGCCGTGGCCCTCATCGGGGAACTCGACATAATTCACCGCGACATTGCGCGCCCGCAGGCTCTCGACGATCTGCTTCGCCTCGATCAGCGGGACGTTGGTGTCGTTGGCGCCGTGGAGGACGATCAGCGGCGTCGTGATACGATCGAGCTTATGGATCGGCGACAAAGATTTCAGCATCTCCGCCTCGGTCGCGGGATTGCCATATTCGTCGGTCGAGATCGCCGCCATCCATGGCTGGGTGTTCTTGAAGAAGGTGTCGAAATTGACGACGCCGAACAGATTGGCGCCCACGGCGAACATGTCGGGATATTCGGTCACCCCGGCCATCACCATATAGCCGCCGTAGGAGCCGCCCATGATGCCGAGCCGCTTGGGGTCGGCGACGCCCCTGGCGATCATCGCATCGGTGCTAGCTTTGATGTCGCGGACGCCGTCGACGCGCCTGGCGCCATTGTCGAGCGCCATGAAGCGCTTGCCGAACCCCGATGAGCCGCGGACGTTGGGCGCGAACACCGAGATGCCGCGCGCGGCGAGCGCCTGGATGTCGCCGCTGAGCGACGGGCGGGCCTGTCCTTCCGGGCCGCCATGATAGACGAAGACCAGCGGCCCCGCGCCGGTGACGCAGGGCGAGCGGTAGAGCCAGCCCGAGAGATCCAGCCCGTCATGCGCCTTGTAAGAGACCAGTTCCGGCCGGACGAACGTGGCGAGATCGACGCCGTCGTGCGCGCTCTTGGTCGCCTGGGTGACGCGGCCCGACGGGACGTCGATCAGATAGACGTCATTGGGACGGTTCGCAGCCGAGCCGTTGATCGCCAGCGTCTTGCCGTCGCGGGAGAAATCCATGTCGCTGATTATGTCGACCGGCAGCTTCGGGCCGGGCGTCACCTTGCCCGAGGCGGTGTCGAGGAAGGCGAGTTCGCTCCGCCCGGCGGCGTTCCATACCAGCGCGGCGCGGCTCCCATCGCGGGTGAGCAGCGCCGATTGCGCCTCGGCATCGTCGCGCTCGGCGAAATAGCGGATCGGTGCGGGCTTGCCCGCAGCATCGAGCGCGATCGTGCCGAACGCCATCATGTCGCGGCCGTTGTTGGAGATGACGTAGACTGAACGCCCGTCGGCGGAGAATTCGCCCCACGCCTGCTCGCCCTTGCCTTCGTGCGGGGTGATCAGTGTCTCGCGGCCCGAGGCGAGATCGACGAGATAGGCATTGTTGTCGTCGCGCGTCGCGGTGCGTCCGACGACGGCGCGCTTGCCGTCCGCACTGACGTCGCTGATGAGGTTGAGGCTCTTCTTCTCGACGACCGCGCGCTTCTCGCCGCTCACCGGATCGAGCAGGATAGCATCGAAGCCTTCCGGGAAGGCTGCATTGCTGCCGATGCGCAGCCATTTGCCGTCGTCGGTCCAGCCGGCAAGCTGGTTGTTGTCCTCGCCGCCCACGGTGAGGCGCTTGGCATCGCTGCCGTCGGGCCGCGCGACGTAGATCTGGACGTTGAGCCCGCCGCCCGGCGCGACGTCATAGGCGAGCCAGTCTCCTGACGGAGACCAGTGGACCGACTGGACGGGATCGGAAAGGTTGGTGACCTGCCGCGGTTCGCCGCCCGCCACCGGCATCGTCCAGACCTGCGGGATGCCGCTGGCGGAAGAGATGTAGGCGATCGACTTGCCGTCGGGCGAGAAGCTCGGACCGTAGGCGAAGCGGATCTTGGCGATCGCATCGACGGTGCGCGCAACCGACGCCGGATCGGCGGAGGCGGAGCAGGTTGCGGCCGGCTGCGCCTGGAGCGCGAGCGCGGCCTGCATGGGCAGCGCAGTGCAAAGCAGCAGCGCCAGACCGATGGACATCCTCATTTCAGCTCTCCCCTTTTGCCGGGGAGGCTAGGCAGGACCGTCCTCGGGCGCAACCGCGCCTTCGCGTCCGTACCATTCCTCAAGCCGCATGAGCTGATCATAGTCCGCGTAGGGCGCATATTCAGGATGGAGCTTGGCGGTGAAAGGTGCGTTGCCGGTGAGCCAATGTTCCGCCGCAGCCGTGAAGTGGCCTGCGGCGAGCGTGGTGAAATCCGCCGGATCGAGACCGCTGCGCCCGCCGACCGGGCTCTGGACATGGCCGATGCTGCCCGCCTTCTTCGCCAGCGACCAATATTCGAATGCCGCCGGAACGCCCTCGACGTCGGCGAAACCGCCCCGCTCGGCGATGAGACCGAGCAGGCCGAGCTGGAGCGAATAGCCCTCCCCCACCGCCTTGCTGCTGGGCGGGTTGCCAGTCTTGTAGTCGACGATGGCGAGGCTTCCGTCGGCGAGCCGGTCGATGCGGTCGGCGATGCCATAGAGCGCGATCCCGGCCACCTCCGCCTCGCCCCGCGCTTCAGCTTTGAGCGGCAGGCGGCCTGCGGCACGATCGGCGGCGACGCGCTCGGCAATCCAGTCGATCGCTTCCAGAAGACGCGGCTCCCACAGCGCCTTCAGCAGCGGATGCGCGGCGGTGTCAGCGAGCAACTGCTCGGCGCGGGGGCGAAGCTGCGTGGGATCGCAATCATCCTCCTTCATCCACGCTTCGAGCACCGCATGGACGGCATTGCCGCGCCAGGCCGGCCCCGGATCGGCATCGACCGGATCGAGCGGTGACAGGCCGAGCACGCGGCGCGCATAGAAAGCGAATGGGTCGGCTTTGAGGCGGTCGACTTCGGTGACCGAAATGCGGCGCGGGCGCTCGGCGCGCGGCGGCGACGGCGCGGGGCGCTCGATCTGGACCGGGGCGAGCGGCGCGTCAATCCGCTGCGCCCAGCGACGATAATGAGGATGGCGCCTCAGCCCGCCGGTCATCGCCTCCATCCGCAGCCAGAAGCGCGAGGCGACGGCGGGCGAGCGCGCATCGCGCCGCGCGCGCGTCACCAGCACCTCCTGCCCGCCCAGGCCACCGACAAGATCGTGCGCAGCAAGGCCGATGACGCGCTCCAGCGAGGGCAGCCCCAGCTCGGTGCGGATGCGCGGCGCGAGCCAGGGATCGGGCGGCGGCAGCGCGGGCCAGACGCCTTCGTTGAGCCCGCCGAGGATCATCAGATCGGCGCTCTGCAACCGCGCTTCGATCAGGCCCCAGATAAAGAGCCGGGGATGCTGGCCGTAAGGCGGGCGAACCGCGACACGGTCGAGCAGCGCTTCCAGCAAAGGCACGAGATTGGCGGCGGAGACGCGTTCCGGACCCGCCGCCGTGACATCCTGGAGTTCGGCGAAGAGATCGGCGGCGGAGCGACCCGCGGGGCCTGTCCAGGCGTCGTCGCCTGCAAGTGCTTCGGTAGCTTTGCGCAGCGCGTCGAGCGCTGCGGGCAGCGACAATGCTTCGCCTGCGAAATCGCTTTCGATCGGCTGGAGCAGCGGCAGCGCCTCGCGCCACCAGGCGAGCGCGGCGGCGCGCAGATCGCGGTCACGGCCTGAGCGGTCGGAAAGGAAGCGGGTGATGCCGTCGAGCCCGGCGGGCGGGCGCGGCCCCCGCAGCGCGCGATCGAGCGTGCGCGCACCGTCGAGCCACGCCGCGCGCCGATCGCCGCGCATGACCAGCGGGTGCTTGAGGAGCGCGAGCAGCGGCACCGGCGCGAACCGGTCGGCGCCGGCGGCGGCGATCGACAGCAGCAGCGTGCCGGGCGGCGTCTGCGAGAGCGGGCGGCCGGCGCTGTCGTCGGCCTCGACACCCCAGCGCTTTAGGTGTGCGGACACGCGGCGCGCGAGGCCGCGGTCGGGCGTCACCAGAGCGGCAGTCCGCCCCGGCGTTTCGAGCGCCTCGCGCAGCGCAATGGCGATCGCCTGCGCCTCCTCCGCCGGATCGGCGAGCTCGAGCGCGCGGACACCGGTCAAACGCCGGTCGGCGGGCTTGAGCCCTTGCCAGCGCGCGGTGAAGGCGGCGGGCTTCATCGCATTGGCGATCGCGCGGCTGCGCACCGCAGGGGCGTCGCGGCCCCCACCCCACCGCCACCGCGCGACTTCGGTGCGGTTCACGCCCATACGATCGAGCAGCAGCTTGATCTGGAACTGCGGGTGGGTTTCGATCGCGCGGCGTGCGAAGCCCGTGACGGGATCAGGCTCATGCGGGCCGAGCGCGTCCCACTCGTCCGCGGGCATCGTGGTGTCGAGTCCGGGCAGCACGACCATCCCGGCATCTATCCGCGAAATGCGTCGCAGCAACGCGGCGATCGCCGGTGCGGGGCTGGTGATGCCTGCCGCGACCACGAAGCCGCGCGGCGGCGCGTCACGCCATTTGCGCGCGACGCGTTCGAGCAGGCGATTGCGGCGATCGGCAAGGTCGATGCAGCCGCGCTGCGCCAGCACGCGAGGCCAGAGATCGAGAATCACTTCGAGCCGCTCCAGCGAAGCGAGCCAGTGGTGAGCGAGATCCGGAACGCCAGCGGCTACGTCGCGCAGCCTGACCGGATCGATCTTCTCTACATGAAGCTGGTCGAGAGTGCGGGCGAGATCCTCGGCGAGCCGGAGCGCCTCGGCAGCATCGACACCTTGCTGCTTCTCGACCAGCCGGGCGAGCAGCATCAGCCGTTCGAGCGGCGGAATGGCGGGCGGGATCGGATCGGTATCGTCCATCGCTTCGAGTGCGCCGAACAGCCGCTCGTCGATATCGGGATCGCCCACGGGGACGAGCCTCGGGAGCAGTAGCCCGCCTTCGGACCGGCGCACGAAAGCATCGGTGATCGCGCGGACGGCGCGATTGTTGGGGACGAGTACCAGCCCGCGCGCCAGGTCGGTCGTATCGCCCCGCGCCCGCGCAATGAGGCCAGCGGCGAGCGCATCAGCGAAAGCGCGATGCGGTGGGATGGTGAAGACGGCTGGCACGGGCGGCACTCTAGGGACGTTGGCCGGGCCGGGCAAAGGGCTCGATTTCTCCTTTCGTCATTGCGAGCGTAGCGAAGCAATCCAGCGGAGACGGGCGAGGCACATGGTTTGCTTCGTGGCTGTGCTCCTCGCAATGACGGAAAAGCTCAGATCTCGGCGAGCATCGCTTCGGTGGCCTTGATGTTGGGCGGCGCGCCGACGTCGAACCAGAGGCCCTGATGCACCGCGCCGTAGCAGCGCCCCGCCTCGATCGCGCGGTCCCACAGGATGTTGGTCGAGAACGGCCCCTCCGGCGCATCGGCGAGCAGACGCTTGGAGAGCATCTGGATGCCGGTGAACACGAACGGCGCCACCGTCCCGGCGCGCGGCCGGCGCAGCTTGCCCGCGGCGCTCATGTGGAAATCGCCCTTGCCCTTGTGGCAATTCGCGCGGGCGAGCGGGACGAGAAGCAATAGCGCGTCCATGTGCGCGTCGTCCCAGGCGGAGGCGAGCAGCTTCAGCGTATCGACCGGCCCATCGATCCAGAGATTGTCGGCATTGACCGCGAGGAAGGGATCGGCGTCGATCAGCGGCAGCGCCTTCACCAGCCCACCGCCGGTTTCTAGCAATTGCCCCCGCTCGTCGGAAACGGCGAACTCGATGCCCCGCACGCGGTTCTTGAGATGGGCTTCGAGCGCGTCGGCGAGATAATGGACGTTGACCACAGCTTTCTTGACGCCCGCGGCACGAAGCCGGTCGAGCGCGTGATCGAGCAATGGCTTGCCCGCTACCTCCACGAGCGGTTTGGGCCTAGTCGCGGTCAGCGGGCGCATCCGCTTGCCGAGCCCTGCTGCCATCACCATCGCGGTCGCCGGAACGGTGACGGCGGGGTGCGGGCGGAGCGCCAGGGGCGGCTTGTAACGGCTCATGCCGGCATCTCCTTCCAGGCCGCCGCACGCTTGTCCGCGGGTATGTTGGCGTCGAACCAGGCGCGGACCGACGCCAGCGCGGGGTGCGCGAGGTTGCGTTCGAGGTAGGACCAGACGCGCGGCTGCAGCGGCAGATAAAGCGGCTTGCCGTCGCGCTTCCAGAGACGCGTGAAGATGCCGAGGATCTTGGTGTTTCGCTGTGCGCCGAGCACTTCGTAATCGGCGCGAAAGGTGCCGCGATCGTCGATCCGCGCCGCGTCGGCGTAGCGGGCGAGCATCGCCGCCTCCAGTTCCGGCGCCACGTCGCGGCGTGCATCCTGAAGCAGCGAGACAAGATCGTAAGCGGGATGGCCGGCGAGCGCGTCTTGGAAATCGAGCAGGCCGAGTTCGTCGCGCCCCGGGAGAACCATCAGATTGTCGGCGTGATAATCGCGCAGCACCATCACCGGCGCTGCGGCGGCACGTTCGGCGACGCCGCGCCAGGCCTCGCACCACGCCGCGACATAGCCTGTCTCATCGACCTCAAGACCTAATGCCGGCGCATACCATTCAGTGAACAGCCCCACCTCGCGCGCCATCGCGGCATCGTCATAGGGTGGCAAATCCGACGGCGCAGGATCCGCGCCGAGCCGAGCGAGAATATCGACCGCGCTTTCGTAGATGCCAGGCTCGCGGCCGGGCTCGCGCGCGAGCAGCGGACCGACGCGATCGTCACCGAAATCCTCGAGCAGCAGCAGTCCTCGCTCGCGATCCACCGCAAGCGGCCGCGGCGGCGCGAAGCCGCGATCGAGAAGATGCTGCGCGACGCCGAGAAACGGGCCGACATCCTCATGCTCGGGCGGTGCATCCATCAGGACGGCGGTCGCACCGCCGCGTGCGACGCGAAAATAGCGGCGGAAACTCGCATCACCCGCGAGCGGCAGGATTTCGGCGCCGCCCCAGCCGTGCGCGGCAAGGAAATCGGGCGCCGCGGCGGGCGGAATCATCGGGGCGGCCATCGCGCCTCCCATGCCTCCGGAACCCGCGCTGTCAAGCGGCGCGCGCCATCCGGCGACACATCGAGGTCGAGCCGCAGCGCATGGCGCCACAGACGGTCACCAAGCCGCTCGGGCCATTCGATGAGCAAAGCGCTGTCGAACAGCGCATCGTCGAGCCCGAGCTCCTCCATCTCCCGCGCGCGCTCGATGCGATAGAGATCGACATGCCAAAGCGGCAGGCGGAGTGCGGGCGGCTCGTAAGCGATCACGATCGGAAAACTCGGGCTGGCTACATCTCCGCCGAAGCCGAGACCGCGCAATATGGCGCGCGCCAAAGTCGTCTTCCCCGCCCCGAGAGGACCGGAGAGCGCGACCACGTCGCCGGGGCGGAGCAGTGACCCCAAGGCTGCGCCCAACGCTTCGGTGTCGGCAGGACCGGGAAGCGCGATCACAGCAAGGGGCGCGGCAAGTGGATCGTGACGGTCGTGCCCTCGCCCACTTCGGAGACCAAAGCGATGGTGCCGCCGTGCGCCTCGATGAACTGGCGGGCGAGCGGCAAGCCGAGGCCGAGCGAGCCGCCATCGCCGCCCCGCGCCGCCGCAGTGCGGTGGAAGCGATCGAACACGCGGGCCTGCTCGAACGGCGCGATGCCGGCACCGTTGTCGGACACGGCGATCACCGCTTCCGACGCATCGCCGCTGGCGTGGAGCAGCACCCTGCCGCCGCCATGGGTGTAGTCGACCGCATTCTTGACGACATGATCGACCGCCTGGCGCAGCCGCCGCCGATCGCCGATCACGCTGCCGGCCGAGGGCGCGATGTCGAGCGCGAGATCGATGCCCTTGGCGGCGGCGGCCTCCTGCACCGCTTCCGCCGCTTCCTCGCACAGCGCGGCGAGATCGATCTCATCCTCGCTCAGCATCAGGCTGCCGCTGTCGCTCTGCGTCAGATCGAGCACGTCGTCGATCAGCACGCCGAGCCGGTTCACCGAATCGAGGATCGCGGCGACATATTCTGTCGCGGGGGCTTCGAGCTTGCCGGCATAGCCACCCTCCAGCATCTCGGCGAAGCCGGCGATCGAGGTGAGCGGCGTTCTGAGCTCATAGCTCATGTTGGAGACGAAGGCGGTCTTGAGCTTGTCCGCTTCCTCCAGTGCCTCCGCCCGCTCGCGCAGCGCAGCCTCGATCCGGCGGCTGTCGGTCACGTCGAGCATGGTGAAGAGCGCGTTGCCGTCGGGCAGCGGCACCGCGGCAAACTCGAAATCCGATCCGTCGAGCAGGCTGACCCGGCCGCTGCGCTGCTTGCGTTCGACGGTCGCGCTGCGCACCAGCTCGCGCACCAGCGCGGCGTGGCCCGGATTCTTGAGCTTGCCGGCGATGTGCGGGACGAGCGCGTCGATCCGCGGATGCGCGGAAAGCTGTTCCTCCTCGAACGCCCAAAGATTGCGGAAACGGTTGTTCCAGAGGTGCAACCGCCCGTCCGAAGCGAACACGCCGATCGCCTCGAACAAATTGTCGAAGGTCGCCGTCCGCACCCGCAGCAACGTGTCACGCGCCGATGCGAGGCGAATCTGCTCGGTGCGGTCCTCGAAGATCAGCAGCAGACCGCCGTCGGGCAGCGGCTGCGCGACGACGCGCAGGTGCTTGCCGCTCGGGAGCAGCCAATCCTCTTCCTCGGCGGCGAGGCCGGCGATGAACCAGCCGCCGCGCTCTTCGCGCCACGCGGGATAGTCGCGAACTTCGGGCAGGTGCGCTTGTTCGCGCATCGCATCGAGCACGCGGTTGAATTCGGGCTCGTCGGCCAGGAAGTCGCTGCGCAGCGCAAACAGCCGCGCGAACGGCTGATTGAAGAAGATCAGCGTCCGGTCGCGCCCGAAATGCGCGACGCCCGCGGAAAGCCTGTCGAGCATGTCGCGCTGCGCGGCGACGAAGCGGGCAAGCTCGGCGCGCGCCTGCTCGCGATCCTCGACGTCGATCGCATAGCCCGCAACGCCGGCGTCGCTGAGCGGCACCTCGACCACGCGCATCGTCCGGCGCTCGCCGGCGATGGTGGCGGGCACGGTACGGGCCACGACCTCGCTTTGCTCGCGCACCGCCTCTGCCTGGCTAAGCGGGCTGCCGCCCTCGCCTTCGTCGACCAGTTCGATGCCCGAGGTGACCACCGAAAGAGCATCGCCGCCTTCCACGGCCGCGACATAGGCGCTGTTGACCATCGCGAGGCGAAGGTCCGGTCCGCGGTGCCACATCGGGAAGGGCGCGGCCTCGATGAGCGCGGAAAGGGAATCGAGCGCGGTCGAAAGCCGCTCGCCCTCGCCCTCCAGGTCGGCGCGTCGCACTTCGCTTTCGGTGGCGTCGATCAACCAGAGCAAGGTGGTGCCGGACTTCCATGGGCGCGGCGCGGGCGCGCCCTCCACCCGAAAACGGCGGCCCGATCCGTTTACGCCGACGTGAAGCGAGAAGGCGCCACCGGCCCGTGCGGCACCCGCCACCGCTTCGCGCAACCGCTCGGCATCGCCCGGATCGAGGCCTGCATCGCTGTCGGCAAGCGACTGCAAGGTGGAGGGCGTATAGGAAAGGCCGAGAATGTCGGCGAGGCGGGCGTCCGCTTCGATCTCACCGCCGGGCGCGACGATCACCGGGATTGCGGGCCCCGCGTCGAGCAGTGCCCTTGCGCGCCGCCCCTCGTCTGCCACCGCGGAACCGCTGCGCAGTCGGCGCGCCCCGGCGAGCGACAGGAACAGCGCGATCGCCAGCCAGACGCCGGCGACAAGGGCGATGATGCCGAGCGCCTGGCGCGAGATTTCGACCGAACCCATGCTGCGCCGATGTCTAGGAGCAAGTGCGACACAACGGAAGAGCGGCGCTTGTGCGCGAACCGCGCCGGCCATAGCGTAAAGCGATGAACAACCCTGCGCCGCTCCGCCAGCATGTCGAATCGCTCGTCTCCCAATGGAAAACGGAGGACGCCCGGACGCTGCTCGAACAGCGCGTCGCGCAGGGCGATCCCGAGGCCTGCGGGGTGCTCGCGGTGTGGCGCTGCACGGGCCAGCATCTGCCGCGCGATCTGGACGAGGCGCGGCGGCTGTTCCTCCGCGCAGCGCAGGGCGGCGACGCGCATGCCGGGGTGATCTATACCAACTTCCTCGCAGCCGGGGTCGGCGGAGCGGCGGACTGGGCGGGCGCGCTCGATCTGCTGCGGCGGCGCAGCGCGATCGATCCGCAGGCCGGGCAGCAGCTCTATCTGCTCGGCGAAATGGCGCTGGACGACAAGGGCGATCCGGCCGAGGCGCTGCCCGAACCGCGCATCATCGGCACCTCGCCCGACGTCCGCCTCTTCCCCAAATTGTTCAGCGAGACCGAATGCGCCTATCTCGCCGCGCAGGCGATGCCGCTGATGCAGCCGGCGATGGTGGTGCACCCGACCACGGGAGAGCAGATCCGCAACCCGATCCGTACCTCCGATCAGGCGATCTTCACTTGGCCGATCGAGAATCCGGTGATCCACGCGCTGAACCGGCGGATCGCGGCGGCGAGCGGGACCAAGGAAGATCAAGGCGAGGCACTGCAGATCCTGCGCTACCGCCCGGGACAGGAATATAAGAAGCATCTCGACGCGCTCGCAGGGCTCGAGAACCAGCGCGTGATGACGATGCTCGTCTATCTGAACGCGGACTATGAGGGCGGCGAGACCGTTTTCCCGGAGGCGGACCTGTCGGTGCGCGGCGAGACCGGCGATGCACTGCTGTTCCGCAATCTGCTGCCCGGCGGCGAGACCGACATGCGGTCGATCCACGCCGGGCTGCCCGTAACCACCGGGGTCAAGCTGATCGCCAGCCGCTGGATCCGTCAGCAGCGCTTTATCGACTGACGGGGCGGCGTCAGGCACCGCCCCGTTCGCCATCAATAGCGATAGTGGTCCGGCTTGAACGGACCCTCGACCGGCACGCCGATATAATCGGCCTGCTTCTTGTTGAGCGTCGTCAGCTTCACGCCGAGCTTGTCGAGGTGCAGCGCCGCGACCTTCTCGTCGAGATGCTTGGGGAGGACGTAGACTTCGTTCTTGTACTTGCCGCCCTCGGCCCACAGCTCGATCTGCGCGAGCACCTGATTGGTGAAGGACGAGGACATGACGAAGCTCGGGTGGCCGGTGGCGTTGCCGAGGTTCACGAGGCGGCCCTTCGAAAGGACGATGATCTTCTTGCCGTCGGGGAACTCGACCTCGTCGACCTGCGGCTTGATCTCGGTCCACTTCATGTTGGCCAGCGCGCCGATCTGGATCTCGCTGTCGAAGTGGCCGATGTTCGACACGATCGCCATGTTCTTCATCGCGCGCATATGATCGAGCGTGATGACGTCCATGTTGCCGGTGGCGGTGACGAAGATGTCGGCGCGGGTCACCGCTTCCTCCATCGTCACGACCTCATAGCCTTCCATCGCCGCCTGCAGCGCGCAGATCGGATCGACTTCGGTGACGAGGACGCGCGCGCCGCCGTTGCGCAAGCTGGCGGCCGAGCCCTTGCCGACATCGCCGAAGCCGGCGACGCAGGCGACCTTGCCGGCGAGCATCACGTCGGTCGCGCGGCGGATCGCGTCGACCAGCGATTCCTTGCAGCCGTAGAGATTGTCGAACTTCGACTTGGTGACGCTGTCGTTGACGTTGATCGCCGGGAACGGGAGCTTGCCCTTCTTGGCGAGATCATAGAGGCGGTGGACGCCCGTGGTGGTCTCTTCCGAGACGCCCTTGATCGCGGCGACCGTCTTGGTGAGGTAGCCCGGACGCTCCTTCAGGAAGCGCTTCAGCGTCGCCGCGAAGATTTCCTCTTCCTCGTTGGTCGGCGTGAACAGCTCTTCGCCCGCCTCGACGCGCGCGCCCCACAGCGCGAACATCGTCGCGTCGCCGCCGTCGTCGAGGATCATGTTGCAGGTCTCGTCCTGCCCCCAATCGAAGATGCGCGCGGCATAATCCCAATACTCCTCCAGCGTCTCGCCCTTGACGGCGAAGACGGGGACGCCCGACGCGGCGATCGCGGCGGCGGCATGGTCTTGGGTGGAGAAGATGTTGCACGATGCCCAACGGACCTCGGCGCCGAGCGCGGTCAGCGTCTCGATCAGCACCGCGGTCTGGATCGTCATGTGCAGCGAACCGGTGATGCGCGCACCCTTCAGCGGCTGCGACGATCCATATTCGGAGCGGAGCGCCATCAGGCCCGGCATTTCGGTCTCGGCGATCTCGATCTCCTTGCGGCCGAAGGCGGCGAGGTCGATGTCGCGGATCACATAATCGTCGAACGCGGGTTTCGCCTGAGTGGCCACGAGGGATGCTCCTTGAGAAAATGATGTGGGATGCCGGCCTGCCGGCTATGGCGCGCCCTTACGGGTTCGCAGCGCGCAATTCAACATATAAAGATATCTTTATATGTCGTGCGGATCAGGCCGTTCCGGATTCCAGCGCGAGCAAGCGCGGATCGACGCCCGCGCCGCGAAAGCCATCCTCCCAGCGTGCGCCGACGTCGGATTTAAACAGCAACGCCTCGTCCCCCGCAGTCGTGAACCAGCCGTGGCGTTTCATCTCCTGCTCAAGCTGACCGGCACCCCAGCCGGCATAGCCGAGTGCTGCGATCCAACGCTCCGGGCCCTTGCCCTCGGCGATAGCGCGGAGGATGTCGAGCGTCGCGGACAGCGTCCAGCGCCCGGCGACGTCGATGCTTCCCTCCCCGCCCCAATCCCGGCTGTGGATGATGAAGCCGCGCTGCGGCTCGACCGGGCCACCTGCATGTATGCGGCAATCGGGCGCGACGCCGGGATCGATGTCGAGCTGCTTCAGTAGCGCGTGGAAGCCGATGTCAGACAAGGTGCGCCCTAGCCCGATGCCGAGCGCGCCGTCCTCGTCGTGCGCGCACATCGCGATCACCGCGCGCTCGAACCGCGGATCGCCGATCCCCGGCATCGCGAGAAGGAACTGGCCGGTGAGAAAAGGCGGGGCATCCATCGTTCCGCTATAGGCCCGCTCGCTAGTCACCGACAATGGCCGCACCCCCTGTTCGGCGCCCGTCCGCCTTGCTAGAGCCGCCGCCGACCGCACTTAGAGCAGAGGACAAGCGCATGAGCATCCAGGTAGGCGACCGCATTCCCGACGCGAATTTCATGAAGGCGACGGCCGAGGGTCCGCAGCAGGTTTCGACCGGCGATTATTTCGCGGGCAAGACGGTTGCGCTCTTCTCCGTGCCCGGCCCCTTCACCCCGACCTGCTCGGCGCGACACCTGCCGGGCTTCATCGAAAAGGCGGGCGACCTCAAGGCCAAGGGCGTGGACGAGATCGCCTGCACCGCCGTCAACGACGCTTTCGTGATGCAGGCCTGGGCCGATCAGTCGGGCGCGGGTGACCAGGTGACGATGCTGGCCGACGGCAATGGCGATTTCATCAAGGCCGTGGGCCTGCCAATGGACGGCAGCAAATTCGGCCTGGGCCAGCGTGGCCAGCGCTTCTCGATGCTGGTCAAGGATGGCGTCGTCGAGCAGCTCAATGTCGAGGAGCCGGGCGCGTTCAACGTCTCGAGCGCCGATTACATGCTGGAGCGGCTCTAAGCGCTAGGGCGTTCCGGCGGGCGACGGGGATGGCGTGGGGGCCGCGGGCCTCCGCGCCTCCAGCGGCCCCAGCACCTCGGTAGCATAGCGGTCTGCCTGGTTGGCGAAGACCAACAGGTTGACCGCCAGATTGCCGCGCACGAAGCCGAAATCCGCCGTCAGATAGCGCTGCAGCGCGGGACGGCCGTCGCTGGCGACAAAGGCTTTCGCGAAGGCATATTTGTGGTTGAACGCGCTGATCGCGTCGCCGGTCTGGTCGGCCGATGCGTTGGTGATACGCGTCCAATAGGATTGGACGCTCAGCGCCTTGCAATTGGCGCCGGTGGAATCGCAGCCGCTCATCGTGATCGTCGCACGGCGATTGTTGGTGAAGGTCACCATCAAAGTCGGCCGGGCAGGATCGCCGCCGCGCCTATATTGCGCGCCGATCTGTTTCAGCACCGGCTCCACCGTCGCAAAACTGAACGACGGGATGACCTGCCGGTTTTCCGGCGCGGCGGGGTTGAACCGGGGCGGCGCGACCTGCGCCGCCGCCCCGGATATCAAAACGGCGGACAGAACGGCCCCCGCCATAAGCCTTTTCATCAGAACCTCCGCGTCAGGTCCGCTGCCAGCCGCACTGCTGGCCGCGGTTCTGCTGCTTGAGCCAGGCGTCGAGCGGCCGGAAATATTCCAGCATCGCCTTGCCCGACATTTCGCGGCTGCCGGTAAAGGCCTGCAGCGCATCGGGCCAAGGCTTGGACGCGCCCATTTCCAGCATCGCGTTCAAGCGCTTGCCGACTTCCTTGTTGCCGTAGAATGAACAGCGGTGGAGCGGCCCTTTCCACCCCGCCTGGTCGCACGCCGCCTTGTAGAATTGGAACTGGAGGATGCGGGCGAGGAAGTAGCGTGTGTAGGGCGTGTTGCCGGGGATGTGATATTTCGCGCCGGGATCGAACTTGCTCTCGTCGCGCGCCACCGGCGGGACGATGCCCTGATATTGCAGGCGCAGGTCGTTCCAGCCCTTGTTGTAGCTGCTCTCGGGGATCGAGCCCTCGAACACGCCCCAGCGCCATTTGTCGACGAGCAGGCCGAACGGCAGAAAAGCGACCTTGTCCATCGCCTGGCGCAGCAGCAAGCCGATGTCCTTGTCCGCCGACGGCACCTGCGATTTGTCGAGCAGGCCGATCTGGACGAGATATTCGGGCGTGATCGACAGCGCGACAGCATCGCCGATCGCTTCATGGAAGCCGTCGTTGGCCCCGTTCAGATAGAGGAATGGCTGTTTGTTATAAGCGCGCTGGTAATAATTGTGGCCGAGCTCGTGGTGGACGGTGACGAAATCGTCGCCGTTGACCTTGGTGCACATCTTGATGCGCAGATCGTCCTTGTTGTCGAGATCCCAGGCGGAAGCGTGGCAGACGACCTCGCGGTCCTGCGGCTTGACGATCTGCGAGCGCTCCCAAAACGTCTCGGGCAGCGGCGCGAAGCCGAGCGAGGAGAAGAAGCCCTCGCCGGTCTTGACCATCTTGATCGGATCATAGCCCTTCTTCTCGAGCAGATCGCCGACGTCATAGCCGATGTCGCCCGCACCCGGGGGTGCGACGACGTCGTAGATGTTGCCCCATTCCTGCGCCCACATGTTGCCGAGCAGATCGGCACGGATCGGGCCGGTCTTGGACTGCACCGCATCGCCATATTTGGCGTTGAGCTTGCCGCGCGTATAGCAGTGGAGCTGGTCGTAGAGCGGCTTCACCTCGAGCCACAATTTGTCGGTGAGCGCAGCGAACTCATCGGCGGGCATGTCATAGCCCGACCGCCACATCGCTCCCGTGTCCTTGTAGCCCAGTTCCTTCGAACCCTCGTTGGCGATCTGGACGAGCCGGACGTAATCCTTGCGCATCGGCGCGCCGACATTGTCGTGCCAGCTCGACCACATTTCCTTCAGCTCTTCAGGATTGCGGTTGGTGCCCATCGCCGCTTCGATGTCGCTGCCGTTGATCTGCTGGCCCTTGAGCGTGCCGCGGCCCTTGCCGTAGGTCGACTGAAGGCGTGTCGCGATGGTGTTGAGCTCCGCCGCGGCGCCCGCGGTGGTCGGCGCCGGCAGCGTGATGCCGCCGCGCAAGATGTCGAGCTTGCGCTTGGTATCGGCCGAAAGACCGGGCGCCTTGGCGAATTTCGCCGCCTGATTAGCATAGGCGACCGACTTTTCGGTGCCGATCGTCCCGAAATGCGCGGCGAGCGCGTCGGTGTCGTCGTTGATGTACGTGGCGTTCACCCAGGCGGCGCGCGCGCCGATCACGGAGAAATCGCCGAGATCCTTCTCGGCGGCGGCGATAAAGGCGTCCGCTTCCTGCGCGGTCGGCGCGGCGCCCGACTGGGCGACGGCGACTCCTCCGGCAGCGAGCAGAGTGGCGAGGGCGAGCACGGATACAGCGGCTTTCATCAAGCATCCCCTTCGGCTTTTCGGTGTGGCGCGCGTTCTGGACCCGCGTCCGATGAGGGTCAAGCGATGAGGAAATCGCGGATCGCGCGGCCGAGTTCGGGCTTGGTGACGGCGCTCATGTGATTGCCGGGAATGCTTTCGAAGCGGGCATCTGGGATGGCGGCGGCGAGCGCTTCGCCCGATCCGTTGTCGTCATCTTCGTCGCCGGTGACGACCAGCACGGGCACCCGGATATCCGCCAGTTCCTCACGGCTGGTGTCGGCGAAAGTGTTGAGGATCAGGAGCAAAGCCTCGGGATCGCCCTTGGTTGTCTTGAGGAACGCTTCGGTCATCCACTCGGACGATCCACGCTCGAAGCTGCCGAGATTGGTGAGGACGTGCCGGAAATACCCGCCGCGGCCGTGAGTATCGAGGATACCGTCGAGGCCCATGCCCATCAGCACGGCGCGGCGCGGCGCGGCGCCCGCGGTAAGCATCCGCACCACCGTCCGCCCGCCGAGCGAATAGCCGGCGAGGTCATAGTCGGTGAGACCAAGATGCGCGACGAGATCCTCGCCGTCGCGGGCGAGCACGTCTGGCGCATAAGCGGCCGGGTCGTGCGGCTTGTCGCTTTCGCCATGCGCGCGAAGGTCCGGCATGATCACGCGGAAGCCCGCCTCGACGAGGAGCGCGGCATGGCCGTAGCGGATCCAATTCACCTCGGCGTTGGAAAAATAGCCGTGGATCAGGACCAGCGGACGCCCTTCGCCTATCTCGCGCCAGGCGAGTTGGACGCCGTCACGGGCGGCGAGATGGTGGAGCGTCGGCGCGGCGGTCAAGCGGTCACGCCGCCTTCTGGAGATGGCGGCGGCCGAGCAGCTCGGCGATCTGGACGGCGTTGAGCG
The DNA here is from genome assembly GCF_900177405.1 of Allosphingosinicella indica. Classification (NCBI taxonomy): domain Bacteria; kingdom Pseudomonadati; phylum Pseudomonadota; class Alphaproteobacteria; order Sphingomonadales; family Sphingomicrobiaceae; genus Allosphingosinicella; species Allosphingosinicella indica. The sequence continues at coordinate 2,400,442 of NZ_LT840185.1, read as the reverse complement.
CCGCGCCCTTGCGCAGGTTGTCGGAGACGCACCAGAGCGAGAGGCCGTTATCCACGGTTGGATCCTCGCGCACGCGGCTGACGTAGGTCGCATATTCGCCGACCGCCTCGACCGGCGTCACGTAGCCGCCGTCCTCGCGCTTATCGACCAGCATCACGCCCGGCGCTTCGCGCAGGATGCGCTGCGCGTCCTTGGCGCTGATTTCGTTCTCGAATTCGATGTTGATCGCTTCCGAATGGCCGACGAAGACGGGCACGCGGACGCAGGTCGCGGTCACCTTGATCTTGGGATCGAGGATCTTCTTGGTCTCGACCACCATCTTCCATTCCTCCTTTGTCGATCCGTCGTCGAGAAATGCGTCGATGTGCGGGATAACGTTGAAGGCGATCTGCTTGGTGAACGTCTTGGATTCGGCGCTGTCGCCGACGAAGATGTTGCGGCTCTGCTCGAACAATTCGTCCATGCCGCTTTTCCCCGCGCCGGAAACCGACTGGTAGGTCGCGACGACGACGCGCTTGATGCGCGCGAAATCGTGGAGCGGCTTCAGCGCCACCACCATCTGCGCGGTCGAGCAATTGGGGTTGGCGATGATGTTCTTGGCGCGATAGCCGTCGATCGCGTGCGCGTTCACCTCGGGCACGATCAACGGCACGTCGGGGTCCATGCGGAAGAGCGAGCTGTTGTCGATGACGGTGCAGCCCGCCGCAGCGGCGCCGGGCGCATAGGCCTTCGACGCCGCCGAGCCGGCCGCGAACAAGGCGATGTCCCAACCGGCGAAATCGAAATGCTCGATGTTGCGGACCTTAAGCTCCTGCCCGCTGTCGCCGAAGTCGATCACGTCTCCGGTCGATCGCGGCGAGGCGACCGCGGCGATCTCGTCGACCGGAAATTGCCGCTCGGCGAGGATGTTGAGCATCTCTCGCCCGACGTTCCCGGTCGCACCCACGACGACCACCCGATAGCCCATGACTTCAGTCTCCAATTTGCCCCGGCGATCTAGTCCCGACCGCCCCCCGATCCAACCCCGCGGATCGCGCGCGTGCCATTTTTCTGCTACGAAGGTCGTGATAGGCGGCGCCCGGCCCGCCCCGTCACCGGACGCCCGCCCCTTGGCTCCAAGGAGAGCGACGATGGCGATCACCCATAGCACAGCGACCGGCATTGGCGCAGGACCGCGCCCCGAAGTCTGCCGCATCGGCCATGCCGATCTCAACGCGGCGCTCCGCGAAGGCTGGCGCGATTTCCTCGCCAAGCGCGGCGATCTCATCTTCATCGGCTTGCTCTATCCGATGATCGGCCTCGTCGCGGCGGTGGTGGCGACCAGCGGGCCGCTGCTCCATCTGTTGTTCCCGCTCGCCGCGGGGCTGTCGCTGCTCGGGCCGCTCGTCGCGATCGGCTTCTACGAGCTGGCGCGGCGGCGCGAGCAGGGGCTGGAGTCGGACTGGTCGCATTTCCTCGACGTGCGCAAGCGTCCCGGTTTCGGCGGCATCATGGCGGTCGCGATGGTGCTGATCCTGCTGTTCGTCGGCTGGATGGTCGCCGCCGCGGCGCTTTATGCGGCGCTGATCGGCCCCGCGCCGGTGTCGGTCGGCGATTTCGCGACGCGGCTGTTCGCGACGCCCGAAGGCTGGTCACTGATCCTGATCGGCAATGTCGTCGGCTTTTTGTTCGCCGCGGCCGTGCTGGCGGTAAGCGTCGTCTCGCTGCCGATGCTCGTCGATCGCGATGTCGATGCCGGAACGGCGATATCCACGTCGATCGCCGCGGTGCGCCGCAACCCCGGCGAGATGGTGCGCTGGGGCATAATCGTCGCAGCACTGCTCGTCGCCGGCTCGATCCCGCTTTTCATCGGCCTTGCGGTGGTGCTGCCGTGGCTCGGTTACGCGACCTGGCATCTCTATACCAAGCTGGTCGACCGGTCCGAGGTGGCGATCCGCGGCTGAGGGTGGCGCGCGCGGTGTCACGCGGATAGGCTGCGCCCTCAAAGCGAGGGGGCGGCATGGGGCGTGGAATCATCGGGGCGATGCTGGCGCTCGCGCTGTTGCTGGCGGGCCTGTTCCTCAAGGACGGCGTTTCAGGTCCGCCGCCGCTGCGCACTGCCTCTGCTCCCGGGATGTTCGACGCGACGCGGGCAACGGACCGGCTTGCCCGCATATTGGGTGACGAGCGCCCGCACCCCGTCGACAGCGAGGCGAATGACGCGGTTCGCGACCGGCTGATCGCCGAGTTGCGCGCGGCCGGCCTCGAACCACGCGTCACCGACGATTTCATCTGCAACGGCTCCGCCAAGGCGCGCGGCATCGCTTGCGGGCGGGTGCGCAACGTGATCGCCACGATGGGGCCCGCCGAGGGGCGCCACCTCCTGCTCGCGACCCATTACGACTCCACTCCGGTCGGCCCGGGCGCCTCCGATGCAGGGCTGGGCGTCGCGACTTTGCTCGAAGTGGCGGCGCAGCTTCGAGGGCGCCCGTTGTCGCGGCCGGTGAGCTTTCTGTTCGACGAGGGTGAGGAATCCGGGCTGCTCGGCGCCCACGCGTTCCTGGAGCGCGATCCGCTGGCACGGAACGTCGATACGCTGCTCAATTTCGAGGCGCGCGGCGTCGACGGACCGGCGATCATGTTCGAGACCAGCAGCCCCAATGGTCCCGCGATCACCCGCTACGCCGTCGCGGTGGACAGGCCCGCCGCCAATTCGCTCAGCATCGCGATCTCGCAGCTCATTCCCAACACGACCGACGTCGCGGTACTGAAGGACGCCGGCTGGACGATCCTCAACTTCGCGGTGATCGGCAACGAGACGCGCTATCACACGCCCGGCGACGACATGGCGGCGTTCGAGCGTCGCAGTCTCCAGCATATGGGCGATCAGGCGCTGGCGGTGGTCCGTGCCGCCACGAATGGAGCCGCAGAGCCTGCGGCTGAAGGCGAGAAGGTCTTCACCGATCTCTGGGGCCGCGCGCTGATCGTTCTGCCCGCGCCGGTTGCTGTCGGCAGCCTATTCCTTCCGCTTGCCGTAACCGCTTATGCCGCATGGCGGCGGCAGGCATTCGGGCGACCCTTGCTTGCGGTCCTGTTCGCACTTGCCGGTGCGGGCGTGCTGACGTTCCTGATCCAGACGGCGGTCGGCTGGGCCATCGCGGGCGAATATTGGCGCGGGACGCCGATCCTGATCAAGCTCGCGACCTATGCGACGGCGATGCTCGCTGCCGTCGCCGCGCTCGCGTGGGCGCGATGGGACGCGGCACGTCTCCGTGCAGCGTTCTGGCTGGTCTTTCTGCTGGTTGGCGCCGCTCTCTCGGTGGCGCTGCCGGGCGCGTCGATCTACTTCCTCCTGGTCGCGCCGCCCGCAGCGATCGGATTGTTGCTGGCCTCCCGCTGGCCCGCTGCCGAGCGGATCGGCGCGATCCTCTCCGCGCTGCTGCTGTTCGCGCTCTGGGCGCCGACGATCGGGGCGGCCGAGACGACGCTTGATCACGCCACCATGGCGATCTTCGCGCCCTTGGTCGCGCTGGTACTGCTTCCAGCGCTTATCGAGCTGGCACCGCTGTTCGTGCGCGCGCCGGCACGGCCGCTGCTGGCCGCGCTCGCAGCAATCGCCGTTGTCGGCTGGGTCGCGACGCTCGCCGCGCCCGATTACAGCGCGAACCGCAAGCAGCCGTTCGGGATCGAATATGCGGTCGATGCGGACGCCGGCACGGCGCGCTGGCTGGTGGTCAATGACGGCGCGGCCCTGCCGGCTGCGATGAAAGGCTTCGAGGGCGGCGTGAAAGTGCCCTGGTCGGGCCGCAAGCGCTGGGCGTCGACAGCGCCGGTGGCTGAAGCGCCCGCCCCCGCCGCGACGCTGACCGGCACTGCCGCGACACCCGAAGGCCGCATCGTGCGATTACGCATTGGCGCCAACGGCGCAGACACCATCCTGCTGCGCGGCCCTCCGCAAGCGAAGGTGATCGAAGCGCGGATGAACGGATCATCGCGGCCGATGGGCGGGCGCGATCGCGAGGAGAGCGAAGCGGCCAATCGCTCGGGTGACAATGATTTCAGCATCCGCTGCCAGGGCCGAAGCTGCGATGGCGCGACGGTCGAACTGCTGCTCGGCAACGCGCGGCCGCAGCGCTGGTCACTGGTTGGCATCCGCAGCGGTCTGCCGGCATCAGCAGCGTCGCTCATCGCCGCGCGCCCCGCCAACGCGCAGCCGCAATATAATCCCGACGCCACGATCGGCGTTCGGCGGATCACGCTCTGAAACGAAAAAGGGCGGCCCCGCGGGACCGCCCCTCTATCGCTTGAAGCGCAGCGCCGTTCAGGCGCCGGCGGTTTCCTTGGCTTGCTCGCGGCGCGGATCGCGGCGCTCGGCGATGCGGGCCGACTTGCCGGTGCGGCCGCGCAGATAATAGAGCTTGGCGCGACGGACGGCGCCGCGGCGGACGACGTCGATCGAATCGATGTTCGGCGAATAGAGCGGGAAGACGCGCTCGACGCCCTCGCCGAAGCTGATCTTGCGGACCGTGAAGCTGCTGCCGAGACCGCGGTTGGCGCGGGCGATGCAGACGCCTTCGTAATTCTGAACGCGGGTGCGCTCGCCTTCGACGACCTTCACGCCGACGCGCAGCGTATCGCCGGGGCGGAATTCGGGGATGGTCTTGTTCTTGTTGAACGCCTCGATGGCTTCGGCCTCGAGCTGCTGGATCAGGTTCATCGATCTTGCCTTCACGTATCGCGTCGCGCGCCAGAGGGCGGTGGCCTTCGCGCGCCCCCATGGCGCTCGATCAGGTCCGGCCGCCTTAGCCGTGTATCGTCGACCGCCCTTTCACTCCGCCAGGCGGCGATCTTCGCATGATCCCCCGATCGCAACACTTCAGGGATCGTGCGCCCTTCCCATATCTGGGGTCGGGTATAATGCGGATATTCGAGCAGGCCGGCCTCGAAGCTCTCGTCCGTGCCGCTCGAAGGCGCGCCCATTACGCCGGGAAGCAGCCGAATGCAAGCATCGAGGAGGACGATCGCGGCCGTCTCGCCGCCTGAGAGAATATAGTCGCCGATCGACACTGGGATGATCGGCCGCGCTTCGAACAGCCGCTCGTCGATCCCCTCGAACCGGCCGCACAGGATCGAGATGCCCGGGCCGGCGGCAAGCTCGCGGACCAGCGCCTGATCGAGCGGACGCCCGCGCGGGCTCATCGCCAGCATCGGCGCATCCGGACGCCGGGCGAGCACATCGTCCACCGCGCTCGCCAGCACGTCCGCGCGCATCACCATCCCCGCCCCGCCCCCGGCCGGCGTGTCGTCCACCGAGCGGTGCTTGTCGGTCGCGAAATCGCGGATCTGGACCGTCTCCAGCGACCAGATGCCCTCGCACAGCGCCCGCCCCGCAAGGCTGACGCCGAGCGGCCCCGGAAACATCTCCGGATAAAGTGTGAGGACGGTCGCGGCGAAGGTCACTGTGCCACGACGGAATAATGCAGCTCCTGGATTTCCGCGGTGGGCGAAGGCGCGAGCAATAGTTCGCCCTGAATACGACCGTGCTCACAGCGCCAGGTGAAGCGGCCCGCCATGGCGGTCGTCGCGGTGATCGGAGTGTTGGTGTCGCAGGTGCCGACCGCGGCCTGGAGCGTGCCGAGTTCCGCTCGCCATTCCTCGACAGGCTTATCCATGAGGAAGTTCATCGCCAGCCGGTTGCGCGCGGCATTGACGTCGCCCGCCGCGAAGATCAGCCGCGCGGCGGCGTAACCGTCCTCCAGCAGAGGCGTGACGGCGATCGCGCGGCCGGTGAGCGCGCCGGCCTTGGACAGCGCGACGGCCGCATCCCACACCTGCGGCACGGGTGCATTGTAGGTGCGGTTGCTGAAGGCAAAGAAGCCGATGCCATGCTCGGGAAGCAGCAGCACGTAGGAGCCGTAGCCGGGATAGCCGCCGCTGTGGCCGAGCGTCAGGCCGAGATCGCAATCGACGGCGGCGCTCATGCCTTTCCCGTAAGCGCTCGGCACCTGACACGCGGTCGCGCCGGTCTTGCCGCGGCGTCGCGCGACCGAGACGAAGTTCGATCCCTGCGCAAGCTCGCGGACGGAAGCGCGGCGTACCGGGCCGGGATCGGCGCCGTCGCGCGGCGGCCAAGCGGCGAGCAGCCAGGCGACATATTTCGCATAATCATTGGCGCTGGTCTGAAGCCCGCCCATGGCGCCGAACACGCCATGCTTCATTGTCGGCTCCTCGGCCCAGCCGCCGTCCTTCCAGCGATAGCCGATTGCGCGCTGCTCGGCGGGCGCCTCGGCGACCTCGAAGCCGGTCGACCGCATGCCGAGCGGGGTCAGGATGTTGCGCTCGACATAGGTGCGGTATGGCATGCCGGAGACGTTGGCGACGATCCGGCCGAGCAGAGCATAGCCGAAGTTGGAATATTCCATCGCGGTGCCCGGTGCGCGGCTCATCGGTACGCCGGTCTTCAGGATGCGGGTGAATTCCGGCTCGCTCATCGGCTGCTGACGATCGCCCCAGGGGTTGTCGGTGACGAAGCCCGCCGTGTGCGAGAGCAGGTCGCGAATGCGGATGCGCGGCGAGTCGGTGGTGAGATAGCGCCAGCCGCGCATCTCGGGCACGTGCTTTTCTGCCAGATCGTCGAGCGAGAGCTTGCCGTCGTCGCGCAGCTTCAGGATCGCGAGCGCGGTGAACGCCTTGGTCATCGATGCGATGCGGAACAGGCTGTCTGCCGTGACGGGCCGCTTCGCCTCGATATCCTGCACGCCGAGCCCGCGGAAATAGACGAGGCGACCGTCGGCGACGATCCCGTAGGCGAGGCCCGGCGCGTGGCTGTCGAGCGCGAAATCGGCCATCATGCGGTCGATCTCCGGCGCCGCCGCGGCGATCGCATCGGTTTGGGCCGATTGCGGCGCGGCAGGTTGCGCGGGAAGGGCGATGGGCGCGGCTGCGATCAGCAGCGCGGTAACGAAACGGATCGGCTTCATCCTCGGCTCCCCTTTTCTCGATCGTCTAGCTCTGCGCGATGCGACACGCCAGACGGGAACCTCCCGTCGCGACGCGCGCTAATCGGGCATGAGCGGGAACCCTTGCGACTGCCTCGTGATCGGCGGCGGCCCGGCCGGGCTGACGGCGGCCATCTATCTGGCGCGCTTCCATCTTTCGCTGAAAGTGATCGACGCCGGCGACAGCCGCGCGGCGCTCATCCCCTGCACTCATAACCACGCCGGCTTTCCCGAGGGCATATCGGGCACCGATCTCATCGCGCGGATGAAGGAGCAGGCGCAGAAATATGGCGCCGGGATCGAGAGCGGGCGGGTGATGCGGATCGCCAAGGACGGCGACATCTTCGAGGCGCACTGGGGCGGCGGCACGATCCGCGCACGGTCGGTACTGCTCGCCACCGGAGTCAGCAACCGCAAGCCGCCGATGGACGAGGATCTCCACGCCGATGCGCTGGCCCGAGGCCTGATCCGCTACTGCCCGATCTGCGACGGCTATGAGGTGACCGACAAAAAGGTCGGCGTCATCGGCGACGATAGCCACGGCGTTGCCGAGGCCGTGTTTCTGCGCGGTTACACCGCCGACATCACCTTCATCGCGCCCGACGCCGCGCATGCCCTAGGACGGGAAGACGCAAAGCGCCTAAAAGACCTCGGCATTACGACGGTCGACGGACCTTGCCATGCGGTCGCGATCGACGAGGATTGCATCGTCGTCGATACCGCCAAAGGACCGCTGCGCTTCGATAGCGTCTATCCGGCGCTGGGATCGGACATCCATTCCGATCTCGCGGGCTCGCTCGGCGCCGAGCTGGCGGAAACCGGCTGCATCATCATCGACGATCACCAGCGAACGACCGTACCGGGCCTCTATGCCGCGGGGGACGTGGTGCTGGGTCTAGACCAGATCAGCCATGCGATGGGGGCTGCCGGCATCGCCGCGACCACCATCCGCAACGATCTCGCCAAGGGAAAGCCGCTCGTCCGCTAGGCGAGGAAGGCGGGATCGACCGTGACCGTCCCGTCCGCGAGATCGGCGACGCCGGGCTTGAACGGTATCAACGACTTCTTGCCATCGGGGCGCTCTATCTCGAGCAGGTCGCCCGCGCCGAAATTCTCGACCGCGGCGACGATGCCGACATCGGCGCCCTCGCAGTCGACGCAGCGAAGGCCGATCAGGTCGACGTGATAATATTCACCCTCCGCCAGCGGCGGCAGCGCATCGCGTGCGACGGTGACGAGCTGGCCGCGCAGCGCCTCGGCGGCATTGCGATCGGCGATGCCATGGAAACGCGCGATCGGCTGACCGCCGGCGGCGTTCATCGATTTGATCGTCAGCTCACGATCGCCGACCTGCACCTGCTCGAACCGCGCGATCGCATCCGCGCTTTCGGCGAACAGCTTCAAGCGCACGCCACCATCGATGCCGTGCGGCCCGGCAATCGCCGCCAGGGTGACGCGGGGTTCGGCCACCTAACCCCTCCCCACGACGGGGAGGGGTCGGACGATGCGAGAGATCAACCCTCGGCCTTCTCGGCGCCTTCCGCGGGCGCGGCTTCGTCGGCGCCTTCGGCCGGAGCCTCGGCGGACTCGCCTTCATTGGTCGCCTCTTCGGCGGGGGCGGCTTCGGTCTGCTCAGGAGCGGCTTCCTCGGCCGGAGCTTCGGCGGCAGGCGCTTCCTCGGCGGGAGCTTCTTCAGCCGCGGGCTCTTCGGCGGGCGCGGCTTCGGCGGCAGCGGCAGCCTCGGCGGCCTCGGCCTGCTTGGTCGCACGCTCCTCGGCGCGCTCCTTCGCCTTCTCGCCCGGCTCGGCCTTCTTCGGGTTGTTGCGCGCCGCGCGCTCGAGCACGCCAGCGGCGTCGAGGAAGCGGAGGACGCGATCGGTGGGCTGCGCGCCGACCGACAGCCAATGCTTGGCGCGATCGGTGTCCAGTTTCACGCGCTCGGGATTGTCCTTCGCCAGCAGCGGATTGTAGCTGCCGATACGCTCGATGAACTTCCCGTCACGCGGGTTACGCGCGTCGGCAACGACGATGCGATAATAAGGACGCTTCTTCGCGCCACCGCGCGACAGACGAATGGAAACTGCCATAATATCAATCCTTTCTGGTGATCTGGTCTATTTCTTCAAAAACTTGTCGAAACCGGGGGGCAGGTTGAACGGCGCGCTGCCGCCGCCAGGCCCCGGAAGGCCGGGCGGGAGCGCACCCCCTGCCCCGCCCAACATGCCGCCGAGCCCGCCGCCGCCGCCGAACATGGCGGCGAGCTTGCCGAGCCCGCCCATCTTGCGGATCTTCTTCATCGCGTTCGCCATCTCCTGATGCATCTTCAGGAGGCGGTTGACGTCCTGCACCGTAGTGCCCGACCCGTTGGCGACGCGAATCTTGCGTTTGGCATTCATCAGCTCGGGCTTGGCGCGCTCCCGGGGCGTCATCGAGGTGATGATCGCGTCGAGCCGGCCGAGCGTCTTGTCGTCCTGCGCGCGTTCGGCGACGCCGGCGAGCTTTTTCATGCCGGGCATCATCGAGGCAAGCGCGCCGAGCCCGCCCATCCGCTGCATCTGCTGGAGCTGATTGCGCAGGTCGTTCAGATCGAACTGCCCCTTCGCCATCTTCTTGGCGAGCGCTTCGGCCTCGTCCTGCTGGATGGTCTCCGCGGCGCGCTCGACAAGGCCGACGACGTCGCCCATGCCGAGGATGCGGCCGGCGATCCGCTCGGGATGGAAGGCCTCGATCTTGTCGAGCGCCTCGCCGACGCCGGCGAACTTGATCGGCTTGCCGGTGACGGCGCGCATGGAGAGCGCCGCGCCACCGCGCGCGTCGCCGTCGAGACGGGTCAGCACCACACCAGTAAGCGGCACCTGATCCGAGAAATTCTTCGCGACGTTGACCGCGTCTTGGCCGGTCAGCGCATCGACGACGAGGAGGATTTCCTGCGGGGTCGCGACGTCGGCGACCGCCTTCATCTCCTCCATCAGCGCCTGATCGACGTGGAGCCGGCCCGCGGTATCGAGCATCAGCACGTCGAAGCCCTGAAGCTTCGCGGCCTGGAGCGCACGCCGCGCGATGTCGACCGGCTGCTGGCCGGCGACGATCGGCAGCGTCGCGACATCCGCCTGGCGGCCGAGCACGGCGAGCTGCTCCTGCGCGGCCGGGCGGGCGACGTCGAGCGACGCCATCATCACCTTCTTGCGGTCCTTGCCCGCGAGCCGCTTGGCGATCTTCGCGGTGGTCGTCGTCTTGCCCGAGCCCTGGAGGCCGACCATCATCACGACCGCGGGCGGCGAGACGTCGAGATCAAGGTCGGACGCCTCGGCGCCGAGCATCTCGACCAGTGCGTCGTTGACGATCTTGACGACCTGCTGGCCGGGCGTGACCGATTTCAGAACCTGCTGGCCGACCGCGCGCTCGGTCGCCTTGTCGACGAACTCGCGCACCACCGGAAGCGACACGTCCGCTTCGAGAAGCGCGATCCGAACCTCACGCATGGCCGCGCGCACGTCCGCCTCATTGAGCGCGCCGCGCCCGCGGAGACGATCGAACACACCGGAAAGGCGGTCGCTGAGGCTGTCGAACATGGTCTTCCTTCCCCGATCGGAACGCCAAACGAGAAAGCGCCGGCGGGCGAAACCTCGCCGGCCAGCGCGCGTCCCGGGACGCCCGATCGTCATCGATCTTGGGATCGAATGGCCGCGCCTTTAACCGCCACGCCCCCCGAAGGCAAGCGCGGCCGGGGTTAACAGCTTCTTCACAGGCCTGTGGATAACATGCGCGCCGTGTGGAGTAACACCGAAAAGGCAATGGCGGACAAGCGGATACATCCAGGTACGGGCCATTCCGCCAATCGGGACTTTGTGATCATCGGGGTCGCGGTCGGCATATTGCTGCTGCTCGCGGCGATCGGCAATTTCGGCGTCGAGAGCGCCGCTGCGCTGCTGACCCGGTTTGGCGCGGACAACAGCACGCTCGTCCTCTGCCTGCTGCTCGTCAACGTTGCGCTCACGCTCTACGGGATCCGTCGCTATCGCGACACGGTGACCCTCATTCGCGATCGCGAGGCGGCCGAGCGCCGCGCACGATCGCTGGCTTCGACCGATCCGCTGACCGGTCTCTACAACCGCCGCGCCTTCGCCGCCTGCATCGCCGAGCTGCTCGGCAATGGTCCCAAGGTGCGCTCGGTCGCGCTGATCGTCATCGATATCGACGGCTTCAAGTCGGTGAACGAGCTCCACGGCCATCTCACCGGCGATCTCCTGCTCCGCCACGCTGCCGACCTGATCCAGGCGGCGACGCCCGGCGATGCCGTGGTCGCGCGGCTCGGCGCCGACGAATTCGGCGTCGCGTTCCGCTTCGATCCCGATCGGCCCGACGCCGTGGACTCGGTCGCGGCGACGATCGTCGCGCACCTGGGCACCGCCGTCGACTTGGGCGGGGTGCATGTCCACGTCAGCGCATCGGCGGGGATCGCCTGCACCGACCAGGAGTGCGACCGGTCCGATCCCCTGCTGCGCCGCGCCGACATCGCGATGTGCGCCGCCAAGAAGGAAGGCCGCGGTGAACGCGCCTGGTTCGATGCCACGCTAGAGCGCGAGCTTCGCAACCGCAACGAGACAGAGGCGGGCCTACGTCGCGGGGTTCCCGCCGGCGAGTTCGTACCCTTCTTCGAGCAGCAGATCGATCTGGAGAGCGGCGCGCTCCACGGCTTCGAGATGCTGGCGCGCTGGAACCATCCCGAGCGTGGACTGGTGCCGCCAGACGAATTCATCGACGTGGCGGAGGAAAGTGGGCTGATTTCCGATCTCTCGCTGTCGGTGTTCCGCCAAGGCCTAGAAATCGCGCGGCATTGGGATCCGGCGCTGACGCTGTCGGTCAATATCTCGCCGACCCAGCTCAAGGACCCGTGGCTCGCGCAGAAGCTGGTGAAGCTGCTCGTCGAGACCAATTTCCCGCCCGAGCGGCTGGAGGTGGAGATCACCGAAAGCTCGCTGTTCGAGAATCTCGGCCTCGCCCAATCGATCATCGCCAGCCTCAAGAACCAGGGCATCCGCATCGCGCTCGACGATTTTGGGACGGGCTATTCCAGTCTCGGGCACCTGCGCGCCCTGCCCTTCGACCGGATCAAGATCGACCGCAGCTTCGTCCAGTCGCTGACCGACAATTCGGAGAGCCGCGCGATCGTCAGCGCCATCGCGCGCCTTGCCGAGAGCCTAGGTCTCGCAGTCACCGCCGAGGGGATCGAGGACACGCAGATTTTGGAACGGCTCCGCGCGATCGGCCATTTCAAGGGTCAAGGCTGGCTGTTCGGCCGGCCGATGCCCGCCGCCGAGGTCGAGCCGATGCTGGCGGCGCGCAATCTGCTCGCCGCGGCGCCGGTCGCGGTCGCCGCACCGTCGCAGACCGTCCGCCGCGCCGGCTAGTGGACTTGATCCCCCCCGCACCCTAGATCGCTGCGCAGCATGATGCGGCGCTTTCACAAGATGCACGGCCTGGGCAACGACTTCGCGCTGTTCGACGCGCGCGAGGAACCGCTGGCGATGAGCGAGACGCTGGCGCGCGCCATCGCCGATCGCCGCACGGGCATCGGCTGCGATCAGGTGATCCTGCTCGGTCCGTCGCGCATCGCCGATCTCGCGATGCGCATTTTCAACGCCGACGGCGGCGAGGTCGAGGCGTGCGGCAACGCCAGCCGCTGCGTCGCCCTGCTCGTCGGCGGCAGACCGGCGATCGAGACCGCAGGCGGCGTGATCGCGGCCTCGGCCGACGCGGCCGGCATTTCGATCGATATGGGCGCTCCGCGCTTCGGCTGGGACGAGATGCCGCTTGCCTATGCGATGGATACCGAGGCCATGCCGGTCGGCTGGGAAGATCTGCACGACCCCGCCGCGGTGAATGTCGGCAACCCGCACGTCATCTTCTTCGTGCCCGATGCCGATGCCGTCCCGCTCGACCGGCTGGGGCCGCAGATCGAGCGCGATCCGTTGTTTCCCGGACGGGTCAACGTCAACGTGGCGAGCGTGACGGACGGCGCGATCCGCCTTCGAGTCTGGGAACGCGGCGCTGGCCTCACCCGCGCTTGCGGCACTGGCGCCTGTGCCACCGCCGTGGCGGCGATCCGCCGCAAGCTGGTGACGAGCCCGGTGACGGTTCACCTCCCCGGCGGCGCGTTGGAGATCGATTGGCAGCCCGACGGGACGATCCGCATGACCGGACCCGCCACCCACGTCTATGAAGGCGAGATCGACCTGGAGACGCTGGCATGAGCGGCGCGGAGGTCATCACGCTTGGCTGCCGCCTCAACATGGCGGAGAGTGAGGCGATGCGGATGCTCGCCGGCGACGCGGACGATCTGGTGATCGTCAATAGCTGCGCCGTCACCCAATCCGCGGTGCGTCAGACCCGCCAAGCCATCCGCAAGGCCAAGCGCGACCGGCCGGATGCCCGCGTCTTCGTCACCGGCTGCGCCGCGCAGATCGACCCCGGCACGTTCGCGGCGATGCCCGAAGTGGCGCACGTGATCGGCAATCGCGAGAAGTTCGAAGCGGAGAGCTTCGCGGGCGACGCAGCCAGGGTGCGCGTCGCCGACATCATGCGGGTACGCGAGACCGCGCCGCACCTCGTCTCGGGCTTTGCATCGCACTCGCGCGCCTTCGTCGAGGTGCAGAACGGCTGCGACCATCGCTGCACCTTCTGCATCATCCCCTATGGCCGCGGCAACAGCCGCTCGGTGCCCGCCGGGCTGGTTATCGACCGCATCAAGGCGCTGATCGACGACGGCTATCGCGAGGTAGTGCTGACCGGCGTGGACGTCACCAGCTACGGCCCCGATTTACCCGGCTCGCCGACTTTGGGCGGGCTGGTCGAGCGTATCCTGCGCCATGTGCCGGAGCTGCCGCGCCTCCGCCTTTCCTCGATCGACAGCGTCGAGATCGACGACCGGCTGTTCGATCTGATCACCGACGAGCCGCGGATGATGCCGCACCTTCACCTCTCGCTGCAGGCCGGTGACGATATGGTGCTGAAGCGCATGAAGCGCCGTCACAGCCGCGCGCAGGCGGTGGAGATGGTCGCCCGGATCAAGGCGCGGCGCCCGGAAGTCGCGATCGGCGCCGACCTCATCGCCGGTTTCCCGACCGAGGACGATGCGATGGCGGCGAACAGCCTCCGCCTGATCGACGATTGCGACATCGTCATGGCGCATATCTTCCCTTATTCGCCACGCGTCGGCACGCCGGCGGCGCGGATGCCGCAGGTCGAGCCTGCCGTGGCTCGTGCGCGCGCTCGAAAGCTGCGCGAAGCGAGTGAGCGCCGGCGAACGAACTGGCTGAGCACCATGATCGGCACGACCCAAAACGTGCTGCGCGAGCGCGGCGGCAGCGGCCATGCCGAGAATTTCGCGCCCGTCCGGCTTCCCTCACCCGGCCCCGTGGGGCAGATCGCGGCCGTGCGGATCGCCGGACTGGAGAATGATATGCTGATCGCGGAGCCTGCGTGACCGAAAGCCCCTGGTATGAGCGGATGCGTTCCGGCTTCCGCAAGACGTCCGACCGTCTCGGCGACAATCTCACCGGCCTCTTCACCAAGGCGGCGCTCGACGAAGCGACGCTCGACGGGATCGAGGAGGCGCTGATCGCCTCCGATCTCGGCCCGTCGACCGCGGCGAAGGTGCGCGCGCGCCTCGCCGCCGAGCGGTTCGAGCGCGGGCTGGACGAAGCGGGCGTGCGCGAGATCGTCGCGCAGGAGGTGGCGAAGATCCTGACGCCGGTGGCCGAGCCGCTGGAGATCGACGCCTTTCCGCGCCCGCAGGTGATCCTCGTCGTCGGCGTCAACGGATCGGGCAAGACCACCACCATCGCCAAGCTTGCGCATCTTTTCCTGGAGCAAGATTACGGCGTGCTGCTGGCGGCGGGCGATACCTTCCGCGCGGCGGCGATCGGTCAGCTCAAGGTGTGGGCCGAGCGGATCGGCGTGCCGATCATCACCGGGCCGGAAGGCGGCGATCCTTCCGCCATCGTCTTCGACGGCGTGAAGAAGGCGACGGCGGAGGGTATCGACGTGCTGATTGTCGATACCGCCGGGCGTCTGCAGAACAAGAAAGGTCTAATGGACGAGCTAGCGAAGATTCGCCGCGTCCTCGGCCGCCTCAACCCGGCGGCGCCACACGACGTGGTCCTCGTCCTCGACGCCACCACCGGCCAGAATGCGCTCAGCCAAATCGAGGTGTTCAAGGAAGTCGCCGGCGTCACCGGTCTCGTCATGACCAAGCTTGACGGGACGGCGCGTGGCGGCGTGCTCGTCGCGGCGGCCGAGAAATACGGCCTTCCCATTCACGCCATCGGCATCGGCGAGGGGATCGACGATCTCCGTCCGTTCGATGCCCAGGATGCCGCGCGCGCGATCGCCGGCGCTTCGGAGACCCAATGACCACTGTCCAGAAGCCGCGCGAGATGTCGGGGCTGGCCCGCTTCCTCATCGATCTCGGCCCGCTCGTCGTCTTCTTCGTCGTCAACGCCTTCGCCCCGGTGCCGGCGGCGACCAAGATCTTCGTCGCGACCGGCGCATTCATGGTGGCGATGATCGGATCGATGATCGCGTCGAAGATCCTCGCGGGCAAGGTTTCCCCGCTGCTCTGGTTCTCGGGCGCGATGGTGGTGGTGCTCGGCGGCATCACCATCTGGCTGCACAACGAGACCTTCATCAAGATGAAGCCGACCATCTATTATGCAATGGTCGCCGCGCTGCTCGCCGTGGGCCTCGCGACCGGGCGCAACCTCCTGAAGCTGGTGCTGGGCTCGGCCTATCCGGGGCTCAGCGAGCGCGGCTGGCAGCTTCTGACGCGCAACTGGATCCTGTTCTTCATCGCGATGGCGGCGGTGAACGAGTTGATCTGGCGCACCACCAGCACCGACTTCTGGATCGGCTTCAAGCTCTGGGGCGCCCTCCCCGCCTTCTTCCTCTTCGGCCTCGCCAACATCCCGATGATGCTGAAGCACGGCCTGCAACTCACCGACCCGAAAGAGGAACCGAAGGTCCCGCCGGTGGAATAATACCGCGCGACACCGTCATTGCGAGCGAAGCGGAGCATCCAGAGCGGCGTCTGTGCCCGCTGGATTGCTTCGTCGCTTCGCTCCTCGCAACGACGCCTGTGTGGCTTAGCCCGCGACCTTCGCCAGCCGCTCCTCGGCCTTTTCCCAGTTCACGACATCCCACCATGCCTTGAGGTAGTCCGGGCGGCGGTTGTTGTACTTCAGATAATAAGCGTGTTCCCACACGTCGTTGCCGATGATCGGCGTGCCCTTCACGGGGGCGTCGTCCATCAGCGGATTGTCCTGGTTCGGCGTGGAGACGATCTGCAGCTTGCCGTCGGCACTCGCGACCAGCCACACCCAGCCCGATCCAAACTGGCCGACGCCGGCTTCGTTGAACTTGGTCTTGAGGTCGTCGAACGAGCCGAACGCCTCGTCGATCAGCGCCGCGAGCTTGCCCGAGGGACGGCCGCCGCCGGCGCGCATCGTTTCCCAGAAGAACATGTGGTTCCAGTGGCCGCCGCCATTGTTGCGCGCCTTCTTGGAAAGCTTCGAAATGCCGCCAAGAATCTCCTCGAGGCTCTTGCCGTCGAGCCCTTCCTCGCCGACCGCTTCGTTGAGCTTGTCGACATAGGCCTGGTGATGCTTGTCGTGGTGCAGCTTCATCGTCGCTTCGTCGATGGTCGGCTCCAGCGCGGCATAATCATAGGGCAGCGGGGGAAGCGTGAAGGCCATGGTTCGGCTCCTTTCGTTTCGTCTGTGAGCGCGCCTAGCCCGTCATCGGTTCCGATGGCAGCGGCTTTTTTCGATCAGAGTTATTCGCGCGTATGGCGACGCTTATCGCACCTGCGGCACGGTCAGGTTCATCGCCCGCGCCTGCGCCAGCGCGGCAAGCCGCTCCTCGACCATTTCACGCCAGCTCGCATCGGGCGGCGCGGTGGCAAGGAGGTTGCGCCAGATCGCTTCCGCCTCGTCATATTTCTGGCCCTGCGCAAGCGCGAGGCCGTAGAAGAATTTGGGGCCGGGATGGTCGGGCGCGATCGCCTGCGCGCGCTGGAAGGCGAGTTCGGCCGAGGGCGTCATCATCCCGTCGGCATGGATGACGAGCGCATTGCCGAGGCCGACCCAGAGGTCCGCGTCGCGATCGTCCTTGCGCAGCCCCGAGCGGATGATGTCCACGCCGGCTTTGGTGTCACCCGAGCGCTGATAGCTTTCGGCGAGCGTCAGCCAGGTCGCGGCATTGTCGAACTCGCCCAGCATTTCACCGCGCGTTTCGGCAAAGGCCGTATCGGGAACCTTCTGGCGGACGGGTGGCGGCTTGTAGTGGCCTTCGGCCCCCGGATGCCCCTGCCAGGCGTAGCCCGCACCCGCGAGCAGCAGCCCCGCCGCTGCGAACTGGAGCGCCGGGCCGGTAACGCGCCCGAACTTCCACAAGGCGAGCAGGACCAGCGCCACGAGCGCCAAGAGGATCAGCCAGCCCATCAGCGTCCCTTCTTGCGGAACCGGCCGCGTGCGAGAAATACGCCGATACTGAGCAGGATCAGCGGCGCCGCCCATAGCGGCCAGGTCATCGGCTCGACCGGCGGCGCGTACGTCACCCAATTGCCGTATCGCTCGATCAGCCAGGAGCGGATCGACTCGGGGCTTTCCCCCGCCTCGATCCGCTGACGGACCAGCGCACGCATGTCTCCCGCCATTTCGGCATCGCTGTCGGCGATGGACTGGCCCTGGCAGACGAGGCAGCGCAACGTCTCCATCAGCGCGGAGGCTTTGGCCTCTTGCCTCGGATCGTCGAGCTGGGTGTTGGCGTAGCGCGCCGGTGGCATGAGCGAATCCGCCGACGCGGGGCCGGCGAGCAGAATCGCGGCGCCAAGTGCGAGGCTCTGAAAGAATCGTGTGGTCATTTCGCGGCCTCATAGGCGCGGATCAGCTCCGCCATATGCTCGGGGCGGATATCGCCGATATGCTGGTGGCGGATGATGCCCTTGCCGTCGACCACGAAGGTCTCGGGCACACCCGACGAGCCGAGCGCGATCTGCACCTGCGTCTGCGGGTCCGTCCCGATCCGCTCATAGGGATCGCCCCAGCGGGCGAGGAAATTGGCCACATCCTCGCTCCGGTCGCGGATCGCGATCGCGTCGATCGGTATGCCGCGGCGCTTGAGCTCCAAGAGCTGCGGCGCCTCGGCGATGCACGGCACGCACCAGCTCGCGAAGACATTGAGCAGCCGCGGCTCGCCCGAGCGAAGCTGCGCCGACGATAAAGGCGCGTGCGAGGCCACTGCAGGCGCGAGCGAGAATTCCGGCACCGGCTTGCCGATCAGCTTGGAGGTGATCTTGCGATCTGCCGGCGCGTAAAGGCCGACCGCGACCGTGATCGCAAAGATCGCGAACACCGCGAGCGGCGCCCAGAGGATGAGGCGCTTCATACCGCCACCTCATCGAGCTTGTGCGCCTTGCGGCGGCGCACCCGGCCAATCAGCGAGAGCAGCCCCCCCAGCGCCACCAGACCGCCGCCGATCCAGATCAGGGTCACCGCCGGCTTCCACCAAAGGCGAAGCTGCCAGCGACCATCGGGATCGCCTTTGCCGAGCACGGTGTAGAGCTGCCCGTCGATCCGCGTCGCGATCGCCGCCTCGCTCGTCTCGGTGGGCGGCGAGGAGAACATGCGCGCCTGGGGCTTCAGCTCGAACGGTTTGCCGTCGCCGCGCCGCGCGGTGAGCTGCGCCTCGATCGCCGTCCAGTTTGGCCCCGCGATCGGGTTCACGCCATCGAAATGGATTTCATAGGGGCCCACGCGCGCCGTCTGGCCAGGCCGCGCGGCCACCAGCGTTTCCTTGCTGAACGCCGTTTCGGACGCCATGCCCGCGAGGCTGACCGCGATGCCGAGATGCGCGATCACCATGCCCCAGGTGAAGAGCGGCGTGCGGCGGAGATTGCGGCCCCACAGCGGCGCGACGCTCGCCGCGGCGACACCGGCGGCGAGCACCAGGCCGAGCAGCGGGAAGATGCCGATCGAACCGCCGAACAGGATGACGGCGAACACAGCGACGGCGGAGATCAGGATCGGCAGCGCGATCCGGCTGACCACCGGCTTGACCCGGTCGCGGCGCCAGCGGACGAGCGGCCCCGCCCCCATCACCGCGACGAGGATCAGCGCGATCGGCCCCGCGGCGGTGTTGAAATAAGGCGGGCCGACCGAAAGCTTCTCGCCCGTCACCGCCTCGACGCCGAGCGGGTAGAGCGTGCCGACGAAGACGATGCCGAGGATGGCGGAGAGCAAGAGATTGTTGGCGACGAGCGCGCCCTCGCGGCTCACCGGCTCGAACGTCGCGCCCTCCTTCACCGTCCCGACGCGGAGGCCGAACAGCGCCAGCGCGCCGCCGATGTAGAGCAGCAGCAGCACGAGGATGAAGGCGCCGCGCTGCGGATCGACGGCGAAGGCGTGGACCGAGGTCAGGATGCCCGATCGGACGAGGAAGGTGCCGACCATCGACATCGAGAAAGCGACGACCGCCAGCATCACCGTCCAGGCGCGCAAGCTGTCGCGCGTCGCCAGCACCGTCACCGAATGGAGCAATGCGGTCGCGGCGAGCCAGGGCATCAGCGACGCGTTCTCGACCGGATCCCAGAACCACCAACCGCCCCAGCCGAGCTCGTAATAAGCCCAATAGGAGCCGGCGGTGATGCCGAGCGTCAGGAAGATCCAGGCGCCGAGCACCCACGGGCGCATCGCCTTGGCGAAATCGGCGCCGACATCGCGCGTCAGCAGCGCGCCGACCGCGAAGGAAAAGGCGATCGAGATGCCGACATAGCCGAAGTAGAGCGTCGGCGGGTGGAAGGCGAGGCCCGGGTCCTGGAGTAGCGGGTTGAGTCCGTTGCCCTCGATCGGGACCGGAAACTGCCGCTCAAACGGGTTGGAGGCGAAGAGCAGGAAGGCGTAGAAGCCCATGCCGATCGCTGCCTGTGCCGCCAGCGTCGCGATCAGCGTCCGCTCCTTCAACTTGCGCTCGAACAATGCGACCGCCGCCCCCGCAATGCCGAGCACCGCGACCCAGAGCAGCATCGAACCTTCGTGATTCCCCCAGGTGCCCGCGAACTTGTAGAGCCACGGCTTCATCGAATGGCTGTTGGAGACGACCAGCTTCACCGAAAGATCGGTGCGCAGGAAGACCATGATGAGCGCCGCGAACGACACGGCGATCATCGCGCCCTGCGCCGCGGCGAGCGGACGCACCGCCCGTGCGAACCCCTCGCCGCCGACCCGTAGCGCCGATGCGCCGAAGACGAGCTGCAGCAGCGACAGCGCCGCCGCGATCCACAATGCCGCGAGCCCCGCTTCCGCTATCATTCCAGACTTTCGCTCTTGTGCTTGTTCCCGCGCGCCAGCTCGGGCGGCATGTAATTCTCGTCATGCTTGGCGAGGATCTCCTCGGCCACGAACAACCCGCTCGGCTGGAAGCGGCCCTCGGCGACGACGCCGCTATCCTCTTTGAACAGATCGGGCGTCACGCCGGTGAAGCGCACCGGGATGGTGGCGTCGGTCTCGTCGCCGACGAGGAAGTTGATGGTGATGCCGTCGGCGTGCCGTTCGATCGACCCGGGACGGACCATGCCGCCGATCCGCACCGCGCGATCGAGAGGGATACCCGCGCGCGCCACGTCCGCCGGCGCGTAGAAATAGGCGGCCTGATCCTTCAGCGCCGACATGCCGAGCAGCACGGCGCCGAGCATCGCCACGATGGCGAGGCCGAGCAGGGTGAGGCGTTGGTGTTTGGCCTTCATGGTTCACGTCTCAAGGCATCGGCCTCAGCCTCGGCGCGGCGCATCGCTGCATAGCTCCACAGCAAGGTGCCGAGCGTGCCGATAACGGTAATCGCATAGGCGCCGGCGATGAACGGCCAGTGGTTCATGCCGCCATCCTCCGAAGCCGCGCATCGACCTTCTCGCGCGCGAGGATCGTCCGCATCCGCATCAGCACGATTGCGCCGAACAGCAGCGAGAAGCCGATCGCCGAGATCAGCAGCGGCCAGAGCATCGATGCATCGACGCTCGAGGTGCCGCGGACGATCGAGATGCTCTGCCCCTGGTGGAGCGTGTTCCACCACAGCACCGAATAATGGATGATTGGGATGTTGATCGCGCCGAGCAGGCCGAAGATGGCGGTAATCCGCCCTTCCCCGCCCCGCTCGCGATCCGCGCCGTCGAGCGCTATATAAGCGATGTAGAGGAAGAGCAGGATGAGCATCGAGGTCATCCGCCCATCCCATTCCCAATAAGTGCCCCAGGTCGGCCGGCCCCACAATGAGCCGGTAGCAAGACAGATGGCAGTGAAAAGCGCGCCGGGAATGGCGATCGCGCTCGCCGCGACAGACGCGAGCGGGTGCCGCCAGACGAGCTGCATGAAGCTCGCGATCGCAATGCCGGTCCATCCGCCCATACCGAGCCAGGCGGCCGGGACATGCGCATACATGATGCGCACGCTGTCGCCCTGCAGATAATCCTTGGGCGCAAGCAGCAGGCCATAAGCGAGCGCGCCGGCGGCGAGCACGCCGCCACTCCACCCCAGCCACATGGTCAGCGGCCGCGCGATCTTCAGAAAGCGCGCCGGATTCGCGAACTTGTGCATCACCCGCCCTTTGCCCGCGACCTGTTTAGCGAAGGCGGGCGCGGCGTCAAAGCCTCGGGCGTGCTCGGCTTGCCCTTTTTTGCGGCAACCCGCATGGCGACCCGGCTTCATGCCTGCATCCGCACCCATACAGCAGAACCGTCCGCTGGGCATCGCGCTCCGGCTCGGCGCTGTCCTATGCTTCGCGTGCATGGCCGCGGGGATCAAGCTTGGCTACGCCGCGGGCGCGAGCACGATCGAGCTGGTTTTCTATCGCTTCGCCTTCGGCCTGCCGCCGCTGCTGGCCTGGATCCTGTGGTCGGGCAACCTGAATGCCTGGCGCACGGCCCGGCCGGGTGCGCACCTGCTGCGCGGCGTGCTCGGGCTTACGACGATGATCCTGGCGTTCAGCGCGCTCGCCTATCTGCCGCTCGCCGAAGCGACCACGATCGGCTTCGCCGCCCCGCTGTTCGCGGTCATGCTGTCGGCGCTGATCCTGAAGGAGCCGGTCGGCAGATACCGGTGGAGCGCGGTGGCGGCTGGGTTTGTCGGCGTGCTGATCGTCATGCAGCCGGCCGGGTCGAGTCTGCCGCCCGCCGGACTGGCGCTCGCGGTCGCCTCGGCGTTCGGCGTCGCCGCGGTGACGATCACGATCCGGCAGATCGGCCGCACCGAAGGCACGCAGACCACCGTCCTGTGGTTCACCAGCTTCTCGATGATCGTGGTCGGCGCGCTGATGCCCTTCGCAGCGCAGATGCACGATGCGCGCGGCTGGGCGATCCTGCTCGCCGTGGGCTTAAGCGGCGGCATCGCGCAGATCCTGCTCACCGCCGCGCTGCGCTTCGCGCCGGTGTCGACCGTCGCGCCGTTCGACTACACGCAGCTCATCTGGGCAGTGCTGCTCGGCTGGGCGCTGTTCGACATCCATCCCGCCGCGACGACTTGGGCCGGCGCGGCAGCGATTGTCGCCAGCGGCCTCTACACGCTCTATCGCGAGCAGCGGCTGGGCGTGCTGGAGCGGCGCCGCGCGAGCGAGGCCGCGCAGCCCGAAGGTTAGGCGCGGCCGATCAGCCGCTGCGCCATCGCGTCCGCCACCGCGGCCGGGTTGCGGCCGGTCGTCTCGCTCTCGTCCCAGATCGAATCGAGCCGGCCGGGGATCTTCTCGATCCGCGCCTGGACGCCTGCCTGGTCCGCATCGCCGAGATATTCCGACGCGACGTTGATGATGCCGCCAGCGTTGATGACATAGTCGGGCGCGTAGAGGATGCCGCGCGCCTGAACCCGATCGCCGTCCTCAGGCGTCGCGAGCTGGTTGTTCGCGCCCCCGGCGACGATCGGCACGTTGAGCGCCGCGATCGACTGTTCGGTGAGGATCGCGCCTAGCGCGCATGGCGCCAGCACGTCGGCCTCAAGCGTCAGGATCGCATCGGTCGAAACCACCGTCCCGCCGACTTCCGCAGCGAGCTTTTCCGCACGCGCCTGATCGATATCGGCGACACTGATCCGGGCACCGTCCTTGGCGGCGAGACGGGCAAGACCGCCGGCGACGCTGCCCGCGCCCTGTATCGCGATGTGGAGGCCATCCAGGCTGTCGCGGCCGAGCTTGCGTTTCACTGCGGCCTTGACGCCCAGATATACACCGTAGCTGGTGTGCGGCCCCGGATCTCCACCGACCGCGCCCTCGGCGACCGGCAGGCCCGAGACATATTTGGTCACCTTCGACACCGCGACCAGATCGGCGACGCTTACGCCGACATCCTCGGCGGTGACGTAGCTTCCGCCTAGCCGCTCGACCGCGCGTCCGTAGGCAGCAAGCATCTCTGGCGATTTGGTGCGCGCGTCGTCGGCGAGGATGACAGCCTTGCCGCCGCCGAGCGGCAGGCCAGCCATCGCATTCTTGTAGCTCATGCCGCGCGAGAGGCGCAGCGCGTCGGCCAGCGCATCGCCGGACTGCTGATAATGCCAGAAGCGGACGCCGCCGGCGCCCGGGCCGAGATGCGTCGAATGCACCGCGATGATCGCCTTCAGACCCGACTTTGCATCGGTGACGAAATGCACGACCTCATGGTCGTCGAAATCGGGGGCCTCCCAAGGCGACTGCATGGCAATGTCCTGATATCGATGAAAAAACTGGGGCGACCGACGGGACTTGAACCCGCGACCCTCGGTACCACAAACCGATGCTCTAACCAGCTGAGCTACGGTCGCCACATGGGGTGCTAAACCGGCGCCGCACATAGGGGCGCGGCCATGCCACCGTCAAGGACAGTTGCGCGGTGCAGTGGCGAACCCGCGCCGCCACCCCATATCGCAGCCATGATACCGCTCTCGATCCTCGACCTCGCCCCGATCACCGACAATGGCGACGCCGGCAGCGCGCTCCGCAACGCTGCGGACCTCGCCCGGCACGGCGAGGCGCTCGGCTACAACCGCTTCTGGATGGCCGAGCATCATTCGATGCCCGGCGTCGCGAGCGCCGCAACCGCGGTGGCGCTCGCGCATGTCGGCAATGCCACGCAGCGCATCCGCATCGGCGCAGGGGGCATCATGCTTCCCAACCACGCGCCGCTGCAGGTGGCGGAGCAGTTCGGTACGCTGGAAGCGCTGTTCCCGGGCCGCGTCGATCTCGGGCTTGGCCGCGCTCCGGGCACCGATCAGGCCGCCGCGCGCGCGCTGCGGCGCACGCTCTCGGGCGACGTCGACCGCTTCCCGCAGGACGTGGTCGAGCTCATGGAATATTTCCGCCCGCCCGAGCCGCGCCGCGTCCGCGCGATCCCCGGCGAAGGAATGGACATCCCGCTATGGATCCTGGGCTCCAGCCTCTACGGGGCGCAGCTCGCGGCGGCGTTGGGACTGCCCTACGCCTTCGCGTCGCACTTCGCCCCACAACAGATGATGGAGGCGATCCACGTCTATCGCGCCGGCTTCCGGCCCTCGGCGCAGCTCGACCGGCCCTATGTGATGCTCGGCTTCAACGCCTTCGCGGCGGAGAGCGATGCGGAGGGCGTGCTGCTAGCCTCCTCGCTCGCCCAGGCTTTTGTCAATCTCAGAAGCGGCAATCCGACGCCGCTCCAGGCGCCCATCCCCGATTATCTGGAGAGCGTGACGCCGGTCCAGCGGATGGGGATCGAGCAGGCTTTGTACTGCTCGGCGATCGGTTCGCCCGACAGCGTGCGTACCGCGATGGAAGGGTTCGTGGCGCAGACGGGCGCCGACGAGCTGATGATCACGTCGCAAATCTACGACCATATGGCGCGGCGGCGCTCGTTCGAGATTGTGGCGGATGTCTGCGGGCTTTCGCCCGGCTGATCCGACGTCAAAGCTGCGGGGGAGCCGAAAGGCGGGGCATGGTGGGCGCGGCAAGGATTGAACTTGCGACCCCTGCGGTGTGAACACAGTGCTCTACCACTGAGCTACGCGCCCATGCCCCGCATCGCCGGCCGCTGGCCGGCGAAGAGCGCGCTCCTTAGAGCGCGGCCACGGCGCTGTCCAGCACCGCGGAAAACTAATCGCCTGTAGATCGAAGTCGGGCCGGCTGCCCTCCGGCCGGCCCGTCCCGATCAGCCGTTGACGGCGTCCTTCAGGCCCTTGCCGGCCTTGAATTTCGGCTGGGTCGATTCCCGGATCTGCATCGGCTCGCCGGTGCGCGGGTTGCGACCGGTGGACGCCTTGCGCTTGGAGCAGGCAAAGGTGCCGAAGCCGACCAGTCGGACCTCATCGCCCTTCTTCAGCGAAGCGGTGATCGCGTCGAAGACGCTCTCCACGGCCTTGCTGGCGTCGCTGCGGCTGAGCCCGGTCGTGTCCGCAACCGTGCCGATAAGCTCCTGTTTGTTCATTTCGAACCCCTGTTTACGCTTGGAATCGCGGCTGAGCGCCGAAAAACCATCTAAGAACAGGTGCCCTTGCGGAGTCAAAGGGGAATGCGCGCAATTTCGTCCGAAAATCGCGCATTCCCCAATGAAATCCGATGCTGCGGGGTAACAAATCAGTGGCGGCTGGCGACTCCTCCGCGGTCTTCCGGCGCTGCCGAAAGCTCGACTGGCGGAACCGCCGCCAACTCGTCTGCCTCGGTCCATTCGATGGGATCGACTGGCTGGGTGAGCGCCACCGACAGCACTTCGTCGACGTGGCTTACCGGAATGATCGTCAGCCCTTCGGTGATGACCCTAGGAATTTCGGCCAGATCCTTTTCGTTCTCGGCCGGGATCAGTACCGTCTTGATGCCACCGCGCAGCGCCGCGAGCAGCTTTTCCTTGAGCCCGCCGATCGGCAAAACCCGCCCACGAAGCGTCACCTCGCCGGTCATCGCCACGTCGCGGCGGATCGGGTTGCCGGTCAGGGTCGATATGATCGCGGTGACCATGCCGATGCCCGCCGAAGGGCCATCCTTCGGCACCGCGCCTTCCGGCAAATGGACGTGGATGTCCTTGCGCGAAAAGACGCTGGGCTTGACGCCATAGCTCGGGCTGCGCGCACGGACGAAGGAGAAAGCGGCTTGGACCGACTCCTTCATCACTTCGCCCAGCTTGCCGGTAGTGCGGATCTGGCCCTTGCCGGGGACCGTCACCGACTCGATGGTCAGCAGCTCTCCGCCGACTTCGGTCCAGGCGAGGCCGGTGACCGCGCCGATCTGATCCTCTTCCTCGCTGACCCCGAAGCGATATTTGCGCACGCCAACGAATTCGCCGAGCGTCTCGGGCGTCACTTCGAGCGTCACGTCCTTCGCTTCGAGGATGCGGCGCAGCGCTTTGCGCGCGACCTTGGCGATCTCGCGCTCCAGCGTGCGGACGCCCGCCTCGCGGGTGTAGTGGCGGATCAGCGAGCGCAGCCCCTCGTCGGTGATGACGAGCTCGCCCTCGGTCAGCCCGTGCGCCTCGATCTGCTTGGGGATCAGGTGGCGCTTGGCGATCTCCACCTTCTCGTCCTCGGTATAGCCTTCGAGACGGATGATCTCCATGCGGTCGAGGAGCGGCTGCGGCATGTCCATCGTGTTCGCGGTGGTGACGAACATGATGTCGGAGAGATCGTAATCGATCTCCAGATAATGATCCTGGAACTTGGAGTTCTGCTCCGGATCGAGCACTTCGAGCAGCGCCGACGCCGGATCGCCCCGGAAATCCTGGCCGAGCTTGTCGATCTCGTCGAGCAGGAACAGCGGGTTGGACGTGCCGGCCTTCTTGAGGTTCGACACGACCTTCCCGGGTAGCGAGCCGATATAGGTGCGCCGGTGGCCGCGGATCTCGGCCTCGTCCCGGACGCCGCCAAGCGACTGGCGCACGAATTCGCGGCCCGTCGCCTTGGCGATCGAGCGGCCGAGCGACGTCTTGCCGACGCCGGGCGGGCCGACGAGGCAGAGGATCGGCCCCTTGAGCTTGTTGGTGCGCGCCTGCACGGCAAGATATTCGACGATCCGGTCCTTGACCTTCTCCAGACCATAATGATCCTCGTCGAGGATGCGCTGCGCCTCGGTTATGTCGTGGCGCACCTTGGAGCGCTTGCCCCAAGGCAGCCCGAGCAGCACGTCGAGATAATTGCGGCTCACCGTCGCTTCCGCAGACATCGGCGCCATCGCACGAAGCTTCTTCAGCTCCTGCTTGGCCTTGGTTCGCGCTTCCTTGGAAAGCTTCAGCCGCTCGATCTTGCGGGCGAGCTCGGTCAGCTCGTCGCCGTCGCCCTCCTCGCCCTCGTTGCCGAGTTCGCGCTGGATCGCCTTCAACTGCTCGTTGAGATAATATTCGCGCTGGGTCTTCTCCATCTGCCGCTTCACGCGGCTGCGGATCTTCTTCTCGACCTGCAGCACACCAAGCTCGCCCTCCATGAAGGCGAACGCCATCTCGAGCCTGCGCACCGGATTGAGCTCGGCGAGCAGCGCCTGCTTGTCGGCGA
Organism: Allosphingosinicella indica; assembly: GCF_900177405.1. Taxonomy (NCBI): domain Bacteria; kingdom Pseudomonadati; phylum Pseudomonadota; class Alphaproteobacteria; order Sphingomonadales; family Sphingomicrobiaceae; genus Allosphingosinicella; species Allosphingosinicella indica. The sequence goes on along the minus strand of NZ_LT840185.1, from coordinate 2,372,955 downwards.
CCTTGATGGTGATGTTGGCCGCGACCGCGTCGGCGAGCTTGGACGCCTCCTCGATCTGGCCGAGCTGCACCGCCGTCTCGGCGGGGAGCTTCTTGTTGAGCTTCGAATAATTTTCGAACTGGTCGACCACCGAACGCATCAGTGCGGAGACTTCGGCGCCTTCCGGCTCCTCGCCCTCGACCGGCGTGACCGTGGCGACGAGATGCCCGCCCTCGGATTCGAGCGTGGCGAGCGTCGCGCGGCGCTGGCCCTCGACCAGCACGCGCACCGTGCCGTCGGGGAGCTTCAGGAGTTGGAGGACGGTGGCGACAACGCCGAGATCATAGAGCGCATCACGATCAGGATCGTCCTCGGCCGGATCGAGCTGCGAGACGAGGAAGATGGACTTGTCCGCCGCCATCGCGCTCTCGAGCGCCGCGACCGATTTGTCGCGGCCCACGAACAGCGGCACGATCATGTGCGGAAAGACGACGATGTCGCGCAGCGGAAGAACGGGGAAAGTTTCGGTCATCGGGACTCCAGTCTTGGCCCGTTATATGGGGCCTCCCCTTAACGCATCAATGACATTGACCGCGGGCGCGGCAGGCGCATGAAGGCGGCATGATCCTCGTCATCGACAATTACGACAGCTTCACCTGGAATCTGGTGCGCTATTTCGTCGAATTGGGTGCCGAGGTGCGGGTGGAGCGGAACGACGCGCTGACCGCGGCCGAGGCGCTGGCGAGCGGCGCACAGGCGTTCGTCATCTCGCCGGGACCGGGGCGACCGGAGGATGCCGGGGTGTCGCCCGATCTCGTCGCCGCCTGCGTGGCGGCGGCCCGTCCGCTGCTCGGCGTATGCCTCGGCCATCAGGCGATTGCGACGCATTGGGGCGAACGGATCGTGCGAACCGCGCCCGTCCACGGGAAGACATCGGCGATCGCGCACGACGGCAGCGGCGTATTCGCCGGCCTGCCGTCGTCCTTCACCGTCGCGCGCTATCATTCGCTCGCGGCGGAGGGCGTTGTCGCGCCGCTCCTCGTCAACGCCACCGCGGGCAGCGTCGTGATGGGTTTGCGGCATCAACATCTCCCGATCCATGGCGTTCAGTTCCACCCGGAAAGCGTGGCGAGCGATCAGGGCCATGCCCTCCTCGCCAACTTCCTCGATATCGCCGGCGTGACGCGCTCTGCGCTCGCTTGACAGGTTCCGCGGCGTTTCCTACACGTTCCCTGTCCGTTCCAATGAAGGGCCGAGGTGATGCTGACGCGCAAGCAACAAGAGCTGTTGATCTTCATCCACGACCATCTAGCCGACAGCGGCGTCTCGCCCTCGTTCGAGGAGATGAAGGACGCGCTGGAGCTGAAATCGAAGTCCGGCGTCCACCGGCTGATCTCGGCGCTCGAAGAGCGCGGGTTCATCCGCCGCCTTCCCAATCGCGCCCGCGCGCTGGAAGTGGTGAAAATGCCCGACGGCGCGGCATCCAAGGCGGCGCCCCGCCCCGTCATCCCCGCTGCCGCGAACTCGAACGACATCGTCGAGCTTCCGCTGCACGGCCGGATCGCCGCCGGCACGCCGATCGAGGCGCTGCAGGGCACCGAAAGCCTCGCGGTCCCCGCCGCGCTGCTTGGGCCGGGCGAACATTATGCGCTGGAAGTGTCCGGGGACTCGATGGTCGACGAGGGCATTCTCGACGGAGACTATGCGCTGGTGCGCAAGACCGACACCGCGCGCGACGGCGAGATCGTGGTCGCGCTGGTCGACAATAGCGAAGCAACGCTCAAGACCTTCCGCCGCGAAGGTTCGATGATCCGGCTCGATCCCGCCAACCGCAATTACGATCCGCAGCGCTACCGGCCCGATCAGGTGGTCGTGCAGGGCAAGCTCGCGGGCCTTCTGCGACGCTACTGATGGCACGGCTGAACTACGTCGAACTGCCCGTTCGCGATGTTGCCGCCGCCAAGGCCTTCTACGAGCGTGCGTTCGGCTGGAGCTTGACCGCGTTTGGGCCGACCTATGCCGCCACGACCAGCGGCGATACGGACATCGGTCTCCAGGGCGATAGCAGCGAAGCCCCCGGCGCGCCGCTGCCGGTGATCGCAGTAGACGATCTGGAGGCGGCAGTGACCGCGGTCGAGGCGGCCGGCGGGACGATCAGTAAGCCGATTTTCGCTTTCCCCGGCGGCAAGCGATTTCATTTCGTCGATGTCGCCGGCAACGAACTCGCCGCCGTGAAAGCCGACGACTGACCGTCTTGCCGCCAGGGGTGTCGCCCAACGCGATCCGCGACGCTGACGACCTTGGGCCGACCGCCCAATGATATGGCGAGGCCGCCGGTCTTTGCCAGCAATGCGCGATCGGCCTTGATCCAGCGCGGCGCACAGGCTTCTGGCAATCGCCGGTCGGCGACGACGATATCGGCCTCTGCGCAGGCACGGATCATGTCGCGCCAGGCGACGAAGTCACGGCTTCGGGTGGCCAGAAGGCGCCAACGCCGGCCGTCGCGGACGATATCGGTGACGCAGAGGTCGCGGCTACAGGAGGCCGTCCTCGTCTCGTCGAGCGCGGACAGTTCGCCGTCGGTGCCGAGCCCTTCGCCCAATATGCCGCGCACATAATCCCCGGCGCGACCGCGCAGCGTCGCGAACCTCCCGTCGGGCATGCGTAGCGCGAGATGGCGGCCGTCGCCCGTCACCAGCAGATCCGGCGGGGGTGTCGCGAATGCCCACAACGCGCCCGCGACGATCGGCGCGAAACCCGCCAGCCGCCAGCGCGTCTGCCAGAGCGCGGCCCATAGTCCGCCTGCCACGATCAGGCCGAAGGCGCCCGGCGGCATGCTCGGCAGCATCGCGAGCGCACCCGGCGCATTGGCCGCGCTATGGGCGATCCACAGCATGAAGGTCAGCCCCTGCCCTGCCACCCACCAGAAGGGCGCGCCGAGTCCGACGACATCGAACAACAATCCCAGCGCCTCGGCCGGCATGACGATGAAGGTGGTGAGCGGGATCGCGATAATGTTGGCGAGCGCGCCGTACATGCCGGATTTGTGAAAGTGGAACAGTGCGATCGGCGTCAAGGTAAGCTCGACGGCGATACCGGTGAGCAGCAGCGCGAGCATGCCGCGCGCGATCCGCGCCGCATATCCTTCCTCCCGCCGCGCGAGCAGCGCCTTTACGCGCGGATGCTCGTGCAGCACCACGATCGACGTCACCGCGGCGAAGCTCATCTGGAAGCTGGGTCCGGCAAGCGCATCGGGCCAGAACAGCAGCACGATGAGCGCGCCCGCCGCGATCAGGCGCAGGGTCAGCGCCTCGCGCCCCATCGCGATGCCGCCGAGGACAAGCAGCGCCGCGATGCACGAGCGGATCGTCGGCACCTCCGCGCCGGTGAGCAGCGTATAGGAAACGCCGGTCGCGGCGCCGGCCCCCGCGGCGACCAGCACCAGCGGCCAGCGCAACGCCAGCGCCGGGCTGAGCGCGAGCAGCTTCAAGGTCAGCAGCATCGCGGCGCCCACCACCGCGGTCACGTGCAGGCCGCTGATCGAGAGCAGGTGCGCCAAACCACTGCGCCGCATCGCTTCGGCATCCTCATCGGTGATCGCGCCGCGGTCGCCGGTCACCAGCGTCGCGGCGATAGCGCCCGCGCCGCCCTCGCCCACGCTTTCGCGGACATGCGCCGAGAGTTGCTGGCGCCAGCCCGCGATCCGGTCGCCCCAAGCGCCGCGCGGCGCTTCGCGCACTATTTCGACGTCGCCGATCACCCGCCCGGTGCCGCCGAGCCCTTGAAACCAGGCGACGCGAGCGAAGTCATACGCGCCAGGCACCGCCATCGGCGGCGGCGGCATCAGGCGCGTCCGCAAGGCGATCTCGGCACCCGGCCGGAGGCCATCGCGCATTCGGTCCTCTGGAATGCTCACGCGGACTTTGGGAGGGATGTCGTCGCTCGCGGTTGCGAGGGTCAGCCGTACGCTTTGTCGTGCGGGCAGCGGCTCGACCTGCGCGATCCGTCCGGTGAAGGATGTGACGACAGGCCTTTCCAGCACCGGCGCCGCAACCCGCTCCGCCTTCCACCATATGAGCGCAACGCCGAGCGCCGCTACGCCTGCGAAGATCGCCAGCGCGCGTCCCCATCGCGTGCCGCCGGCGAATGCGAGCGCGGCCATCGCCAACGCCGCTGCGATCAGCAAGAACACGGTCCACCACCGCGCGTCGGGCAGGACGAACCAGGCCGCGATGCCGGCACCCAGCCCTACCGGCAGCCACAGCGGCAGGCGGTCGTGCTCGCGCTCCGCGATCAGCTCCAGCGCTTCGGCCAGGCTGCGGAGCGACCCCAGCGGACGCACGCGCGCTCCAACACCGGCCGCTATTTGTAGCGACCGTACCGCTATGCTAGGGGCGCCCGCGTCTTTCGTCGCCATCTCGGGCGCCATCCTTGGAGAATCCGCGCGTGAGCGCAAGCATCGAGCCTCGTTCGGTCGTCACCCGTTTCGCGCCCTCGCCGACCGGGTTCCTCCATATCGGCGGCGCCCGGACCGCACTGTTCAACTGGCTGTTCGCGCGCCACCACGGCGGCAAGTTCCTGCTCCGGATCGAGGATACCGACAAAGCGCGCTCCACCCAGGCCGCGATCGACGCCATCCTGGACGGCATGCGCTGGCTGGGGCTCGACTGGGACGGTGACGCCTATTTCCAGTCGCGTTTCGCCGAGCGGCACGCGGCGGTCGCACACGAAATGCTCGCCAACGGCCACGCCTATCGCTGCTACATGACGCAGGAGGAGCTCGCCGCGCAGCGCGCCGCCGCGCAGGCCGAGCGCCGGCCGTTCAAGGTCAACAGCGTGTGGCGCGACTGCGCGCCCGACGCGCCCTCCCCCGATGCGCCCTACGTTGTCCGCCTGAAAGCCGAGCACGAAGGCGAAACGGTGATCGAGGATGCGGTCCAGGGCCGCGTCACCGTCCAGAATGCCGAGCTGGACGACATGATCCTGCTCCGCTCGGACGGCACGCCCACGTATATGCTCGCGGTGGTGGTAGACGATCACGACATGGGCGTGACCCACGTCATCCGCGGCGATGATCATCTCAACAACGCCTTCCGCCAGCTCGGAATCATCCGCGCGATGGGCTGGCCCGAGCCGGTCTATGCGCATGTGCCGCTGATCCACGGACAGGACGGCGCCAAAATGTCCAAGCGCCACGGCGCGATCGGCGTCGACAATTACCGCGACGAACTGGGCATCCTGCCCGAAGCCTTATCCAACTATCTCCTCCGCCTCGGCTGGGGCCATGGCGACGACGAGATCATCGCGCGCGAGGATGCGGTGAAATGGTTCGATCTCGCGCACGTCGGCCGTTCGCCCTCGCGCTTCGACATCAAGAAGCTCGAAAATCTCAACGGCCACTACATCCGTGAGGCCGACGATGCCCGGCTGGCGGACATCGCCGCCCCGGATATCGCCAAGCTGGTCGGGCGGCCGCTCACCGAGGCCGATCGCGATCTGCTGACCCGCGCGATGCCCGAGCTCAAGCCGCGCGCCAAATCGCTGGGCGAGATTGCGGAAGGCGCAACGTTTCTTTTCAAAACCCGTCCCTTGGACCTCGACGAGCGCGCCGCCGCCTTGCTAGAAGGCGAAGCGGCGGACCTGCTCGCCCTCGTCCATGCGGCGCTTTCCGCGCTGCCCGAGTGGACGGGCGAGGCGACAGAGCAGGCCGTGCGTGGGGTGTCCGAAAGCGCCGGCGTGAAGCTCGGCCAGGTGGCGCAGCCGCTGCGCGCTGCACTGACCGGCCGGGCGACGTCGCCGGGAATATTCGATGTGCTGGTTCTGCTGGGCCGCGACGAGAGCCTCGCGCGGATCGCGGAGCGGGCGAACCTATAGGGGAATGAGATTATGGCCGACACCAAAGCAGCGCTGAACATCGGCGGCAACACCAACGATTATGCAGTGCTCGACGGTTCGGTCGGCCCTTCGGTCATCGATATCCGCAAGCTCTACGGCCAGACCGGGCTCTTTACCTACGATCCGGGCTTCACCTCGACGGCGAGCTGCGAGAGCGCGATTACCTATATCGACGGCGACGAGGGCATTCTCCTCCATCGCGGCTATCCGATCGATCAGCTCGCGGAGAATTCCACCTTCATGGAAGTCTCGTACCTGCTGCTGAACGGCGAGCTTCCGACCGCCGACGAGCTCAAGAATTTTACCTACACGATCTCGCGCCACACCATGCTGCACGAGCAGCTCGCGACCTTCTACCGCGGTTTCCGGCGCGACGCGCATCCGATGGCTATCATGTGCGGCGTCGTCGGCGCGCTTTCGGCCTTCTACCACGACTCGACCGACATCACCGATCCCGAGCAGCGGATGATCGCCAGCCACCGGCTGATCGCCAAGATGCCGACGATCGCGGCGATGGCGTATAAATATTCGGTCGGTCAGCCGTTCATGTATCCGGACAACTCGCTGACCTATACCGGCAATTTCCTGCGCATGACCTTCGGCGTCCCGGCCGAGAAATATGAGGTCAATCCGGTGATCGAGAATGCGATGCGCCGCATCTTCATCCTCCACGCCGATCACGAGCAGAATGCTTCCACCTCGACGGTGCGGCTGGCGGGCTCGTCGGGCGCCAACCCGTTCGCCTGCATCGCGGCCGGCATCGCATGCCTCTGGGGTCCGGCGCACGGCGGCGCGAACGAGGCGGCGCTCAACATGCTCCGCGAGATCGGCACGCCCGACAAGATCCCGGAATATATCGCCCGCGCGAAGGACAAAAACGATCCGTTCCGGCTGATGGGCTTCGGCCACCGCGTCTACAAGAATTTCGATCCGCGCGCAAAGGTGATGCAGAAGACCGCGCAGGAAGTGCTGAAGGAGCTGGGCATCTCCGATCCAGTGCTCGATACCGCGCAGGAGCTGGAGCAGATCGCGCTCAAGGACGATTATTTCATCGAGAAGAAGCTCTACCCGAACGTGGATTTCTATTCGGGCGTAATCCTCAACGCGATCGGCTTCCCGACCTCGATGTTCACGGCGCTGTTCGCGCTCGCCCGCACCGTCGGCTGGGTCGCGCAGTGGAACGAGATGATCTCCGACCCCGAGCAGAAGATCGGCCGTCCGCGCCAGCTCTACACCGGCCAGACGCAGCGCGATTACGTGCCCGTCGACAAGCGCTGACCGCCGGCGCGGTCAGGAACCGCGCCGGGCCAAGTCCGCCATGATCGCTTCCAGCGCGACGTCCCTCCCCGCCCGGTAATCCGCCCACCGCTCGGTAAGGGGAATATCGGGCGCGATGTCCGGACTTGCCATGTCGAGGCATGCCACATCGGGCGGGCACGGCGTCGGCGAATAGGAATGCGCGGCATTGGCGAAATGCGCGTCGAGGCCCGAATTGGGTAGACGGATGTTGCCGCCCTCGGCCCACATGTCGAGCCGGTCGCCCGCCGGCTCCCCGACGATCGTGACATTGCCTGCCTCGCGCCATGACGCGAGGTGCGTGATACCGGCCGAGAAAGTGGCGCGGCCGGTGATGATGTAGCGCGGGATGCCGCGTGTCGCCTGCTCGAGCCGCTGCATCATGTCGCGGCCGAGTTCGAGATTGCCGCCGGTGTTGAACCTGAGATCGAGAATCAGCGCTGAAGGTTTCGTCCGCGCCACCTCCGCAAGCACGCGATCGGCAAATGCCGCCGTGGTCTCGGTGGCATCCTCCTGAGAACGGCTGTAATTGACATAAAGCGCGTTCGTGCCTGACAGCGCCTCATACCAATAATTGTGGTCGGGCTGGCGGAGATGCAGCGGCAGGGAAGCCCGTTTGTCATCGAGCGCCTGGACCCAATCGCCGGTCGCGGCCTTGAGCGGGCTGAGATCCCACCAAGCTTCCACCGCCTTGTCGCTTGGCACGAGCGCCGGCGTCGCCATCGTCACCTGGCCCGCCGCCGGGCAGTCCGCCAGTGTCAGCTTGACGCGATCGGCATCGGTGATCACGCCGACGCCCTGAAGCGCATCCGGGCTCGATAGCGAATAACTGCTTTTGTAGGTTTGCCAGGAGGCGTTGCCGGCGAAGAGCGGCGCCACCCGGCGCTTCGCCGTTGCGGCATCCACCCCGCCGATCGCCGTCACCCGGCAACCGAGAAACCCGGCCTGATCGCGCGGCGCCCGGACGATACGGAGATCGTCGCCGAACCACCAGAGCCGGATCGGCAGGCGGCGGAGCGCCGTACGGTTGCGGAGGAGATAGAGCCGCGTGTGCGCGTTGTCGGCCAGCGCGATCGCCGCGGCCATGCGCGCGATGATCTGATTGTCGTTGAGCCGCGGGATCTCGCGCCGGAGACTGCGAAGCGCTTCCTGGAAGCGAACACGGGCGTCGGGCGAAAAGCTCCGATCGGCTGCGGCGAAGCGGGTCGCGAGTGCATCCACATCCTGACGCCAGGCTTCGAGGCGATTGGCGGCTGCTTTTGGCAACACAAATGCCCGCAATTCGAAAGGACGCTCGGTCTGACCGCGTAATGTGCCGATGAGGCGGTCGTCCGTCCGCATTGCCTCGATCGGGATCGGGCCGCGGCTACCCTTGGCATTGGCTGTGAGCCGCTCGCCGCTCCATATCACATCGGTCAGCTCGAGCTTCTGGCCGTTGAGATCGAGCGTGCCAGTCGGCGCATCCGGCGCGAGCGTCAGGGTCGTAAAAATCGGCCACGGATCGCCGCGCATCTCGCCTTCCCAATTGGGCGCCGCCGCAGCCCGTGATGGCACGGCAACAGGCCGGACACTATTGGGACCGGCACACGCCGTCGTCAGCAAACTCGTCACAAAAGCAGCGCAGAACAAACGACGCATCAGACCCTCCAAAGCCATTCGGCTCGACAGTCAGCAATTCGCGTGCCGCTGGCTCTCGTCTCTGCGAAGCGCGTCGCTGTTTGTCCGAAAACGGACGACTACGTTCGTTTTCGAACGGTGTTAAGCTGCCGGGAGCGTCAGGGTGAAGCGCGCGCCCTGCCCCGGCGCGCTGTCGACGATGATGTCGCCGCCCATCGCGCGGGCGAGTCGGCGGGCGATGTAGAGGCCGAGGCCGGTGCCGCCCGGTTCGGCGGGATCGACCCGCTCGAACTTGTGGAAGATGCGCTCGTGATCGTCGGGCGCGATGCCCTTGCCCTGATCGGCGACGACGACGGCGACGATGTCGCCTTCGCGCTCGGTGCGGATCCAGACCATCGCGCCTTCGGGCGAATAGCGGACCGCGTTGGCGACGAGATTGGTGAGAATTTGCAGCGTGCGGCGGAACTCGCCGATCGCCGGCGCCTGCTCGTCCTCACCGGGCGTGTCGATCTTCACGCCGCGGTCCGCGCCGCGCACCGCGAGCAGGCCGGCGGCGCGGCGGGCGATATCGGCGAGATCGAGCGCTTCCAGCGACGGGCGGAAATCGGTCCGCTCGATCGCCTGGAGATCGACCAGATCGTCGACCAGCGCGAGGAGGTGCCGACCGGCCGAGGCGATATCGCCCGCATAGCCAACATAATCGTCGCCGAGCGGGCCTTCCGCCTGCGCGCGCATCGCCTCGGCGGCGCTGACGATATGGTCGAGCGGAACTCGCAGCGCCGTGTCGAGACGCTCGCCGAATGCCGGCGCATCGGGGTCGCGCGTGTCGTTGGCTGGGATGTCGGGATCGCCGATGCCGGTCGCCGAGCCGCGGAAGCCCGCGAAGCGCCCTGCCCCGTCGATCATCGGTATGCCGGCGAGGCGATAGCGCGCGCGCGTCGGCCCGCGCAGGATCGCGACCTGCCGATCGAAGCGGCGGTGATCGGCGAGCGCGGTCAGGATTGGCAGATTGCCGTCGCGATCCTCTTCGAGCCGGAACAGCCGGGTGAGCTGGCGGCCGATCAGATCGGCGGTCGGGCGCCCCGACGCGACGATCGCGGCGGAGGACAGGGCAGTGAAATTGAGCCGCGCGTCTGTCTCCCACATCCAGTCCGCGCCGGCGCGGAGGAAATCAGCGTCGCGCTCGTGCTGGGGCGCGTCGGCAGGCGGCCGCGCGGGCTGGCGCCGCCAGCCGGACACGGAAAGCGAGGCGCCCTCATCGCCCGGATCGGCGCGCACCCATAAGTCGAGATCGTCGTCGCCGTCCGCCGCGACGACCGCGCGCGAGACGACGATGCCGAGCCGCCGCGACAGCCGCACCAGGGCCGCGATCTGTGGCACCGCGATCGGCCCGCCGGGCACGCCGCCGGCGCGGAGGTGCAGCGCCTCGAGCATCGGTTCGGCCTCGATCAGCCGTCCGTCGCGATCGACACGGCCGCGGACCGGCGCGGCGTTGCTCTGCTCGAGTGCGCTCATGCCGCCTCGCGGTCCAGCATCCGGGCCAGCGCGGCGCGATAGGCCGGATCGGTGCGCCACAGCCGGAGCGCGGCGCGCGCGGTATCGGGATCGACGAGGTCGAAGAGGTCGAGCTGCGGCGCCAAAGCCGACTCCTCGCGCGCCAAGGCGAGCAGCAGCGCAGCAGAGGCATGCCGCCCGACGCCGGCGGCGCGCAGCAGAAGTGGCGCACCGCGCCCGTCGGTGTCGGACAGGATCGTCCACGCATCGCTGGCGGCAAGGCGCGCACGAAGCGCGATCGCGGCCAGGAACAGCGCAAAGCTGCCGCCGCCCAGCGCGTGGATCAGGAAATCATCGTCCAGCCGGCCTGCCGCATCGAGCAGCACCGCCAGCCGCGCGCAGCGGGCATCGAGCGTGTCGCCCTCGTCATAATGCGCGAGAAAGTTCGCAGCCTCTTCGGCGAGCCAGGCATCGGCGAGATCTGCGGGCAGCGCCTGTTGCCCCGTCATGTAGAGCCGTAGTCCCGCCGCGACCGTCCAGACCAGACGATGCTGGATATCCGCTGGAAGTTCGGTGCGGGTGACCAGCGGTTCCTCGATACGATCGAGCCGCCGGCTCCGCGCGATCAGCACTGCCATCGCTTCGGTTGCGATCTCCTCATCGCCGTCCCGGATGAGCGCGGGGAGCGGATCGTCAGCCGACGCGGCGGCGCGGTTGAGGCGATGCTCTTCCACGCGGCGCAGCAGCACTGCAAGCAGATCGCCATCGCGCCAGAACCCGGATCGATCGACCAGCGGCCCGGCGATCGCGACATGCGCTGACGAAAGCGCGGCGGCCAGCGCCTCGCGACCGGCCGCGGCGGCGCGCACCGCCAATGCCGTCCGAAGCTCGTCCTCCACTGCCCGGCCGAGCGCGTCTGCGAGGCCGGCGACGATGCGTCGCTCCTGCTCGCTGAGCCGCAGCGCTTCGGGAATGGCGAGTTGCCGTCCGGCGGCCGCATGGCGTCGTGCGGCAGCGACCAGCAGCCGCGCCGCATCGCTTCCGCGCTCACCCAGGTTCGGCGGTCCTTCCGACATAGGGGAGGCTTAGCGCGAACAGCGTTAAAGCGCTGCTAATCCTCGTCGGCGGGCGGCGCGGCGGGCCGGTGCACCGCGCGCTGCGCCCAAAAGAAGGATGCGGCGGCATAAAGCGCGAGCGCGCCGAGCCCGCCGATCCAGTTCCAGGTGAGCGCGAACGGCAGCATGAGGAGCGTCATCCCCTTTCGCTCCGCCAGCCACTCGGCCGCAGGAACTGGATCGCCCCGCGTTTCGCCGTGCAGCGCGAGCAGGAACGCCAAGGTCACTGCAACCAGCAGCAGGCTTCCCCACCCGAAGGTGGCCGACAGTGAAAAACCAAGCGCGGCGAGCGCGATGGCGGCGAGCGCGGGCAGGATCTGCGCCCACCAGTCGTGGATGCGCGGCTGCTCCATGCGAAGCAGCGACAGCCGGTCGGCGGCGCCGTCGAGCGGCGTCGCTGCCAGCATCACCGCACCGCCCACCCACAGCCAGTCGCGCGCGAACAGGACCGCCGCGACGATGGTCAACCCCGCCGCGGCGAAGCGCAACAGATCGGGGGTAACGCGGGTCGGCATCAGCAGCCGCGTCGCCAGCCGCTCGATCGGCGCGAGGATGTAGCGCGATGCCCAGCCGCCGCGCGCGGCATTGGCGCTTTCGACGATCTTCTGCTCGATCGCGATCAGATCGGCGTCACGCTGGGCTATCGTGAGTGGCGCATCTTCCGAATCGCCGCGCAGCGCGACCTGCCGCACGTCGGCCTGGACGGCATGGCGCAGCAGCGTCGACTGGAGATCCCATTCGCCCAGCATCGCCGCCGTCCGCCGCAGCATCGCGCCGTCGAGCCTGGCGATCCCCGCCCAGCGCGAATCGGCGTCGATCCGCTCGAACGTCTCGTCGCCGTCGTCGGGGCGGCTGAGCAAGGTGGCGCCGCTGGCATTGGCGATCCGGCCGAAATGCTCGGCATCGGCGATCAGCCCGTCGGCGATCAGCAGCAGCGGCTCGTGCGGATGCACCGCTTCCGCGGCCTCGGCGACGGTGCGCGCGACGCGGATCGAGATGCCTTCGCCGCGCAGCCGGTCAAGCGCCGCGATCAGATCGGGCGGCAGCCGCTCGACCAGCACGAGGATGGGATCGGCGCCCGCCGCCGCCGCCAGCCGCGCTTGGCGCTCAAGCAAGGTTCGTCCCGCGAGCGGCAAGGTTGCGCGTAGCCGCCCGCCGGGGCCGGCAGCATCCTGATAGGCACAAATGAGGGCGGCGAGCGCCAAGCGTCTTCCCCGAACAAGGTTGGAAGAGCCGGATAAGCCGCTGCCGCGGCTCTTGCAAAGCGCTTAGGCGGCGTTGCCACGGAAGTCGGTGAGTGCGGCTTGGATCCGGCGGAGGATAACGGGGTCGCTGGGAGCGCCGGTCAGCGCCTCTTCGGCGAGGTCCATAAGGCCGGTGACGCCGAAGCTCGCGGCGACGCTCTTGAGGCGCGAGGCGGCGATCGTCCAGTTGGCATCGCAGCGCGCGCGGGCCAGCAGGTCCGCCTGCCGCTCGGCGCTTTCGAGGAACGCGGCGCGCAACTCGGCCATCAGATCGCCGTCGGTGCCCACCGCGGCGGCAAGCGATGCGTTGAGGGCGCCCGGATCATAGACCATCCGCCCGGCATAGGCGACGAGCGTTAACACCCCGTTGCCGCCGCAGCTTTCGCCCGCGTCCAAACATGATACAGTCCCGTGATGAGCATGGGGTATCCGCGCGCAGAAGCGCAGCAGCCGCAAGGGGATGGGGTTTTCGCGGGGGTTTCGACGGTGCCCGAATCGGCGCCCGAGGAACAGACGCTCGCCGAATGGCTGGGCAGCGAGGCCGAGCCGGACGAGGAGCGCCCGTCACGCCGCCCCGCGATCGTCGGCGCGATCATCGTCCTGCTCGCGCTCGCCTGGATCGCCGTCTCGGCTTGGTCGGTGTGGCGCGCCGCGCCGCCGTCGATCGAGAGCGCGCTCGGCTGGGCGAACCTTGTCAGCCCGCCGCTGATCCTGCTCGGCATCGCGTGGATCATCCTCGGCCGCTCGCCGCGCCGCGAGACCGAGCGCTTCCGCCAGGCGGTCGCCGAGATGCGGAGCGAGAGCACGGCGCTGGAAAACGTGCTGGCGATCGTCGCGCAACGGCTCGCGGACAATAAGGCGCAGCTTACCGGCGAGGCCGAGCGGCTAATGACGCTCGGCGACGAAGCCGCCGACCGGCTCGGCCGCGTCACCCATTATCTCGCCCGCGAGACCAAGACGCTCGACCGCCAGGCCGAAGCGCTGGAGTCGGCCGCCTCGAACGCGCGGGTCGATATCGGCGTCCTTCTCCACGATCTGCCCCGCGCCGAGGAACAGGCGCGCGCGGTCGGAACGGCGCTGCGCGAAGTCGGCATCGAGGCGCATAGCCAGGCCGGGTCGCTCGAAGGGCAGCTCTCCGCGCTCGCCGCGCGCGGCCGCGAGGCGGACGAAGCCGCCGGCGGCGCGGCGCAGCGGCTCGGCGCGCATCTCGCGCGGATCGAGAGCAACGCCGCCGCGGCGTCCGAGCGGATGGAGCAGGCCGCCGCCGCGATGACCGCGGCGATCGACGGCAGCATGACCCAGGCCTCGGACGCGGTCGACACCACCCGCTCGGCGCTGGACGCGCAGGGTGCCGCGATGCTCGCCTCGATCGAGCAGAACCGCGCCGCCCTCGAACATGCCGGTGAGGAAGCGACGCGCAACCTCGCGCAGCGGCTCGAGACGATCAGCGGCCGAATTCAGGGTCTGGCGGGCCATCTCGCAACGCAGGATGCCGCGAGCCATGCGCTGATGGATCGCCTTTCCCGCGAGATGGCATCGCTCGAGGAGCGGTTCGACACGTTGCGCGAATCCGGGTCGACCGGCGCGACCATCCTCACCGATTCCTTCCAGACGGTGCGCGCCTGCGCGCAGGAGCTGTTCACCGAGCTCGGCACCGGCCACGAGCGCGCCGGCGATCTCATCGATCGCGCACATGAAATGGCGCAGGCGCTTACCGCAGTCGCCGAGCAGCTCGACGTCAAGATTTCCTCGTCGCTGGAGAAGGTAGAGGCGCGGGCCGAACAGACCAACGCGGCCGCGACCGCGATCCTCCCGCAGGTGCAGGCCGTCGAGGGTTCGGCCGACGCCGCCGCGATGCGGATGGGCGAGGCGGAAGCAAGCCTCAAGACACAGCAGGATGTGCTGGAGGCGTTGCTGACCCGGCTCGGTACAGGTCTCGATACGGCGCAGACGCAGATCCTCGCGCTGGGCGAAGCCGCAGCGGAAGCAGACCGCGCCGCCGCCAAATTGTCGTCCGAAACCGGGCCCAGCCTCGTCGAAGCGCTGGTCCGCGTGCGCGAAACCGCCGGTCAAGCGGCCGAGCGCGCGCGCACGGCAATCGGCGCGGTCATCCCCGAAAGCGCCGCCAAGCTCGCGGATGCGAGCCGCGATGCGATCGCCGCCGCCATTTCCGGCCCGATCCAGCAGCAGATGGACGATGTCGCCAAGAGCGCGGAAAGCGCCGCCGACGCGGCGCGCGCCGCGTCCGAGCGTCTCACCCGGCAGTTGCTCGCAATCAGCGAGACCGCCGCCGCGCTCGAACGCCGCATGGACGAAGAGCATAAGACGCGAGAGGAACAGGAATCGGCCGCGCTTTCACGCCGCGTCGCGCTGCTCATCGAGTCGCTCAATTCTACCGCGATCGACGTAACCAAGGTCCTGTCCAACGACGTCACCGACAGCGCCTGGGCGGCCTATCTGAAGGGCGATCGCGGCATCTTCACCCGCCGCGCAGTCCGGCTGCTTGATTCGGGCGAGGCGCGCGAGGTGCTGCAGCTCTATGAGACCGAGCCGGAATTCCGCGAGCAGGTGAACCGCTACATCCACGATTTCGAATCGATGATTCGCCGCGTGCTCGCGGACCGCGACGGATCGGCGCTCGGCGTCACCATCCTCTCGTCAGACATGGGCAAGCTTTACGTCGCGCTCGCCCAGGCGATCGAGCGCCTGCGCGCCTAACGCGCCGGCGGCGCGGCCCAGTCGATGTCGGCGACGCTGATCCAGCCGTAGAGATAGTTCAGATAAAACAGCGCGAAGGCGACGGCGGAGAGGATCGTCGCGCGGAGTGCCGCCTTGCCGAAGCTGAAGCGGTGCGGCGCGCTGTCGGCGTGACCGGGCTTGCTGCGCGCGCCCACCTCCTCGTCGGTGCGCACACCGAACGGCAGGCAGAGGAAGAAGCCCATCACCCAGAAGAGGGCATAGATGGCGAGGATCGAGCCGATCTTCATGTCGTCACACCCGGATCAAAAGCACATCGACAAGCGGCTTCTTGCCGGTCCAGTCGGTCGCGCGCCGGCGGACCGCGAGCCGGATCGCTTCGCGCAGCTTCGCCTCGTCGGCAGGCCCGCCGTTGGCAGCATCCTTCGCGGCGGCGCGGGCATCCGCCAGAAAATCCTCGCGATCCTCCTCGACCGGCAAGCCTGACAACGCGACTTCGACATCGCCGACGACGCGGCGGCCTTTGTCCAGCGCCACTGCGACGGCGATACTGCCGTTGACCGAGGCCTTGCGCCGCTCGTTCATCGTCGTCCCGTCGGCGGGCAGGATCACGTCGCCGTCGAGCACGAGGCGGCCGACGCGCTGCTCGCCCAGCTTCTTGGGGCCGTCCGGCGCAATGCGGACCAGATCGCCATTCTCCTGGACGAAGGCCTGCGGAATGCCTTCCTCGACTGCGAAGCGCGCATGTTCGTGCAGGTGCCGCGCCTCGCCATGGACCGGGATCAGCAACTGCGGGCGGATGCGGTGATACAGAGCGGCGAGCTCTGGCCGTGCCGGATGTCCCGAGACATGGACATGCGCCTGCCGCTCGGTGACGGTGATGACGTCGAGCCGCGCGAGCGCGTTCATGATCCGCCCGATCGCCAGCTCGTTGCCGGGTATCTGGCGCGACGAGAAGATCACCGTATCGCCCTTCTCCAGCTTGATCGGATGGCTGTCGAACGCCATCCGCGCGAGCGCCGCGCGCTGCTCGCCCTGCCCGCCTGTCGCGACGATCAGAACCTCGCGCCGCGGCAGCCGCATCGCGGTGTCGAAATCCACCGTCTCGGGAAAATCCTGCAGATAGCCAGCCGTCCGGGCGACGCGCAGGATACGATCGAGCGAGCGCCCTGCCACGCAAAGCTTGCGTCCCGTCACGGTCGCAACGCGGCCCAGGGTGTGCAGCCGTGCAGCGTTCGATGCGAAGGTGGTGACGACCACCCTGCCCTTCGCCGCCGCCACGCTCTCCTCGATCCCGCCGCGCACGGTCGCTTCGGAGCCGGACGCCTTCTCGTTGAACACATTGGTCGAATCGCAGACCATCGCCGCGATGCCCTTGTCGCCGATGGCGCGAAGCTCCTCGTCGCTCGCCGGTTGGCCGATCTGCGGCGCGGCATCGATCTTCCAGTCGCCGGTGTGGAAAACATTGCCGTGCGGCGTCTCGATCAGCAGCGCGTTCGCCTCGGCGATCGAGTGTGCGAGCGGCACCCAGGTGACGCCGAACGGTCCGATCGCCTCGGCCGCGACGGTGCCGACGACGCGCAGATCGACCTGGCCGGTCAGCCCTTCCTCCTGCAATTTCTCGGCGATCAGCCCGGCGGTGAAGCGAGTGGCATAGAGCGGCACGCCGAGATCGGCGGCGAGGTAGGGGATCGCCCCGATATGATCCTCATGCCCGTGGGTGAGGACGATGGCGGTGAGGTCCTTGCGCCGCTCCTCGATGAAGCCCAGGTCCGGCAACACGATCTCTACGCCGGGATAGGCGGGATCGGCGAAGGTCATCCCTAGGTCGACCATCAGCCACTTGCCGTCGCAGCCGTAGAGGTTGACGTTCATGCCGATCTCGCCCGATCCGCCGAGCGCGAGGAAGAGAAGTTCTTTGCCGGGTTTCATTCGTTTCTTTCGTTCGGGGCGCGCCAAATTCGTCATTGCGAGGAGCGGAGCGACGAAGCAATCCAGCCCTGCGTGTGCCGGGATCGCGGCGCTTTACCAACAATGGCGACGTCGCGTCTAAGTGGCGGATCGACCCCCATAGAGCAAGGCCAGACCCTGGACGGTGAGATCCGGCTCCACCGCGTCGAAGATGCCGGTGTGCTTGTCGAACAAGATGGCGAGACCGCCTGTCGAGATCACCTTGGTGGGCCGGCCAATCTCGGCCTTCATCCGCTTCGTGATGCCTTCCATCATCGAGACATAGCCCCAGAAGATGCCGATATGCATCTGCGCCTCGGTGGTGCGGCCGATCACCGACATATCGCCGTCCGGCGCCTCGATGGCGATCCGCGGCAGCCGCGCCGCAGCGGCGACCAGCGCGTCGAGCGAGAGGTTGATCCCCGGCGCGATCACGCCGCCTTTGTAAGCGCCCGAATAATCGACGACGTCGAAGGTGGTCGCGGTGCCGAAATCGATGACGATGAGATCGCCCGGGTGCGCCGCATGCGCCGCCATGCTGTTGAGCACCCGGTCCGCGCCGACCGTACCGGGCTCCGCGACGTCGAGCTCGATTGGCCATTCAATCGGCGGACGGCCGGCGATCAGCGCGTCGACGCCGAAATATTTGTTGGCCAGCACCTGGAGATTGTGGAGCGCGCGCGGCACCACCGTGCCGACGATCACCGCATCGATCGCGCTACGATCCAGCCCCTCCAGCGCGAGGAGCTGGTGCAGCCACACCGCATATTCG
Organism: Allosphingosinicella indica; assembly: GCF_900177405.1. Classification (NCBI taxonomy): domain Bacteria; kingdom Pseudomonadati; phylum Pseudomonadota; class Alphaproteobacteria; order Sphingomonadales; family Sphingomicrobiaceae; genus Allosphingosinicella; species Allosphingosinicella indica. The sequence continues at coordinate 2,354,896 of NZ_LT840185.1, read as the reverse complement.
TCCGCCGTGCGCCGCGCATCGGTCGCGATCCGCCAGCGTGCACGAATTACCCCGCCGTCCAGCAGCGCGAACACGACATTGGTGTTTCCGGCATCGATCGCGAGCAGCATGAGCGGGCTTTCAGATGAGGAAGACGTCGCCGGCGTGCATGACACGGACGCTGCCGTCGGCCAAGCAAAGCCTGAGCGCGCCGTCGGCTTCGAGGCCGTCGAACAGGCCATCGCCTTCGGCTGTGGAGAGCGCGGTGCCGATGGGGTGTGCGGCGGCGAGCCAGGCGGTGCGGATCGGAGCAAGGCCCTCGTTCCGCCACCGCGCGAGCCAGCGGGCGAAACACTCGGCCAGTAACTCTACCGCCATACCGGGCGTGCAGGATGCCCCGAGCACCGCCAAGTTTATCGCACAGCGATCAATGTCGTCCGGGTGATGCGCGAGATTGACGCCGAAGCCGATCACCACCGCATCGCCCTCCCGTTCCAGCAGGATGCCGGCGAGCTTGGCGCCATCGGCGAGCAGGTCGTTGGGCCACTTGATCCGGATCACGGCGGCGGGTGCAAGGCGTGCCGTCACATCCTGCAACGCGACGGCGGCGACCAGCGCAAGCGTCGCGGCGGCCGGATCACCGGCTTGCAGGCGGACAAGCGTGCTGGCGTAGAGATTGCCCGGCGGGGATTGCCACGCCCTTCCCTGCCGTCCCCGCCCAGCGGTCTGCCGGTCGGCGCGAAGCCATAGTCCTTCCGGCGCACCATCGCGCGCATCGGCCAGCACATCGTCGTTGGTCGATGCGGTTTCGACAACGACACGGATCATGCGCTTGGCCCGGGGCCGATGTGGCTCAGAGCAAGGCGCTCGCGGCGATCAGCGAGGCGGTGCCGAGCGCAGGCAGCGCGAACAGGCCGAGCGGCGACACGAACAGCGCTGCGGCACCGATCACCATCGTCTCGGCCGGCGCATGCGTCGGGCCATAGGCCGGCGCCGGATCGTCGAAATACATCGTCTTGATGATCTTGAGATAATAGAAGGCGCCGATCACCGAGGTGGCGATGCCGACCGCCGCGAGCCAGGTCAGGTTCGCCTCGACCGCCGCGTTGAACACGTAGAATTTCGGCCAGAAACCCATCAACGGCGGGATGCCGGCGATCGAGAACATGAACAGCATCATCGCCGCCGCAAGCGCCGGGCGGCTGCGCGACAGGCCGGAGAGCGACGCGATCGTCTCCACCGGCCGCCCCTCGGCATCGCGCATGCGCAGCACGATCAGGAAGGTGCCGAGCGTCATCACCACGTAGATCGCCATGTAGAACAGCACCGCGGCAACGCCCGCGCGGGTCCCGGCGGCGAGGCCGATGAGCGCGAAACCGATGTTGTTGATCGATGAATAGGCCAGCAGCCGCTTGATATTCTGCTGACCGATCGCCGCGACGCCGCCGAGAATGGTGGAGGCGAGCGCCATGAAGATGATGATCTGCCGCCAGGCATCGGTCGCCGGGCCAAGCGCGTCGATCGTCACGCGCACGAGCAGCGCCATCGCAGCCACCTTCGGTGCCGAGGCGAAGAAGGCGGTGACCGGCGTCGGCGCGCCTTCGTAGACGTCGGGCGTCCACATGTGGAAGGGCACCGCCGAGACCTTGAAGGCGAGTCCGGCGAGGACGAACACCAGCCCGAACAGCTCGCCGGTCGAAACCCCGTCCGCCGCAACCGCTTCGGAGATGCCGGAGAACAGTGTCGTCCCGGTAAAGCCGTAGAGCAGCGAGATGCCGTAGAGCAGGATGCCGCTGGCAAGCGCGCCGAGCACGAAATATTTGAGCCCTGCCTCGGCCGAGCGCACGTCGCGGCGCTGGAAGGACGCAAGCACATAAGCGGCGAGGCTCTGCAGCTCGAGCCCGATGTAGAGCGTCAGGAGGTCGCTGGCCGAAACCATGACGCTCATGCCGATCGCGGAGAGCAGGATCAGTACCGGATATTCGCCGCGGTGATCGCCCTGGCGCGAGAAGAAGCCGGGCGCCGCGATGATCGCGACCGCGGAGGCGAGGAAGATCAGCACCTTGGCGAAGGCGGCGAACGGATCGGCCTGATACTGGCCGTCGAACAGTGCGCCGCCATTGCCGGCCGGGCCGAGCAGCGACAGCGCCGCGAGCGCGAGCAGCGCGACCGAAGACCAGCAGATGAAGCGATAGGCGCCCGGCGTCTGGCGGAAGGCGGCGAGCAGCAGCAGATCGGTCGCGCCGACGGCGAGGATCAGCTCCGGCGCGATGCGGGCGAAGATTTCCCAGATGGTCATCAATGCGCCCCTTCGCCGGCGGTGCGGTGTTCGGCGCCGGCGGGAACGCCGGTTCCGGGGGTCGCCTGGCCGTCACCCGCAGGCTTGGCGCGCGCGATCCGCTCGACCAGCACGCCGACGTCGGCGCGCATAGGCGCGAGGAAGCTTTCGGGATAGACGCCCATCCAAAGGACGGCCGCGGCGATCGGCGCGAGGATCGCCATCTCGCGCTTGTTGAGATCGGGCATCGCCGCGACATCGGGCTTGTCGAGCGCGCCATAGGCGATGCGGCGATAAAGATAGAGCATGTAGCAGGCGCCGAGGATGATGCCGGTAGTCGCGATGACCGCAACGAGGCTGGACGCCTCGTACGCGCCAACCAGCGCCAGGAACTCGCCGACGAAGCCCGACGTGCCCGGCAAGCCGATCGACGCCATCGTGAACAGCAGGAACAGCAGCGCGTAGGCCGGCATGTTGTCGGAAAGCCCGCCGTAGCGATCGATCTCGCGGGTATGGAGACGGTCGTAGATCACGCCGACGCAGAGGAACAAGGCGCCCGAGACGAGGCCGTGGCTGAGCATCACCACCAGCGCACCTTCGATACCCTGCCGATTGAAGGCGAAGAGACCGATGGTGACGAACGCCATGTGCGCGACGGACGAATAAGCGATCAGCTTCTTCATGTCCTTCTGCACCAGCGCGACGAGCGAAGTGTAGACGATGGCGACGAGACTGAGACCCATCACCAGCCAGAACATCTGCGCCGAGGCCTCCGGGAACATCGGCAGCGAGAAGCGGACGAAGCCATAACCGCCGAGCTTCAACAGCACGCCCGCCAGGATCACCGAGCCAGCAGTCGGCGCCTGGACGTGCGCGTCGGGAAGCCAGGTATGGACCGGCCACATCGGCAGCTTCACCGCGAAGGAGGCGAAGAAGGCCAGCCACAGCCATGTCTGCGCTTCGGGCGGGAAATCATACTCCAGCAGCACCGGGATGCTGGTGGTGGCCGATTGCTGCACCATCCACAGCATCGCGACCAGCATCAGCACCGATCCGAGCAGGGTGTAGAGGAAGAATTTGTAGCTGGCGTAGATCCGGTTCGCGCCGCCCCAGATGCCGATGATGAGATACATCGGGATGAGGCCGGCTTCGAACATGATGTAGAACAGGAAGATGTCCTGCGCGAAGAACACGCCCAGCATCAGCGTCTCGATGACCAGGAACGCCGCCATATATTCGGGCACGCGCTTGTCGATCGCCGTCCAGCTCGCGCCGATGCAGATCGGCATCAGGAAGACCGAGAGCATGGTGAGCATCAGCGCGATGCCGTCGATACCCAGCGCCCAGTTGAAGACGCCGAACAGCCGGTCGTTATACTCGACGAACTGCCACTGCGCCCCGCCGATGTCGTAGGAGGCCCAGAGCAGGATACCGAGCGCGAGATTGGCCAGCGTCGCGATCAGCGCCGTCCAGCGCGCGCCGTTCGCGCCCAGGAACAGGCAGGCGACCGCAGCCACGGTCGGCACCAGCAGCATGATGCTGAGGATCGGAAATCCGAGCGCGTTCATCGCGTCATCGCCCAGGTCGCGGCGGCGGCGAGGCCCAAGAGCATCACCAGCGCATAGGTATAGAGATATCCGGTCTGGAACCGGCCGAGCAGACGGTTGCCGCCGGTGGCGAGCGCGGCGATGCCATTGGGGCCGAACCGGTCGATCGTCCCCTCGTCACCGCGCGTCCAGAAGATGCGGCCGAGCGCCATCGCCGGGCGCACGAATAGGAAGCCGTAAAGCTCGTCGAAATACCATTTGTTGAGCAGGAAGCGGTAGAGCTGGTCGAACTGCGCGGCGAGCCGCGAGGGCGCATCCTTGCTGCGGATGTACATCGCCCAGGCGATGAACAGGCCGAGCAGCATCGCCGCCGTCGCCGACAGCTTCACCCACATCGGCACCTCGTGCATCGCGTGCATCAGGTGCGTGTCGAAGGCGACGCTGCCCTGCCAGAAGGCGGCGCCCTCTTCCGCATCGATGAAGATGCCGTGGAAGACGAAGCCGGCGAGCACCGCGCCGACGGCGAGCGTGCCGAGCGGCACCAGCATCGTCAGCGGGCTTTCATGCGGGTGATAGCCGGCGGTGCCGGTCTTCACCTGATGCGCGGCGGCGTCGTGCGCGTGCGGATCGTCGCCCGCATGTTCGTCGGACGGATGGTCGTGATGATCGCCGTGGACGGCATGCTGGATATGCTCCGAGCCAGCCCAACGCGCCTTGCCGAAGAATGTAAGGAAGACGAGCCGCCACGAATAGAAGCTGGTCAGCAGCGCCGCGAAGACCGTGATCGCGAAGGCGAAGCCGCCCACCGGGCTGGAGCTGGCGAATGCGGCCTCGATGATCGCATCCTTGGAATAGAAGCCCGCGAAGCCGAACACGCCGTAGATGCCCACGCCGGTGATCGCGAGCGTGCCGATCGTCATCATCCAGAAGGTGAACGGAATCTCCTTACGGAGTGCGCCGTAGAAACGCATGTCCTGCTCGTGGTGCATCGCGTGGATCACGCTGCCCGCGCCGAGGAACAGCAGCGCCTTGAAGAAGGCGTGGGTGAACAGGTGGAACATCGCCGCGCCATAGGCGCCGACCCCCGCCGCCACGAACATGTAGCCGAGCTGCGAGCAGGTCGAATAAGCGATCACCCGCTTGATATCGTTCTGCACCAGCCCGACCGTCGCAGCGAACAGCGCCGTCGCTGCGCCGACGAAGGTGACGATCGCAAGCGCCGTGTCGCTCGTCTCGAACATCGGCGAGAGGCGGCAGACCATGAACACGCCCGCCGTCACCATCGTCGCGGCATGGATCAGCGCGGAGACCGGCGTCGGCCCCTCCATCGCGTCCGGCAGCCAGGTGTGGAGGCCGAGCTGCGCCGATTTGCCCATCGCGCCGATGAACAGCAGGATGCAGAGCAAGGTCATCGTATCGATGCGGTTGCCGAGGAAGCCGATCGTCGAGCCCGCCATGCTGGGCGCCGCCTCGAGGATTGCCGGGATCGAAACGGTGCCGAACACCAGGAAGGTGCCGAAGATGCCGAGGCTGAAGCCGAAATCGCCGACGCGGTTGACGACGAACGCCTTGATTGCCGCCGCATTGGCCGAGGGCTTCTTGTACCAGAAGCCGATGAGCAGATAGGAGGCGAGGCCGACGCCTTCCCAACCGAAGAACATCTGGACGAGATTGTCCGCCGTCACCAGCATCAGCATCGCGAAGGTGAAGAGCGAGAGATAGGCGAAGAAGCGCGGCTGGCTGTCGTCCTCCGCCATATAGCCCCAGCTGTAGAGGTGGACGAGCGCCGAGACGGTGGTCACCACCACCAGCATCACCGCGGTCAGCGCATCGACGCGCAGCGCCCAGTCGACCGCCATGTCGCCCGATCGGATGAAGGTCAGCACGGGCTCGACGAAGGCGGTCTGCCCGCCGGCCATGAAACCGAGAAAGATCGGCCACGACAAAGCGCAGGAGACGAACAGAAGCCCGGTCGTCACCGCCTTGGCGACGGTGTTGCCGATCGCGCGATTGCCGAGCCCGGCGATGATCGCGCCCAGCAAGGGCAGGAAGACGATGAGCTTGATCACGGCCGCGTCAGCCCTTCATCTGATTGATGTCGTCGACCGCGATCGTGCCGCGGCCGCGGAAATAGATGACGAGGATCGCGAGCCCGATCGCCGCCTCGCCCGCTGCCACGGTCAGCACGAACATCGCGAACACCTGCCCCACCATGTCGCCGTGGAAGGCGGAGAAGGCGACGAAGTTGATGTTCACCGCGAGCAGGATCAGTTCGATCGCCATCAGGATGACGATGATGTTCTTCCGGTTGAGGAAGATGCCGAAAACGCCGAGCACGAAGAGGATCGCGCTGACGGTGAGATAATGGGCGAGACCGATCACAGCGTCACCCCCTCGCCCACCGGCTGGTCGATGTTGCGCACCGCATCCTGCGGGCGGCGGCGGACCTGCTGGCCGATGTTCTGCGGGCGGCTGTCGCGCCGCGTGCGGTGGGTCAGCACGATCGCGCCGACCATCGCGACCAGCAGGATCAGGCCCGCGGCCTCGAACACGAACAGATAGCGCGTGTAGAGCAGGATCCCGAGCGACTGGATGTTGGACATGTTGGGATCGACCGGAGCTGTCGGCGCGATCTGGACACCGCCCGCGCTCCACGCACCGAGCGCCAGCACCAGCTCCGCGAGGAACACCAACGCGAGCGCCGTTCCAAACGGCCAGTAGCGCGCGAAACCGGCGCGCAGCTCGGCAAAATCGACGTCGAGCATCATCACCACGAACAGGAACAGCACCGCGACCGCGCCGACATAGACGATCACCAGCAGCATCGCGATGAATTCGGCGCCGACGATCAACATCAGCCCGGCGGCGTTGAAGAAGGCCAGGATCAGCCACAGCACGCTATGCACGGGGTTGCGCGCAGCGATCGTCAGCGCGCCCGACAGCACGACGATCGTGGCGAACAGATAGAAGGCGACGGCTTGAATCACGTGACTGGCGGGGCCCCTGTTGGCGTGGCGCTTAACGGTAGGGTGCGTCGGTCGCAAGGTTCGCGGCGATCGCGCGCTCCCAGCGGTCGCCGTTGTCTAGAAGCTTGGCCTTGTCGTAGATCAGCTCCTCGCGCGTTTCGGTCGAGAATTCGAAGTTCGGCCCCTCGACGATCGCATCGACCGGGCAGGCTTCTTGGCAGAAACCGCAGTAGATGCACTTGGTCATGTCGATGTCGTAGCGCGTCGTGCGGCGGCTGCCGTCCTCGCGCGGTTCGGACTCGATGGTGATGGCAAGCGCCGGGCACACCGCCTCGCACAGCTTGCACGCGATGCAGCGCTCCTCGCCGTTCGGATAACGGCGCAGCGCATGCTCGCCGCGGAAGCGGGGCGAGATGGGGTTCTTCTCGTACGGATAGTTGATCGTCGCCTTGGGCTTGAAGAAGTAGCGCAGCGTCAGCGCATGCGCCTTCACGAACTCCCAGAGCGTGAACGTCTTGATGTAATGAGCGATGCTCATGAAGCGTCTCCGGCCCGTCGTGCGTCGGCCTCGAAATTGGTGCTGCGGGTGGTGCAGCTCGGGTGCAGGTTGGATGCCGCCACGGTGCCCGTCGCGGGGCCAGTCGGGCAGCTTTCACGGGTCAGCATCAGCCAGCCCGAGACCAGGAACACCCAGATCAGCGAGATCGGCAGGAAGACCTTCCAGCCCAGCCGCATGAGCTGATCGTAGCGGAACCGCGGCACCGTCGCCTTTACCCACGAGAAGATGAAGAAGAACAGGAAAATCTTGGCGAACAGCCAGATGATGCCGGGGACGAGATAGAGCGGTGCCCAGTCGATCGGCGGCAGCCACCCGCCCCAGAACAGCACGGCGTTGAGCGCGCACATCAGCAGCACGTTGCCATATTCGCCGAGCCAGAAGAGCGCGAAGCTCATCGACGAATATTCGGTCTGATAACCGGCGACGAGCTCGGACTCCGCTTCGGTGAGATCGAACGGAGCGCGCGCCGTCTCCGCCATCGCCGAGATGAGGAAGATCACCGCGAGCGGGAAAAGCAAGGGATTGAAGCCGAAGCCGTTCAGGAAGAAGACGTGGCTCTGCTGCGCGTAGATGATGCCCTGCAGGTTGAACGTCCCCGCCCACAGCACCACGCCGATCAGCACGAAGCCGATCGACACCTCGTAGCTCACCATCTGCGCGGCGGCGCGGAGCGCTGAGAAGAAGGGATATTTCGAATTGGACGCCCAGCCCGCGATGATGACGCCATAGACGCCGAGCGACGAGGCGGCGAGGATGTAGAGCAGCCCGACGTTGATGTCGGCGAGCGCCATGTTCGGCCCGAACGGGATCACCGCCCAGGCGATCAGCGCGACCGTGAAGGTGATGATCGGCGCGAGGATGAACAGGCCCCGGTTGGCGGCGGACGGGATGATCGTCTCCTTGAGGAAGACCTTCAACCCGTCGGCGAAGCTCTGCAGCAGTCCGAACGGGCCGACCACATTGGGGCCGCGGCGGAGCGCCATTGCCGCCCAAATCTTGCGATCGGCATAGATAATCATGGCGACCGCCAGCATCAGCGGCAGCGCGATCATCAGGATCAGGATCAGCGTCGCGACGAACCAGCCGAAGCCATAGCCCATCCAGGTGCTCTGGAACCACTCGGTCATTCGGCGGCCTCCTCGAACGCGTCGGCGTGGAGGATTTCCGCCGAGCAACGCTGCAACGTCGGCGAAGAGCGCGCGACAGGGTTGGTCAGGTAGAAATCGCGGATCGGATAGGTGACACCCGTCCCGGCCGCGATCTTCACCGCCTCAAGCGCGGGCGGCGCCCAATCGAAACGGACGAGGCCGCGCTCGGCAAAGGCCGCCACGTCCGCGAACAGGCGGGCGCGAAGCTCCGCATGGCTGTCGAACGGCAGCGGCGTGCCGATCATCGCGGAGAGCGCGCGCAGGATCGACCAGTCGGCGCGGGCATCGCCCGGCGGATCGGCGGCTTTCTCGGAATATTGCACGCGGCCTTCGAGATTGACGTAGATGCCGTGCTTCTCGGCATAGGACGCGCCGGGCAGGATCACGTCGGCAGCAGCCGCGCCCTTGTCGCCATGGTGGCCGATATAGACCTTGAAGCTCTTCGCGAAGGGCGCAAGGTCGGCCTCATCGGCGCCGAGCAGCAGAAGCAGCTTCGGCGCCTTCTCGGCAATCGCGGACATGCCGCCCGGCTGCGCATAGCCGAGCATCAGCCCGCCGGTGCGCGCCGCCGCGGTGTGCAACACATTGTAGCCGTTCCACCCATCACGGACGAGTTTCAGCCCCTTAACCAGCGCCAGGCTCGCGGCCTGCGCGCCGGCCACTTTGAGCGCTCCGCCGCCGACGATCACCGCCGGACGCTCTGCGCCCTTCAGCGCATCGGCAGCCGGCTTGGGCAGCTTGGCGAGCAGCGAGAGATCGTCGCCCAGCCATTCGACCGGATAGGTGAGATCGATTTCCGGCCCGATCGCGAACACCTTGGCGCCCGCGCGCACGGCCTTGCGGATGCGGGTGTTGACCAGCGGCGCTTCCCAGCGCGGGTTGGTGCCGACCAGCAGGATCGCGTCCGCCGTCTCGATGCCAGCGATCGTCGAATTGAAGTTCACCGCGCCGATATTGGTCGCGTCGTAGGCGAGCCCGGTCTGACGGCCTTCGACAAGGTTGGAACCGAGCGACGCGAGCAGCGCCTTGGCGGAATACATCGTCTCGGCATCGACCAGATCGCCCGCGACCGCGGCGACGCTCGATCCCGCCTTCTTCGCAACGGAGGCGACCGCTTCCAGCGCCTCGGACCAGGTCGCCGGCTGGAGCTTTCCGCCGGTGCGGATCCACGGCCGGTCGAGCCGGTTGAAGCCGAGCCCGTCAACCGCATGGCGCGTCTTGTCCGACGCCCATTCTTCGTTCACGTCATCGTTTATCCGCGGCAGCGCGCGCATCACCGCACGGCCACGGGTATCGAGCCGGATGTTGGTGCCAACCGCGTCCATCACGTCGATCGCCGGCGTTTTCACCAGCTCCCACGGCCGCGCCTCGAAGCTGTAGGGCTTGGAGACGAGCGCGCCGACCGGGCAGAGATCGACCACATTGCCCGAAAGCTCGCTGGTCAGCGCCTTTTCGAGATAGGAGGTGATCTGCATGTCCTCGCCGCGGCCGATCGCGCCGATCTCCTCGACGCCCGCCACTTCCTCGGCGAAGCGCACGCAGCGGGTGCACTGGATGCAGCGGGTCATGATCGTCTTGACGACCGGACCCATATATTTCTCGGTCACCGCGCGCTTGTTCTCGTCGTAGCGCGAGTGGCCGCGGCCGTAGGCGATCGACTGGTCCTGCAGATCGCATTCGCCGCCCTGGTCGCAGATCGGGCAATCGAGCGGATGGTTGATGAGCAGGAACTCCATCACCCCCTCGCGCGCCTTCTTCACCATCGGCGACATGGTGGTGATTTCCTGCCCGTCCGACGCGGGCAGCGCGCACGACGCCTGCGGCTTGGGCGGCCCCGGCTTCACCTCGACGAGGCACATCCGGCAATTGCCAGCGATGGCGAGCCGCTCGTGATAGCAGAAACGCGGAATCTCCTTGCCGGCAAGCTCGCACGCCTGCAGCACGGTCGCGCCCTGCGGAACCTCGATCTCGACGCCGTCGACTTTGACCTTAGGCATTACTCAGCGGCCTCCAGAACATCGCCGCGGCGCTCGTTGATGCGGCGCTCGATCTCGGGGCGGAAGTGGCGGATGAGGCCCTGGATCGGCCAGGCCGCCGCGTCGCCGAGCGCGCAGATCGTGTGCCCTTCGACCTGCTTGGTGACGTCGAGCAAGGTGTCGATCTCGTGAATTTCGGCGTCGCCTTCGCGCAGCCGCTCCATCACACGCCACATCCAGCCGGTGCCCTCGCGGCACGGCGTGCACTGGCCGCAGCTCTCATGTTTGTAGAAATAGGAGATGCGGCTGATCGCGCGGACGATGTCGGTGGATTTGTCCATCACGATCACCGCCGCGGTGCCGAGGCCCGATTTGAGATCGCGCAGGCCATCGAAATCCATCGGCGCGTCGATGATCTCGCGCGCCGGCACCAGCGGCACCGAAGATCCGCCGGGGATAACGGCGAGCAGATTGTCCCAGCCGCCGCGGATGCCGCCGGCATGCTTGTCGATCAGCTCGCGGAACGGGATCGACATCGCTTCCTCGACCACCGTCGGCTTGTTCACGTGCCCGCTGATCTGGAACAGCTTGGTGCCGGCGTTATTTTCGCGGCCGAAGCTCTTGAACCAGTCGGCACCGCGGCGGAGGATGGTCGGCACCACCGCGATGCTCTCGACATTGTTCACCGTAGTCGGGCAGCCGTAAAGGCCAGCACCCGCGGGGAATGGCGGCTTCAGGCGCGGCTGGCCCTTCTTGCCCTCGAGGCTCTCCAGCATCGCGGTCTCCTCGCCGCAGATGTAGGCACCGGCGCCGCGGTGGACGAAGAGATCGAAGTCATAACCCGACTTGGCGGCATTCTTGCCGAGCAGGCCCGCATCATAGGCCTCCTGCACGGCGGCAAACAGCGTCTCCGCCTCGCGGATGAACTCGCCGCGGATGTAGATGTAGCCGGCGCGCGCGCGCATCGCATAGCCGGCGATCAGCGCACCTTCGATCAGCTTGTGCGGATCGTGGCGGATGATCTCGCGGTCCTTGCAGCTCCCCGGTTCGGACTCGTCGGCGTTGATGACGAGGAAGTTCGGGCGGCCGTCCTTCGGCTCCTTGGGCATGAAGCTCCACTTCATGCCGGTCGGGAAGCCGGCGCCGCCGCGGCCGCGAAGCCCCGACGCCTTGATCTCCTCGATGATCGCGTCCTGCCCGCGCGCCATCAGATCCTTGGTCGCGTCCCAGTCGCCGCGCTTCTGGGCGCTCTTCAGGCCCCACGGCTGGAAGCCGTAGACGTTGGTGAAGATGCGGTCCTTGTCGGTGAGGCTGGTGATGGTCACGCCCATTCCCCCCGATAATCGTGGTTCTTGCCCACCATCTCCGGCAGCGTCGTCGGGCCGCCTTCGGGGCAGCTCGTTTGGCGATCGACCTGCGGGCCGGGCCTTGGCGTCTCGCCGCGGCCGAGCGCGTCGAGCACCGCGGTCATGCTGTCGAAGGTCAAATCTTCGTAATTGTCGTCGTTGATCTGGACCATCGGCGCATTGGCGCAGGCGCCGAGGCATTCCACCTCGGTCAGCGTGAACAGACCGTCGGGAGTGGTGTGGCCCTTCTTCAGCCCCTTGGCGTAGCAGGCGTCGAGCACGTCGTCCGATCCGCGCAGCATGCACGGCGTCGTGCCACAGACCTGGACGTGGAAGCGGCCGACCGGCGCCAGATTGAACATCGTGTAGAAGGTCGCGACCTCGTAGGCCCGGATATAGGGCATGGTGAGATAGGCGGCGACATATTCGATCACCGGGATCGGCAGCCAGCCCTGCGTTTCGGTCTCCGCGCCGACCTGCCGCTGCGCGAGATCGAGCAGCGGAATGATCGCGCTGTGCTGCCGCCCTTCGGGATAGCGCGCGACGACAATCTTCGCTTGCTTCGCGTTCGCCTCGGTCCAAGCGAATGCGCCCCAACGCGCGCGGACATCCGGCGTATCGCCCATGCGTTTGGCTTCAGCCATCTTGGTTTCCGATCGGCTGCGCGCCGGCAATCATCTTGCGCCGCTGCTCGATGCGCGGGTTTAGGAATCCCCACCAGACCGCATTGAACACGCTTGATGCGATGATCGCGGGCATCCCGGTCAACAACTCGATCTGCGGCAGTGAAATGAAGCGCGAATAGGCTGCCCAGCTTACCACCATCCAGGTGATACCAAGAAACGAAATCACCCGCTGATGACGGTCCGCGACTGCGAAGAAACGATCGATCATCGGTCGCACTCCCCGAAGACGACGTCGATGGCGCCGAGGATGGCGGTGACGTCCGCCAGCATGTGGCCCTTGCACATGAAATCCATCGCCTGAAGGTGGCTGAACGCCGTCGGCCGAATCTTGACGCGATACGGCTTGTTGGTGCCGTCGCTCACCAGATAGATGCCGAACTCGCCCTTGGGGCTCTCGGTCGCGACATAGACCTCGCCGGCGGGGACGTGGAAGCCCTCGGTATAGAGCTTGAAGTGGTGGATGAGCGCTTCCATCGATTGCTTCATCTCGCCGCGCTTGGGCGGCACCACCTTGCGGTCGAGGCTCGCGACCGGCCCTTCGGGCATCTCGTTGAGGCACTGGCGCATGATCCGTGCGGACTGCCGCACTTCCTCCACGCGCACCATAAAGCGGTCGTAGCAGTCGCTCTTGGTGCCGACGGGGATGTCGAAGTTCATCCGGTCGTAGACATCGTAGGGCTGGCTCTTGCGCAGATCCCAGGGCAGGCCGGCGGCGCGGATCATCGGTCCGGAGAAGCCCCACGCCAGCGCGTCTTCCTTCGAGACATAGGCGATATCGACGTTGCGCTGCTTGAAGATGCGGTTGTCGACCACCAGGCTCATCGCATCCTCGAACAGGCGCGGGAGCCGCGTGTCGAGCCAGTCGGCGATGTCGGTCAAGAGCTTCAGCGGCACGTCCTGATGGACGCCGCCGGGCCGGAAATAGGCCGCGTGCATCCGCGCGCCCGACGCCCGCTCGTAAAAATTGAGCGTGTCCTCGCGCAGCTCGAACAGCCACAGGTTCGGCGTCATCGCGCCGACGTCCATCACATGCGCGCCGAGGTTGAGCATGTGGTTGGAAATGCGGGTCAACTCGGCGAAGAAGACGCGCAGATATTGCGCGCGGAGCGGCACCTCGAGCCCGAGCAGCTTCTCGATGGCGAGCACGTAGCTGTGCTCCATGCACATCGGCGAGCAGTAATCGAGGCGGTCCATGTACGGGAGCGCCTGGAGATAGGTCTTATACTCGCAGAGCTTCTCGGTGCCGCGGTGGAGCAGGCCGACGTGCGGATCGACGCGCTCGATGATCTCGCCGTCGAGCTCCAGGATCAGGCGCAGCACGCCGTGGGCGGCCGGGTGCTGCGGGCCGAAGTTGATCGTGTAATTGGCGATATCGACATCGCCCGCCGCCGGCTTGGCGAGATCGGCGCCGGTCAGCGTGATTTCGTCGGTGGCGCTCACTTCTTCACCTCGTCGGCCTTCACCGGGCTCGGCGCGCCGGGCGCCTCGGGCACCGCTTTCTCGTCGCCAGGCAGGATATATTCGGCGCCTTCCCACGGCGAGAGGAAGTCGAAGTTGCGGAAGTCCTGCGCCAGCTTCACCGGCTCGTAGACCACCCGCTTCTGCTCTTCCGAATAACGCAGCTCGACATAGCCGGTGAGCGGGAAATCCTTGCGCTGCGGGTGACCGCGAAAACCATAGTCGGTGAGGATGCGGCGGAGATCCGGGTTGCCGGCGAAGAGCACGCCATACATGTCGAACACTTCGCGCTCCAGCCAGCCGGCGACGGGCCAGACCGTCGTGACGGTCGGCACCGGCGTTTCCTCGTCGGTGAGGACGCGGAGGCGGACGCGATGGTTCTTCGTCACCGAAAGCAGGTGATAGACAACCTCGAACCGTTCGGGCCGATCGGGATAGTCGACCCCGGCGATTTCCATGAGCTGCTGATATTCGAAGTCGTCGCGCAGCGTCCGGCAGACGTCGGCGATTGCTTCGCGCTGGACTGTGAAGGACAGCTCGCCGACGATCTCGACCGCCTCGACGATCGCATCGCCGAGCGCGGCGCGGACCGCGTCGATCAGCCCTTCGCGGGGCGCGACAAGGGGTGCTGGGCTCGCCATCGCGTCAGCGCTCGATCGTGCCGACGCGGCGGATCTTCCGCTGCAACTGCATGATGCCGTAGAGCAAGGCCTCCGCGGTGGGCGGACAGCCGGGGACGTAGATGTCGACCGGCACGATCCGGTCGCAGCCGCGCACCACCGAGTAGCTGTAGTGATAATAGCCGCCGCCGTTGGCGCACGATCCCATCGAGATGACGTAGCGCGGCTCCGACATCTGGTCGTAGACGCGGCGCAGCGCCGGGGCCATCTTGTTGCAGAGCGTGCCGGCGACGATCATTACGTCCGACTGGCGCGGGCTCGCGCGCGGCGCCGCGCCGAAGCGCTCCAGATCGTAGCGCGGCATATTGACGTGGATCATCTCTACCGCGCAACAGGCGAGGCCGAAGGTCATCCACCAGAGCGATCCGGTGCGCGCCCACTGGAACAAATCCTCGGTCGTGGTGACGAGGAAGCCCTTGTCGCCGACCTCCGCCTGGAGCGCGGCGAAATAGTCCGCGTCGGGCTGGGTGCCCGGCGGCGGCGCGGCGGGAAGCCGGTCGAGGGTCACTCCCATTCCAGCGCCCCCTTCTTCCACGCATAGACGAAGCCCAGTGTGAGCTCGATCAGGAACACCATCATCGCCGCCCAGCCGGCAATGCCGATCCAGCCGAGCGACACCGCCCAGGGGAAGAGGAAGGCGGCTTCGAGATCGAAGATGATGAACAGGATCGCGACCAGATAGAAACGCACGTCGAACTGCGCGCGGCTGTCCTCGAACGCCGGGAAGCCGCACTCATATTCGCTGAGCTTGTCGGCATATGGGTTGGTCGCGCCGGTGAGCCTTCCGACGATCATCGGTAGCACCACGAACGCCACCGACAGCGCGAGCGCGACGGCAAGGAACAACAGGATCGGCAGATATCCGGCGGCGACGGACGCCATCGAGGAATCTCCAAGCGAAGGAACGGATTTGCGGCGGCTTCTAGGACCGGCGCACCGGTGAAGCAAGGTTTGCAGCCGTGAGAATGACTCGCAACAATCCGGCTTTGTTCCGCTCTCCTTCAACCCCGCCGGAGAGGCCGGGAACCGCGATGCCGCATCGCGGTTGTCCCGCCATGATCCGCATCGTCCTCCCCGCACTCTTCGCCCTCACCGCTTGTGCCCCGATGGACGCGCCGCCCGCTCCGCCGCCGCCGGCCCAAGGCGCTGCCTATCGCGCGCTCGGCACAGAGCCTTTTTGGTCGGTCACCATCGCCGATGGCACGATGACCTACGAGGCGGCGGGCGAGCCGGCGGTCCGCATTCCCGCGCCCGAACCGCGGACCAGCTTTAACGGCCACCGCTACGTCACGCCGCGGCTGACGGTGGACATCACCCACGCCGAATGCAGCGACGGGATGAGCGACCGGCGCTATCCCGATACCGTGAAGGTGACGATGGACGGCCGAAATTTGAATGGGTGCGGCGGCGACGCGCTCGAACCTGCCAATCTCGACGGCACCAACTGGTCGATGACCGCGATCGGTGGGGAATCGGTCCCTGCGGGCGACCGTTATTTCCTTCGCTTCCGCGATGGGCGGATCGAGGGGAAGGCCGGCTGCAACGGCTTCGGCGGCGGCTACAGCGTCGATGGCGGCACGCTACAGCCCGGCCCGATCATCGCCACGCGCATGGCCTGCGCCGAACCAGCGATGACCCACGAGCGCAAGACGCTGGAAATCCTCGGCGGTCCAGCCCAGATCGCCTATCGCGGCGGCGACACCCTCCTTATCACCCGCAACAACGCCACGCTGACGCTGAAGCGCGCTTATTGATCTCTCGTCACCCCTGACTTGATCCGCCCCCCCGCCTGATCAATTGTCAGCAAGAAGATGGACGCCGGATCAAGTTAGGGGTGACGGTTTGCGGTAAGGGCCGCCCTTAAAAGCTGATCTTCACCGCATCCGCACTCCGTTCTGCCTCGCCGTGATAGACCGCCTCGATATTGTTGCCCGCGGGGTCCAGCACGAAGGCCGCGTAATAGCCAGGGTGGTATGGACGAAGGCCCGGGGCGCCGTTGTCGCTGCCGCCTGCAGCGATGCCGGCCTTATGGAACGCCTCGACCATTTCGCGGTTCGCGGCCTGGAAGGCCAGGTGATGGCGTCCGGTGAGTTTGCCCGTCGCGGCCGCGCTGTCGGCGGTGGAGACGAACAGCTCATCCGCCCAGAAATAATCCTCCGCCTCTCCGCCAAGGGGCACGCCCAGCACGTCGAGCACCGCGCCGTAGAAGCGCTTGGCCGCGCCCAAGTCCGCGACGACCAGATGGAGATGGTCGATCAGCCGCCCCCGATAAAGCTCCTGCGTTTCCATGAATGATCTCCTATTCGGCGGCTTCGGCTGTTCCGTCGCCGAATTTGGTGAGCGCGCGCGGCACGCTGTCGATGACCGGCAGTGGCTCGATCTCCTTGCCGCCGGTGGCGACTTCGAGCGTTTCGAACCGCTTTGCCTGGGTCAGCACCTGGCTTTCGATGCTCCCGGCAAACGCATTGTAGGCATCCGTTGCGAGGTTCAGGTTACGGCCGAGCTTGCGGATATGCTCGCCCATCGTCCACAGCCGCGCGTGCAATTCCTTGCCGAGCCGGCCGATCTCGGCGGCTTCCTCGGCTAGCGTCTCCTGCCGCCAGACGCTGGCGACGGTACGTGCGATCGCGACGAGATTGGTCGGCGTCGCGAGCAGCACCCGCCGCTCGAACGCCCATTCCCATAGCCCCTCGTCCTGCTCCAGCGCGGCGGTGAGGAAATGTTCGCCGGGAATGTACATGACGACATAATCGGCGGCGTCGCCGAACTGCTGCCAATAGGCCTTGCCGCCGAGTTGCTGCGCATGCGTGCGGATCGATCCGGCGTGCGCCTTGAGGTGACCTATGCGCACAGCCTCATCGACCGCCTCGCTGGCGTCGAGAAAGGCGTTGAGCGAGCATTTGGCGTCGATGATGATCTTGCGGCCGCCGGGCAGCCGCACGATCACGTCGGGCCGCAGCCGCCCGTCCCCGGTATCCACCGAGACTTCGGACTGGAAATCGGCATGCGGAGACAGCCCCGCCTGCTCCAGCACGTTGCGCAGCGATTGCTCGCCCCAGCGGCCGCGCGATTTGGGGCTGTGGCGGAGCGCGTTGACCAGCCGCACGGTCTCGTCGCGCACCTGCGTCTGGCCGGCGCGGACCAGCTCGACCGCCTCGCGCAGCTCGCGATAGCTCCCCACCCGCTCCTTTTCGACCCGGCCAAGGCCTTCCTCGTAGCGCTTCAGCGTCGTCTCGACCGGCTGGAGCAGCGCCTTCAGTTGCGCCTCGCTCTTCTCGCCCGCCTGGTGGAAGCGGGCGTCGGCGCGCTTCAGGAAATTCTCCTGCGCCTCGCCAAGCAGCTTGCCGCCGATTTCGCTGAACTGCGCCGTCAGCGCTTCGCGCGCGGCTTTCAATTCGGCAAGCTGATCGGCATGCGCACGCTCGCGCTCGGCCTGCGCGGAGGAAAGCCGCGCCACCTCGGCCCGCGCGTCGCCATGCTCGCGGCGCAGTGTCTCCAGCTCGCCGGTCAGCGCCGGCACCGCCTTTGCCCGCTCCTCCGCCGCCGCGAGATCGGCTATGGCCTTGCGGAAGTCCTCCAGCCGCTGATCGCGCTCCGCCCGTAACGCCGCGGCCTGCCGGCTGCCGAGAAACCAGCCCAGCCCGACGCCAATGAAGGCAAGGGCTATGGCGATGACGAGTGCGGTGTCCATGTCTGGCCCATCTGGAAGAACGAAGCGCGAACCTAGCCGGGTCGCGCGCGCCACTCAAGGCCGAAGGGAACCCTTGGGCTCGCGCGCCCGTTCGCAGTGCGATCATTCCGGGAGGAGCCGATGTCGATCGCGAAGATGATGGCGGAGCATCCCACCGCCAAACCGCCGGAAAGCCTTACCGAAGCCGTTCGGCACGTGATGTATTGCGCGGCGATCTGCAACGCCTGCGCCGATGCCTGCAGCGGCGAAGAGATGGACATGCGGCAATGCATCCGGCTGTGCAGTGACTGCGCCGACGTCTGCGCAGCCCTAACCCGCGTCGCGACGCGGCAGACGGGCGAGAACGGGCTGGTGCTCCAGGAGTTGCTCCAGCTCTGCGTCACCGCCTGCGACGTCTGCGCCGAGGAATGCGCGCGCCACGATCGCGATCATTGCCGCCGCTGCGCCGAGATGTGCCGCGAATGCGCGCGCGATTGCCGCGCCGCGCTGGATGCGCTGTGAAGCGTCTGCTGGTGATATTGCCGTTGCTGCTGGCCGCGGCCTGCGACAAGCCACGTTGGTCCAGGGATACCGAGCCGCCGCCCGCCACGCCGACACCGGCCGCCGAGGCGGAAACGACGTCCTAAAAGATCAAAGTGCGCGGCGCAGCTTGGCGACCTTCTTGAGCACCATGTCGCGCTTCAGCCGCGACAGATAGTCGATGAAGAGCACGCCGTTCAGATGGTCGACCTCGTGCTGGAGGCAGGTCGCCATCAGCCCGTCGAACTCCTTCTCGTGGCTCTTGCCGTTCACGTCCTGCCACTTGGCGCGGATCCGCGCGGGGCGCTCCACTTCGGCATATTGATCGGGGATCGACAGGCAGCCTTCGTTGTAGATGCTGCGCTCGTCCGACGACCATAGGATCTCGGGATTGATGAAGGCCTGCGGTGTCTTCACCGGCTCGCCGCCCTCTTCTTCCGGATCCTGCAAGTCGATCACCAGCAACCGGCGCGGCACCGCGACCTGGACACCGGCAAGACCGATGCCCGGCGCCGCGTACATCGTCTCGAGCATATCGTTGACCAACCCCTCCAGATCGGAATCGAACCGCTCGACGGGATCGGAGCTGGCGCGGAGGATAGGGTCGGGGACTTCGATGATGGAGAGCAGCGACATGGCGGCGCGCTAAAACGCGCAAGCCCGAGGGTCAAGCGGTCAGGAAAGCGGCCGCCGCGCCCGCAGCGCCTGCGCCAGCGTGCCCTCGTCGAGGTAATCGAGCTCGCCCCCCACGGGCAGGCCGTGCGCAAGCTGGGTAATGCGGACGGGGAAGCCCTCCAGCCGCTCGGCGAGATAATGGGCGGTGGTCTGCCCCTCGAGCGTCGCATTCATCGCCAGCACCACCTCGTCGATGCCGCCTTCGCCGACGCGCCGCAACAGCGCGTCGATGGTGAGATCCTCCGGCCGCACGCCCTCCAGCGCCGAGAGCCGACCGCCGAGCACATGGAAGCGGCCCGGGAACAGTCGCGAGCGATCGAGCGCCCAGAGGTCCGAAACATCCTCCACCACGCACAGCATCCGCGCGTCGCGGCGGGGATCGGCGCAGACGGTGCAGGGATCCCGCGTATCGACATTGCCGCACACCGAGCACACCGAAAGCCGCCCCGCGACCTGCTCCAGCGCGCGGAGCAGCGGCGTCAGCACCGCCTCGCGCTTCTTGATAAGGTGCAGCACCGCCCGCCGCGCCGACCGCGGGCCGAGGCCGGGAAGCCGGGCCAGCGCCTGGGTCAGCGCGTCGATTTCGGACGATGCCATGCGCCTGCCATATGGCGCGCGGGCCCGGCTTGCCAAGCGGCGCGGAGCATCTATGGCTCGGGCCATGCGCATCGCCTTCATGGGAACGCCCGAATTTGCCGTGCCGACGCTCGACGCGCTGATCGCGGCGGGGCACGAGATCGCGGCGGTCTACAGCCAGCCGCCACGCCCGGCCGGCCGCGGCAAGGCGCCGCGTCCCTCCCCCGTCCACGCCCATGCCGAAGCGGCCGGGATCGCGGTGCGCACGCCCGTCAGCCTGCGCGATGCGGAAGCGGAAGCAGCATTCGCGGATCTCGGCCTCGATGTCGCGGTGGTCGCTGCCTACGGCCTCATCCTGCCGCAGCCGATCCTCGATGCTCCGGCGCACGGCTGCATCAACGTCCACGCCTCGCTCCTCCCCCGCTGGCGCGGCGCGGCACCGATCCAGCGCGCGATCCTTGCCGGCGATGCGGAGACCGGCGTCACCATCATGGGCATGGAGCGCGGACTCGACACCGGGCCGATGTATCTGGCGCGCAAGACCGCGATCGACACCAAGAATGCCGGCGATCTCACCCGCGAGCTGGCCGGGCTCGGCGGCGCGCTGCTGGTCGAAGTGCTCGCACGGTTCGATACGATCACGCCTGAGCCGCAACCATCTGAAGGCGTCACCTATGCCGCCAAGATCGAAAAGGTCGAGGCGCGGATCGACTTTACACAGGATGCCGAAGCGGTCGAGCGGCAGGTCCGCGCCTTCGCGCCGTGGCCGGGCGGCTTTTTCGAGGTGCAGGGTGAGCGGATCAAGCTGCTCGCCGCCGACATCGTCGGTCGGTCGGGTCCGGCAGGCACGGTGTTGGACGACCAGCTTACGATCGCCTGCGGCTCGGGCGCGATCCGGCCGGTGCTTGTGCAGCGCGCCGGGCGTGGTGCGATGCCCCCGGCCGATTTGCTCCGCGGCTTCCCGATCGCACCCGGCGCCCGCCTTTCATGACCCGCTTTCGCCTGACGGTGGAATTCGACGGGCGGCCCTTCATGGGCTGGCAGCGCCAGGCGCACGGCCCGTCGGTGCAGCAGGCGATCGAGGAAGCGGCTGCGGCGATCACCGGCGAGGCGGCGGTGCTCCACGCCGCCGGCCGCACCGACGCCGGCGTCCACGCCCTCGCCATGACCGCGCATGTCGAAATCGCCAAGCCGATCGCGGCCGAACGGCTGATGGACGGCATCAACGCGAAGCTGCGTCCGCTCCCGGTCGCGGTGCTGGCGGCCAGCCAAGTGCCAGACGAATGGCACGCGCGCTTCTCGTGCATCGGCCGGCGCTACCTCTATCGCATCCGCAACCGCCGCGCGCCGCTCGCGCTCGATGCCGGGCGGGCCTGGCGCGTGCCGGTCCCACTCGATGCCGACGCGATGCAGCGCGCCGCGCAGGTGCTGGTCGGGCGCCACGATTTCACCACCTTCCGCTCGGTCCATTGCCAGGCCGAAAGCCCGGTCAAGACGCTCGATCTGCTGCGCGTCACCCGCTCGGGCGAACTGATCGAGATCGAGGCGGAAGCGCGCTCCTTCCTCCACCATCAGGTGCGCTCGATGGTCGGCTGCCTGCAACTGGTCGGCCGCGGCAAGTGGAGCGCCGACGAACTCGGCGCCGCGCTTCAGGCGCGCGATCGCGCCGCACTGGGGTTGAATGCGCCGCCCGACGGCCTGTTCTTCGTCGAGGCACGATATCCGGACGACCTGCCGATCCCGAATAGCCGCTGAAGCGAACGATCGAGCATCAAGAGCTGCCAGAGCAACCGGCCATGATCCGATCGACCCGATTTGTGTGCGGCGGCGAGCCGGGCGATCGTATCGCCGTCGAACCAGCCGAGCTCGGCCAACGCCGATCCACGCGCGATGCCCGCCGCCTCGCCGGCAAGCGGACCGCGGAACCAGGCCGAGACCGGCGTGACGAAGCCCATCTTGCGGCGATGCAGGATCGAATCGGGCAACGTCCCCGCAAGCGACTGCTTCATCAGCCACTTGCCCTCGCCGCGCCGCAAGCGCAGCCGCGACGGCACCCGCGCGGCGAATTCGATCAGGCGGTGATCGAGCAGTGGCTCGCGCGCCTCCAGGCTCACCGCCATGCTGGTGCGATCGACCTTGGTGAGGATGTCGCCGGGAAGCCAGATCTTGAGATCGGCATATTGCGCGCGTGACAGCGCATCGCGCGCCGGCGCCTTGGCCATCGCCTCGGCATAGCGGTTCTCGGCGACATGGCCGTCGAGCAATTTGCCAAACCCGTCGCGATAAATCTGGCCGCGGATCGCCGGCGGTGTCGCGCCCACGGCCTCGGCATAAGCGAGGCCGCGGTCCTGCCCCAGCGCCTGCAGCGTTGTCTTGGCGCGCAGCCATTGCGGCGCCCAGTCGAGCTTGGGATAGGCATTACCGAGCGCACGCGCGGCGCGGGCCATCGGGCCGGGCAGCAGGCCGCGCACCCGTTCCTCTCCCATGAACAGGCGATAGCGGCGGTATCCGGCGAATGCCTCGTCGGCACCGTCGCCCGACAAAGCGACCGTCACCCGCTCGCGCGCCAGTTCGCAGACGCGGTAGGTGGCAAGCGCGGACGCGTCGGCGAAAGGCTCGTCGAACGCCTCGACCAGCGTGTCGATCAGCCCGAAATCGGCCGCCGCGACGGTGCGCTCGCGATGGACCGTCGCGAACCGCTCGGCGATGATGCGGGCATAAGCGGTCTCGTCGTGATCCGCCTCGTCGAAGCCGATCGAGCAAGTCTCGACCGCCCCGCGGCTCATCCCCGCCATCAGCGCGACGACCGCCGAACTGTCGACCCCGCCCGAAAGAAAGGCGCCGACCGGAACGTCAGCGACCATTCGCGACGACACTGCGGCGCGCATCCGGTCCTTACATTCCTCGATCAGCGCGGCGGCCGGGCGGCGATCGGGCTGCGAGAAATCCACGTCCCACCATTGCACCGGCTGCGGCTGGGACCGGCCGCGACGGACCAGCAGATAATGGCCGGCCGGGAGCTTCCGCACCCCCGCGACGATGCAGGAATCGTCCGGTACGTATCCGAAGGCGAGGAAATCCTCGACGGCACGCGGATCGGGCGCGCCGCGCATCAGCGGATGGGCGAGCAGCCCCTTCAGTTCGGAGGCGAAGATCAGCGAACCGTCGGACAATTCGGCGATGTGGAGCGGCTTCACTCCTAGCCGGTCGCGGGCGAGAAACAGCGCATCCTCCGCCGCATCGTAGAGCGCGACGGCGAACATGCCATTCAAGCGCGACAAGCACTCCGGGCCCCATTGCCGCCACGCGGCGAGGATGACCTCGGTGTCGCTGTCGGTGCGGAAGACGTGGCCCTTCGCGGCCAGATCGGCGCGGACTTCGCGGAAATTGTAGATTTCGCCGTTGAAGACGATCGTCTGACGCTCGTCCGGCGCGAGCATCGGCTGGACACCGCCCGCGATGTCGATGATCGACAGGCGGCGATGGCCGAGGCCGACGCCTCGCGCCGTCCAGACGCCGCTGCCGTCGGGGCCGCGATGCGCCAGCGCGTCCGCCATCGCGCGCACCCTGGCGGCACTGACGGGCTTGGGGACGCCGGGGTGGAAGATGCCTGCGATGCCGCACATGGGATCAGCCCTCTGGCAGGCCGGCGGCGCGGTCGGCAAGCGGCGCCAAGGGGCCGGTCGCGCGCAGGAAATCATCTATCGCAGGACGCGGGCTGATGCCCTCCGCGGGCGCCTCAGCGGAGACGAGGATCGCCACCGCCCGTTGCGGCCCGCCGAGCAGCCGCGCCTTCATCGTCTCCCATTTCACCGCGAGCGGGCTGCCGGTGAGCGTATCGCCGACCCGGTAGAAGATCGCGACCTCGCGCACCGTTCCGTGCGATGCGATGCGCTCCAGCCGGCCATTTTGCGGTGCCGGCCCGGCGCCGATCCACGCCCAGGCCCCTTCGGGCGCGACCGCACCTTGGCCGAATCCGACGATCTCGCGCCCTTCTTCCTGCCGCGCAAAGATGGCGATGGCGAGATCGATGTCGCGGCCCGCGGCATCGCGATAATGACCCACCCGAAGAACATCCGCTCCGGCAAAGTGCGGCGCCCATGCGCGGCCTGCGCCTCGCACCTGCTTCTCCCAACCGGCAACATCCGGCAGCACTAGCGGCGGCGGGGTGACTTCGTTGCCGGCCGCGATCGCTGCGGTCCAAGCCACCGGAGCGAGGACGAGCGCGGCTGCAACGGCGGCGACCGGCTTCAGCGGTGAACGGCCGGGCGGAACGGGCTGCAGCGCCGCCGGGTCGAACCAGGGATCGTCGATCCCGCGGTCGAAGAAGTGCCAGCCGGCGCCCAGGATCAGCGCGATGACGATCGCGAAGAACACCCAGCCGTAGACGACATGATCGAAGCCCGACGCCGCCTCCACATCGGTGAGATGCGCGACATAGATGGTCGCAAAGGCGCGGACGCCGTTGGCGAGGATCGGGATGACCACCGCCGCGATCAGAAAGGTGATCCGCCGCTTCCAGCTCCGAAAGCACAGATTGGCGACGAGCGCGCCGAGCGCGATCATCGCGATGAGAAACTTTACCCCCGCGCAGGCTTCGGCGACTTCGAAATAGCCCGTAGGCGTCGAGATGAAGACACCCTCGATATGCGCGGGTACGCCGACGATGGCGAGGAGCCACATGCAGATTTCGGCGGTGACGCGCTGCATCAACGGTACGAACTCCTCGCCCGCGGGAACGAGGAAGAAGGCGAATGCGAGCGGGAAAAGCAGGCCGCGCGCGACGGCAGGGCCGAGCAGCGCGACCACTGCGCCCTGGAGCATCAGCACCAGCCCTGCATGGCGCGCGAGCGCAACGCCCCCCGCCTCGCCGAGCATCCAGCCCGCCGCGCCAGCGCCGACGATCAGCAGCCCCGGCATCCAGGCGACGGGCGTCAATTGTCGCAATTCCGGTAACCGCTGCCAGACGAGCCAGCCAATGATCGGCGGCAGCAGCATGCAATGATTGAAGGTCGAACTGTCGATCCAGATCCGCACCATGTCCGCCGCATCGCGCGCGATGAGCAACAGGATGCCGCCGGCGAGCAAGCCGAGCGCAACCAGATGCGTCCGCCAGCCGCCCTCGGCGACGGCCTGGACGCGGATCGGCAGGGCGATCGTCATGCCGCCGCCAGTGCCGGTGCGCGACCGACGAGTTCAGCCAGAGGCGCGAGGCAGGAATCCCAGTGATAGCGCGCTTCGACCGCGCGGCGGGCGGCGCGGCCCAGCGCATCGCGGCGGTTCGGGTCGGTCAGCAACGCAATCACCGCCTCCGCCGGATCGGCGGCAACGATCAGATCGCGTCCGGCCTCTGCATCGATCCCTTCGAACGCGGCGGGCGACGCGACCACGGCGCGGCCCATCGCCATCGCCTCCAGAACCTTGTTCTGCACGCCCCGCGCAATGCCGAGCGGTGCGACGACGACCTCGGCCTGCCGCAGCCATTCGCGCATGTCCGCCACTGCGCCGGTCACGGTCACGCCCTCCCCGGCTAGCGCACGGACCGAAGGATCGGGATTGCGGCCGGCGATGACGAAATGCGCGCTCGGCATGCGCGAACGAATGCGAGGGAGCGCCACACGCGCAAACGCAGTCACCGCCTCCACATTCGGACGATAATCCATCTGGCCGGTAAACAAGATCATGCCGGGCACAGGTTCGGCCGGGTCATCGGGCGCGAAATGGTCGAGATCGACGCCGTTGGGCAGCGCCTGCGCGGCCTTGGCCCCGCTCAGTTCGCGAAACAGACTGGCCTCGGCCTCGCTGACGAACAGACTGGCATCCGCGCGTGATGCGGTCTGGCACTCGATGCTCAGGAGTTTCGCAGCCTCGCGGCGGTATAGCCGCGAGGCAAACCCGCCAGCATCCGCATAGCCCGCGAATTTTGCCGAATCGACATCGACGAAATCCATCACGAACCGGCCTTGCCAATCGTGCGGAACATATTGCGCCATCTGGCTGGAAAAGCCGAAGATTGTGTCGATCCGCCGTGCGCTCACGATCCCGTCCACTGCCCGCTGCATTGCCGTGCTCGCGAACATTTCGACCGACACGGGCGTGCCGTCGGCGAGCGCCGACGCGAGTGCGGAAATCCTGCTCCTGCGCCGGACCTCGACATGAACCTCGCCCAGCGCCCAACCCAGCTCGGCGCGCAGCCCGGCAAGATGCGCAGCGTCAGCCGCATCATCCGCGAAGCAAGCGAGATGCACTTCGCCCAGCGCCGCCAGCGCTTTCAGCAGATGAAAACTCCGGATTTTGTCGCCGCGATCGGGCGGAAACGGGATGCGGTGGCCGAGGAAGAGAATGCTCATCCCAGCCCCCGCGCGATCGGCGGGCCGAGCCGGTTCGCGGCCCATAGCGGAAGCTTCCTCCAAATAGCCGTCTGCAGGCGATAGCGCGGGCTGAGCGGGTTGATCTCGCGCCCTGCCGCGCCTTCTGCGGTGCGTGAGGCGTAGCTCAGCGGCGCCGGGTCGAAGCCCCAATTCTTCTTGAAGGCATAAGCGCCCGTCCCCGTCTTGGACCGGCCGAAATCGAACCGGCGCATCCCGCGCTCCGCCGCGTGACGCATCAGAGCAAAATACATGAGGTCGTTCGCGCGCCGCTGCCGCGCCTCGAAAACGCCGCCGCCCCAATAAGGATAGACCGTGCCGTTGTGATAAAGGCTTAGCACCGAGGCCAGCGGTGCGCCTTTGCGGGAGATGGTGAGGATATCGGCGTCCGTGCCGAACGCATCGAGCACCGCGTCGAACAGCGCGCGCGGAAAGACGGGGGTGCCGAGATTGCGGACGCTTTCCGCATAGACACGGTAATGGTCGGCGCGGTCCGCCTCACCGCTGCCGATCCGGACGTCGAGATCGAA
Organism: Allosphingosinicella indica; assembly: GCF_900177405.1. Lineage (NCBI taxonomy): Bacteria > Pseudomonadati > Pseudomonadota > Alphaproteobacteria > Sphingomonadales > Sphingomicrobiaceae > Allosphingosinicella > Allosphingosinicella indica. The sequence goes on along the minus strand of NZ_LT840185.1, from coordinate 2,327,914 downwards.
GGTCAGAGCACGCCGCACCTCCGCGCGCTGCTTGCGCGGGACGGCGGCCAATATCGAGGCTTCATCAGCGGGAAGATCGCGCGCGAAGCCGGCATACACGCCTTCGTTGACCTGCCACCCGTCCGGCGCAGCGCCGCCACGAAGCTCGACCGAGTCGATGCCGAGCGTCCGGGCAAGATCCCAGGCGCCACCGGCGAGAGCGGCAATGGCCTCGGCATCGCTGGCAAGAATGCCGCCGTCGACCGCGAAGCCGGACGAGACGAGCGCCGAGCCGAAAAGCGGTGACCGCGTCTCGGTGAGCGGCAACACGCCGATGATGACGCCGCCCGCGTCCGCGGCGAGATAATGCGCCTTCTGCCCGCAGCCGCGCTCGACCGCCGCGAGCCAACCGGGGCGATGAAAGGGCGTGGCGTCGGGGTGTGCCGAAACGAAAGCCGCAAGCCGGGGATCGTCGAGCGCCAGCGCTCTGACGGATGTCGCCGCGGCAACGCGCGTGGGCGCGTTCACGAGAGCCGCCCGCGCTCGTGCGCTACCACCGCGTCAGTGCGATCCCAAGTATGGGATTTTAAAAGTTTCAATAACTTGGACCGCATCGCTGGAAGGCGTGTGTAATGACGCAGCTTCGAGCGAAGCGGCGCGTTGGCGACACGCGGCTGGTCAGGGTCGATCTCCCAGGGATGGAAGTAAAATATCGCCGGGCGCCGCTCGGATCCGTTGACGCGGCCGATCGCCCAATCGGAGAAGGCATAGGGCAGAACCCGGAAGAAGCCGCCTCCTCCGGCCGCGAACCGCCGTCCCGCAACGTCGACCGTGGTGACCGGAAGTTCGATCATATCGGCCCCCGCGATAGGCCGGAAGGCGAAGCGCGGCGCTTCGGGCCAACCATAATGGTCGTGCTTCACCGGCGCGACGCTCGAGGAATATTGGTGTCCCTGCTCGGCCAATATCTCGTGCGCCCATGGCGTGCGCGCATCGATCGAGAAGCTCGGTGCGCGATAGCCGGTCAGGGCAATCCCTGCCGCGTCCTCGATCGCGGCACGCGCCTGTGCGAGGTCGGCGCGGAACTCGCGCGGCGCCATGGTGAACACGCGCTTGTGATCCCAGCCGTGGCTGGCGATTTCGTGCCCCGCCGCGACGATGCGGCGGATCAGCGCAGGGTGCCGCTCGGCGACCCAGCCCAACGTGAAGAAGGTGGCCTTGACGTCGGCCTCGTCGAACAGCGCCAGCACCGCATCGGTATTGGCCTCGACGCGGCGTTCCAGCCCGTCCCAGTCGGAACGGTCGATCACGCGCTCGAACGCGCCGACCTGAAACCAGTCCTCGACGTCGACCGACAGCGCGTTGGCGATGGGCTCAGGCGGCGTTGTGGCGATAGCTCGGCGCATCCGGCTCGCTCTCGACCCAGTCGACCAGCAGGGTGAGGACGCGGCGGAGCGCCACCTCCTGCTCTTCCAGCCGCGCCTCCAGGCTCGCGACGCGCCGTTCGAGCGCGATGTCGCGGACTTCGGCGGGCGCCGGCCGCGGTTCGGCCTCGACGGCGACCGGCCGCGCGCCGCGCAAGGGCAGAACATGCGCCTGCTCGCGGGTCGGCTGCTCGCTGACCAGATCGGCGGCGACGGCATCGACCAGCGCGACGTCGATCGTCTCAACCTGCGCGATCGCGGCCTGCAGCAGTAGACGATTGGCGAGCTGGTTGAGACGGCGCGGCACGCCGTCGCTATGGGCATGGAGCGCGGCAAAAGCGTCCGGATCGAACGCCGGGCGCCCGGTCCAGCCTGCGAGCGTCAGGCGGTGGAGCATGTAAGGCTCGACCTCGTTCGCCTCCATCGCCTCCAGATGATGCGTCGCGATGACACGCTGGCGGAGCTGCTCCAGCCCGCGATCGATCAGCCGCTCGCGGAACTCGGGCTGGCCGGTGAGCAGGATCTGCAGCAGCGGGCGGCCGTGAGCCTGGAAGTTGGACAGCATCCGCAGCTCTTCCAGCGACGAATGGCCGAGCGCCTGCGCCTCGTCGACGATCAGCAGCGTCCGCTTGCCGGTGGCGGCGACCGCGCCGAGCGCGGCCTCGATGCGGTCGAGCAGCGCCGCCTTGGCGAGCCCCGTGCTCTCGACCCCCAACCGATGCGCGACCAGGCGGAGGAGGTCGTCGCCCTCGACCTGCGAGGAGACGATCGCGATCGCGTTCAGCCGCGCGCGGTCGATCGTCGCGAGGAGATGCGCGACCAGCGTCGATTTGCCCGCGCCGATCTCGCCGGTGACGATCACGAAGCCTTCGCCCTGCGCGATGCCGTAGCCGAGATAGGCCTTTGCCTTCTTGTGCGTCCGGCTCTCGAACCAGAAGCGCGCATCCGGGGTCAACTGGAAGGGCGGTTCCGAAAAACCGTAATGATCGAGATACATCGTCCCCTCCCTTCAGAAGGAATAGCGGAGGCCGAGCAGCGCCGAGGCGGCGGTGGTCGCGTCCGAATTGTTGCTGTCGGCATGGAACAGGCCGAGCGCGGCCTGCGCTTCGAGCCGGTCGAGCAGGAAGCGGCGGGTGTAGCTGCCGGTGATACCGCTGCCGAACGCCGAGGCGTCGAGCAGACGGTCGCTGTCATACCAAGAGGCATAGGCGTCGAAGTTGAGCTCCGATGTCGGGCTCAGCGCGCGACTCGCGCCCGCCTGGAGCGTGACGCTTTCGTCGGTGACGCGGTTGAGCGCGAAACCCACGGGCTCGATGTAGCGGCGGTTGGCGTAGCCGCCGCCGAAGTTGAAGCCCCACGGCCCCCGCGATCCGGAGAAGAGAATGGTGGCGCCGCGGTTGCGGAAATTGCTCGAATTTATCGTCTGCAGCGCATCGTCGAAGCAGACGCCGCTGCCGGTCTCGCCGCCGAACACGCAGCCGCCGATGCCGCCGACATTGTTGAACAGCGGGTTGCGGCGCATGTCGAAATCGACCGGAACGCCCTGGAGATTGGTGGTCAGCAGCCGACCGAAGCTGTCGACGCTGTCGTAGACGAGCACGGAAACGCCCCAGCCCGAGCGGAAGCGATGCTGCAGCGAGGCGGTGACGGTCGTGCCGCCGTATCGCTCGCCGAACCGCGCCTGCAATTCGGTGCGGCGTGTCGGCCGCCAGATCACACCGACGTCCCAGATCATCCCGTCCTGATCATAGGTCAGTATGCGCGGCGCGCCGGGGTCGGCGACAAGGTTTCCGCCAGGCGTCACTACCGGGATTCCGTTTGAATCCCGCAGGATGTCAGCCTGCTTTATCGCAATGTCTTCATAGCCGATGCCACCGGTGACCGCGAAGGTCGGCGACACAGGCACCACGACGTCGGCGCGGACATATTTGCCCTCATAGGTCTGGTCGAGCCGATCGACGTCCTCGCGGGCGTAGCCGGCGCCCACTGTCCAGCCCACTGGAAGCTCGCCCGGGTCCATGCCCACGCTGACCGTCGCGAGATGCCCGGTGGCGCTGTTGTAGCGGTCGCGCTCGGCCCCGGGAACCGGCGGAAGCCCGGCTAGGCCGTGATCGTCGACCTTTACGTAGGACAGGCGATAGGCAGCGTTGACGGTGAGCGGCCCAGCCTGGGTGCTGACGCTCGGCCCCATATAGGCCGAATAGACTTCGGACACGCCGGGATCGTCGCTGGTGGAGAAGCCGAGGATCGGCGCACCGGCATCACCCCGCGCCCGCGCTGCGAGCGCGCCGGCTTCCATGACGACACTGCCCGGCACGACCTGCACGCGCGCCTGGGCGAGGCCAGTGTGGATATCCTCATCCACGAGATCGTCTTCCCAGGCGATCCGCCGCTCGTAGCGGTAACTCGCCTGCGCCTGCACGCTGCGCGTCTCCACGGTCGCATCCACGCCTGCGGCAAGCGCCGTATAGGTCAGCACATCACCGCCGCCGTTGAGATCGGCGGTCAGCACCTGCTGGACTTCCAGATAGGGCACGACATCCGAGCGAGGCTCGGCCGTCGAGGCGCCCGACAGAAGCAGCCCCGCGGCGAGTACGGCGGTGCGGACAAAGCGCATCACGCTGCCTTCCCGTAATAGCTGCCGAAGCGGCGGCCGGAGCCCATCGCGGCGGCGTTGAGCAGCAGGCTGACATGCGGGCAGGCCGAGAGCAGGCCGAGCGCCTCGCGCAGGTCCGCCTCGATCGTCTGGTCGGCGCGGACGATCATCAGCGTCTGACCGACATGGCCGGCGATCACCGCGGCCTGCGACGCCATCAGCGCGGGCGGCGAATCGAACAGCACGATGCGATCGGGCCGATGGCGGCCGAGCCGATCGAGCAGATCCGCGGTGCGGCCTGACGCCAAAAGCTCGGTCGCGTTGGCGACGCTGCGCCCGGCGGGCAGCACTGAGAGGCCCGGAATGTCGGTGCGGATCACGAAGGCTTCGGGATCGGCGAGCGGATCGGCGATCGCGTCGAGGAAGCCGGGGCCGCCTTCGAGGCCGAGTGTGTCGAGGATCTCGGGCTTGCTGAAATCGCCATCGACGAGCAGCACCTCGACATCCTCTTCGCCTGCGAGCGAGAGCGCGAGGTTGATCGCGCAGAAAGTCTTCCCCTCGCCCGGATGCGCGGATGCGACGAGGACCGAATGACGACGTCCCTCGGCCAGCGCGGCGCGGTTGCGGAGCAACTGGCGCTTGACGATGCGAAACTCCTCAGCGAGCCCGCCGGTCGGCGCATCGGGGCTGATCATCCCGCGCGCGGCCAGCGCAGCCCGGTCGATCACGGCCTTGCCGGCCGCCTTCGCGGGACGCGGCGCGGCGATCGGCGCAGGCGCGTCGGCGACAGGCGCGGGTGCCTTGGCGACGGGCTCGGGCGTCGCGGCCGCGACGGGTGCAGTTTCTGGCTTTGGCGGGACTGCCTTTTCGACGGTCGGCGCAGGAGGCGCTGACAGAAATGCACCGAAATCATAGACTTCGGACGCGCGCTCGAGCAGCGATCCGCTGCGGCCAAGGCTGCTGTGCTGGTTCATATCGTCCCTCACGCCACCGTGCTGCGCTGCCAGAATTCGACCAGCATCAGCACCGCATAGGCGCCGGCGAGCGCACCCCCTGCCCCCGCCAGCCACTTGAGCCGCTGGCGCCGGAGCGCGCGGTCCGCCGCGGAGACGAGCTCGCTGATCGATCCGATCACCGGCAGGCCGGTCGCGGTGGCGAGGCGTGCCTGGCTCGGGAATGTCGTCTGCACCTGGCCGGCGATGAAGGCAGCGCCCGCGCCGGCGACGAGCGCGATCAGCAGGATCGCCGAAAGCAGCAGCGGCCGGTTGGGCGTCGCAGGCACCGTCGGCGCGCTCGCCGGATCGATGATCCGGAACTGCATCGCGTCGGTCTTGGTTTGCACGTCGCTACGCAGCCGGAGCTGTTCGCGATCTTCCAGCAATTTGTCATATTGGCGCTTCAGCACGTCATAGTCGCGGTTGCGCCGCGCCTGTTCGGACACCACGCCGGGCTCACCGGTCTGCTGTGCGTCGAGCTCGCTGAGCCCCGCCTGGAGCTGGTTCTTGCGCGCCTGCGCCGCCGCGACCTGCGCTTCCTTCTCCGCCGCCATCGCGCGGAGCGAGCCATAGGCGGGGTTCGGCGTCGAGAAAGCGCCGCCGCCTGAACGCTCATTGGCGGCCTGCGGACGGAGCCGCGCAATCTCCTGCTTCATCGAGATGATGTCGGGATGCGCGTCGGTCCAGCCGCGGCCCTGCATCTGGCTGAGCTGCATTTCGAGCTGCGCGATCTGCCCGGACGCGACACCCGCGGCACCATAAGCGGCGGTCGAGATGCTGCTCGGCGTGGACGACAGTTGCGAGCGCAGCGCCGCGAGCGAGCTTTGCGCGACGATGAGCTGCTGATCGATCATCGACAGTTCGCTCCGCGCCGCCGACATGCGGCTGGCGATCGAACCGTCGCCCGGGAGCGCGCCCATGAACTTCTGTTCGAAGGCGACGCGCGCGGCATCGGCCTGCTGGAGCTGGCCTTCGAGCCGCTTGAGCTCGGTATCGAGCAGGCCGATCGCCTGGCTGGTGGTGCGGCGGTCGCCCGCCAGCTCGCCTTCGACCAGCAGGTCGAGCAGCCCCTGCGCGACGCCCTGTGCGGTGCGCGCATTCTGCGCGTTGGAGAAGCCGGACACGCCGGACGTGGCGCTGATCTCGAAGAGGTTGGGATTGTCGATCTGTGCGGTGATCTTGATCGATTCGCGCAGCGCCGACACCTGCGCCGCGAGATCGCGTTCGCTCGCCACCAGCGTGTTGAGATCGGTGCGGCGGACGATCTTCTCGAGATTGGCCGAGGAGGTCAGCGTCTGTTTGATGCGGAACAAATCGCCCTGCCGGTCGGCCGGATTGATGCCGATCGTGTTCGACAGCAGGTTGGGCGACTGCAGCAATACGCGCGCCTTCGACTCATAGCCCGAAGGAATGAGCGCGAGCACCAGCCAGCCGAGCACGGCGATGCCCCAGGCGACGCCCACCGCCAGCCAGCGGCGGCGCCACACCTGGTGCAGCGCGATGCGGAACTGTTCGTAGAGACCGTCCATCGGTGTCAGGACCCTTTCCGGCCGGTCAGAACATGCTTTCGGGGATGATGATGACGTCGCCTGGCTCGAGCCGGACGTTGGCGCTGGTGTCGCCGCGCTTGAGGAGGCGCGCGACCTTCAGATCATATTCGGTCTGCTTGCCGGTCGCGCGGTCCTGGCGGATGAGCCGCGCCTTGTCGCCGGCCGCTAATTCGCTGAGCCCGCCGACCTCAATCATCGCGTCGAGCAGGGTCATGTTGGCGCGATACGGCAGCGAAGCGGGCTTTTCGGTCGCGCCGACCACGCGGATCTGCTGCGAGAAGGTGCCCTGGAACTTGTCCACCATGACCGAGACGCGCGGGTCCTCGATATATTTGGTGAGGACGCCCTTGATGTCCTCGGAAAGCTGCGACGTGGTCTTGCCCACCGCCGGCATGTCGGAAATCAGCGGCGTGGTGATGCGGCCGTCGGGGCGGACCTGGACCTTCGCGCCCAATTCCGGGTTGCGCCACACGAAGATGGTCAGCTCGTCGAGCGCGCCGATGATATACTTGTCCTCGGCCGCGCCCTCGTCGGTACTGGCGAAGGTCGCGGCGGGCAGCACCCGGCCCGCGCTCTCGTTCGAGGCGCACCCGCTCAAGGCCAGCGCCGATCCCACTAGGGCGAGGATCAGCTTGTTGCTCGCAGACGTGCGCATCTCGTGTCCCTTTCCACTGCGCGCCGGGAAGACAGCCGACGCGATTTGGGAGCCGTGATGACGCCAAGAGGTAAAATTAGCGTTAGGCGAAAGGGGGCATCTGGCCGCGTCCCGGTTAGGGACGGCGCGATACGCGGCAGTTAACCGCCGTTTCCGACGATCATTTCGCGTGCCGGCCGCTGCGCGAGAAAGGCCTGCGGGCTCGCCGAAAGCCCATAAGCACCCGCCAGAAAGATGGCGACGAGATCGCCGACTTCGGCGCGTGGCAGCATGACGTCATCGGCCAACCGGTCGAGCGGCGTGCAGAGGCAGCCGACGATGCTGACCTCCTCTTCGGGCGCGTCGCCGAAGCGATCGGCGATCGCGACCGGATAGTTGCGGCGGACGAGCTGGCCGAAGTTCCCCGATGCGGCGAGCTGGTGATGCAGTCCGCCATCGACGATGAGGAAGGTCTTGCCGTGGCTGATCTTGCGATCGACGATCCGCGTCAGATACACGCCACACTCGCCAACGAGCCAGCGGCCGAGTTCGATGGCGAAGCGCGTGTCGGCAAGGATTTGCGCGCGGTTGCTCAAGGTTTTCGCCAGCTCAGCACCGATCGCCTCGACATCGAGCGGCTGTTCGCCGCCAAAATGCGGGATGCCGAAGCCGCCGCCGAGATTGATGAGCGGCGGCGGCGCTCCGGCTGCGTCCGCCAATTCGCCGGCCAGCGCGACCGTCGCCACCTGCGCCTCGATCAGCGCTGCGGCGTCGAGCGCCTGGCTCCCGGCGAAGATATGAAAGCCGCGCCAGTCCGCGCCGCCATCGAGGATCGTGCGGACGAGCGCCGGGACGCGTTGGGCATCGACGCCGAACGGCTTGGCGCCGCCCCCCATCCGCATGCCCGATCCCTTGATCTCGAAATCAGGGTTGACCCGCACGGCGAGCCGCGGCCGCTTGCCCAGCCGCGCGCCGATTGCCAGCGCGCGCTCCGCCTCCCCTTCGGATTCACAGTTGAGTGTCACACCGGCGGCGACCGCCTTCTCCATTGCGTCTGCCCGCTTGCCCGGACCGGCGAAGCTGATCTCGGCGGGATCAGCGCCGGCTGCCAATGCCATCGCCAGCTCGCCTTCCGACGCGATGTCGATGCCGTCGACCTTGCTCACCATGTGCTCAAGCAACGGCCTGTAGGGATTTGCCTTCATGGCATAATGTATATCCACGCCGTCCGGCAGTGCCGCGCGGAGTCGCGCGATCCGCGCGTCGCAGATCGCGACATCATAGACGAACAGCGGCGTATCGCCTGCCTCGGCGACCAGATCGGCCGGCGTGCGTCCGCCGATGCGCAATTCGGGGCCAGCGAAATCGGCCGGGATCGCGCCCATCATTTTGCTCATGACAGCAATTCGCCCCTGATCGCCTCGCGGTCGAGCTTGCCGTTCGGATTGCGCGGCAGCTCGCTCCGCCAGAGGATATGCTGCGGCTGCATAAAATTGGGTAACTCGCGCTTCAGATAGGCACGAAGACCGACATCGTCTTCCGCTTTCCCCCGCACGACCAGCGCAATCGCCTCGCCCAGCCGGTCGTCGGCGACGCCGAGCGCAACCGCTTCGGCGGCAAGGCCGCTGGCGATCGCCGCTTCCTCGACTTCGGTCGGGCTGACGCGATTGCCGCTGGTCTTGATCATCGCGTCGGCGCGCGACACGAAATAAAGCAGTCCGTCGGCATCGCGGCGCACATCGTCGCCCGACCAGACGGCAGTTCCGCCATAAAGCGAAGCCGCCGGTGCGGGCTTGAACCGCTCGGCGGTACGCGCCGCATCGTTCCAATAGCCTTGCGCCACCAGCGGCCCGGCATGGACGAGCTCGCCGGTCTCGCCATCCTCGGCAATCGTGCCGTCGGGGCGGGCGACCAGAACTTCGGAGAAGGGGATGGCGGTGCCGATCGAATCCGGGTGCGCGTCGACCAGCGACGGATCGAGATAGGTCGAACGAAACGCCTCGGTCAGCCCGTACATCGGATAGACCTCCGCCGCGGCGAACAATTCACGCATGCGCCGGATGATCGACACCGGCAGCCGTCCGCCGCTGTTGGTGAGGCGGCGAAGCTTTAGCGCCGCGGCCGGTGGCCACGCCGCCTCGACAAGCTGCACCCAGAGCGGGGGCACCCCGGCGAGCGTGGTGACGTCTTGACGCTCGACGGCGCGGATCACGTCGCGCGCGGAGAGATAATCTAGCGGAATGACGCAGCCGCCCGCCGCCCAGGTCGAAAGCAACTGGTTCTGGCCATAGTCGAAGCTCAGCGGCAGGACGCCAAGCACGCGGTCCTCGGGGGTCAGCCGCAGATAATGCGCGACGCTGATCGCGCCGAGCCACATATTCGCATGGCTCAGCATCACGCCTTTGGGGCGCCCGGTCGAACCCGAGGTGTAGAGCAGCGCGGCAAGATCACCGGGATCACGGTCCGACGGCCCGAGCGGCGTATGATCGTAGAGCGGCGCCTCCTCGACGATCGCGGAGCAGCCTTCCGGCAGATCATCCGCCTCCAGTGTCGCCAGGCGCGCGGCGCCCGTGATCAGCAGCCGCGCGCCGCTGTCGGCCAAGATGTGCGCCACCTGCGCGCGCTTCAGCACCGGATTGATCGGCACATGGACGAGTCCCGCGCGCGCCGCGGCCAGCGGAAGCAGGCTCGTCGTCCGTGTCTTGGGAAGCCAGCTCGCAACCCGGTCGCCCGGCGCGGCGCCCGCCGCCAGCAGCCCCGCCGCCAGCGCGCCGACCGCCGCCTCCAGCCCGGCATAGTCGAGCACGCCCTCGCGCGTGATCAGCGCCGGTGCCCGAGCCTCGCCAAGTCCTGCGAGATGGTCGAGCGGCCTCGGTTCGGGATCGGGTTCGCGCACCTAGGCTCCTGTTAACAGCCATGCGGCTAAGGAGGCTGCGGGATAGCGCGATGACGATCGATGTGAAACTCCTGCGTGACTGGGATGACGTCGCCCGCGATGCGGACGGCGCGCTCGATCGTGCGCGCCAGCCGTCCTTGTTCGACCGGCTCGAATGGCACCGCCTGATCGCCGCGCTCGGCGGCGTCTCCGGCGATACGCTGGTAGCGCGCGCTCGCGACGCCGACGGCGCGACATGGTTGCCGCTGCTCATCCATGGCCGACAAGGCCAACCGCACGCCAATTGGTACACACTGGCATTCGATGCCATTGGAAAACGATCGCTTAAGCCCCTGTCTTCCATAGTAAAGGCGCTCAAGGATCAGCTTGATATGCTGAGCTTGTCGCCCGTTCCCCCGAATAGCCTGCTGCCCTCCGCGCTACGTGAGTCTGGGTGGATCGTGAGGGAATGGGCCGCGACGGTCCGCTGGGAGGTCGATACGCGCGACGGGTTCGACGCCTATTGGTCGCGGCGGCCAGGCCAATTGCGCAGCACCTTCAAGCGGAAGGCCAAGGCGGCCGCGCTCGACATCGTCATCCATCGCGCATTCGAACTCGAGGGCTGGGCCGCGTACGACCAGGTCTACGCGCAGAGCTGGAAGGGCGACGAAGGCGCCCCCGCCATGCTGCGCGCGCTCGCCGAGCAGGAAGGCGCCGCGGGAACGCTGCGCCTCGGCATCGCGCGGCAGGACGGCCGCCCGGTCGCGGCGCAGCTCTGGCTGGTGGAGAACGGCCGCGCCACCATCCACAAGCTCGCTTATGCCGAAGACGCCAAGGCGCTCTCCCCCGGCACCATCCTCAGCCACGCGATGTTCCGCGCCGCGATCGACGAGGACGCGGTGACGCACATCGATTTCGGCACCGGCGACGATCCCTACAAGCGCGACTGGATGGACCGCGCCGTCCCCTTGCTGCGGATCGACGCCTATAATCCGCGTACGCTTCGCGGGCTCGCCGGGGCGGCGCGCGCCGCCGTCTCCGCGCTTGTCCGCCGCGCCGCGAGGCGCTAGGCGCGCGCCGAAGGCTCTAAGGGGGATCATCCGTGGCGCTTACCGATGAGGGCGATGTCGATCACGCACTGCGCGCGGTGCTCGTCGATGTGCTGGGTCTCCCGGCGGAGCGGGTCGCGGGCTTCACCGAGGCAACCCCCCTGTTCGGCGCGCTTCCCGAGTTTGACTCGATGGCCGTCGCGGGCCTTCTCACCGAGCTTGAGGAACGGCTCGGCATCCTCATCGAGGACCATGAGGTCGATGCCGACATGCTCGAAACCTACGGCGCGCTGCTGACCTTCGCGCGGGCCAAGACGCTCCGGTGACCATTCTCGCCTATCGCCGCAGCGACGCCGGCGACTGGCTGACCGAAATCGGCGAGGCAGAGGCGCCTGCCATTCTCTTCGTCCCCGCGTTGTTCGAGGAGATGAACCGCACGCGCGCGTTGACCGTCGCGGTGATGCGCGGGCTCGCCACGCATGGCTATCGCTCGCTGCTGGTCGATCTGCCAGGTACGGGCGAGAGCGAGCGTGACTTGTCGGGTGTCGGATGGAGCGAGTGGCGTCATGCCGTCGCCTCGCTGGAAAGCGCGACGATCGCGACCGCATCGCTGCGCGGCGGCTGCCTGCTGGATGATCCCGCTTCGAAGCCGGCCTGGCGCTTCTCGCCCGTCGTCGGCGGCTCGCTCGCTCGCGACATGCACCGGGCGGCGCTTGCCGGCGGCGCGGAGAATGCCGGCTTTCCGATCGCGCCGGATCTGCTCGCGGCGCTGACCGAAGCAAAGCCCGCCTCCGGTGAAGCGCGGACGGTGCGGCTGGTGAGCGATGCCCACCCGGCGGATCGCCGCGTCGACGGACCCGCACTCTGGCGCCGCTCGGAGCCGGGGCAGTCCACGCAGCTCGCCTACCTACTCGTCGAAGATATCGCGTCATGGGCCGCCCGATGCGCCGCCTGACCACCTTCACCTGCTCCGGCGAGACGCTCGGCGCCAGCCTCGACCCAGCCGACGGCGCGGTTGGTGTGTTGATGGTGACCGGAGGAAGCCAGACGCGCACGGGTTCGCACCGGATATACGAACGGCTCGCCAAGACTTTGTCGGAGCGCGGTTATCCTATGTTCCGCTTTGATCGCCGCGGGGTCGGCGACAGCAGCGGCGACGATCCCGGCTTTCGCGGCAGCGGTCCGGACATCGCCGCCGCGCTCGCTGCATTTCGAGCAGAACAACCGCAGTTGCGGGCGATCGCCGGTTTCGGCCTGTGCGACGGTGCGACGGCGCTCGCGCTCGACGCTAAGCCGTTCGAGCGGCTGATCCTCGTCAATCCCTGGCTGGTCGAGGCCGATCCCGGCGCCCCGCCCCCCGCTGCGGTGCGCGAACATTATCGTACTCAGCTCGCCAGCCGCGAGGGCTGGAAGCGGTTGCTGACCGGCGATCTTTCCTACGGCAAGCTAGTCGGCGGCGTCCTCCGCGCGGCTCGTGCCACCCGCACGCGGCTGGCGCGGCAGGTCGCGATCGCGCTGAAGAGCAGCGGCACGCCCGTGCACCTCATTCTCGCCCGGCGCGACGGCACCGCGATCGCCGCGGCCGAGCAATGGCGATCGAAGCGTTTCGCCCGCGTCTACAGCGATCCGCAGTTCATCGAGAGCGACTCGCACACCTTCGCGCGCGCCGGCGACGCGGACGCCCTGCTCGCGGCGGTGCTCCGCGTGCTCCCGCCGCCGCGCTGATCGTCAGGCGGCCTCGGCTTCCGCGAACTCGGCTTCGGCCAGGAACTTCTCGGCATCGAGCGCGGCCATGCAGCCGGTGCCCGCCGCGGTGACGGCCTGGCGGTAGATCTTGTCCATCACGTCGCCGCACGCGAACACGCCCGGCACGCTGGTCCGCGTGCTGCCGGTCTCGACCTTGAGATAATTGTCCGCGTCGAGCGCGAGGTGGCCCTTGAACAATTCCGTCGCCGGCGAATGGCCGATCGCGACGAACGCGCCTTCGGTGTCCATCCGCTCGATCGCGCCCGTCCGCGTGTCGCGCAGATCGACCGCGACCAGCCCCTCCGGATCGCCGCCGCCGACGAACTCGGCGACCTCGCGGTTCCAGAGCACGTTGATGTTCGGGTGCTTGAACAGCCGTTCTTGCAGGATCTTCTCGGCGCGGAGCGAGTCGCGGCGGTGGATCAAGGTGACGTCATGACTGTGGTTGGTCATGTAGAGCGCTTCCTCGACCGCGGTATTGCCGCCGCCGATCACCACGACCTTCTTGCCGCGATAGAAGAAGCCGTCGCAGGTCGCGCAGGCGCTGACGCCCTTGCCCTTCATCCGCTCCTCGGTCGGGATGTTGAGCCAGCGCGCCTGCGCGCCGGTCGCGATCACCACCGTGTCTCCGGAATAGACCGTGCCGCCGTCACCGACGAGGCGGAACGGGCGGCGGCTGAAGTCCACCTCGCTGATCGTGTCCCACATCATCTGCGCGCCGACATGCTCGGCCTGCTTCTGCATCTGCTCCATCAGCCACGGCCCCTGAATCACGTCCGCAAAGCCCGGGTAATTCTCGACGTCGGTGGTGATGGTGAGCTGCCCGCCCGGCTGGATCCCCTGGATGACGATCGGAGCCAGCCCAGCGCGCGCGGCGTAGATGGCTGCCGACAGCCCCGCCGGCCCCGATCCCAGGATGAGCATGCGGGAGGAGTGGGTGGCGGCCATGAATCATATCCTGCTGGGGAGGGTTACGGGCGTCCAGATAGGTACTCGCCGGGGCCCAAGGCAAGCCGCCGCATTTGCGGGCGCGGCGCCGGATTGGTAGAGGGCATGGCATTCCTCCTTTTCAGACGAAGGCTTGCCCCATGACCGCGCACGAAAATCCGCTTGGCCTCGACGGTTTCGAATTCGTCGAGTTTACCAGCCCCGATCCGGAGGCGATGGCGGATCTGTTGACGCGGCTCGGCTTCGCGCATCGCGGCACCCACAAGAGCCTCGCCATCCGCCGCTATGCGCAGGGCGACATCAACTTCCTGCTCAATATGGAGAAGGCCGGCCATGCCGCTGATTTCCGCGGCGATCATGGCCCCTCGGCCAGCGCGATGGCGTTTCGGGTCGCCGATGCGAAGGCGGCGCATGCGATGGCGGTCGAGCGCGGCGGCACCGATGCGAAGGGCGAGCTCGATCTGCCCGCGATCGAGGGCATCGGCGGATCACTCCTCTATTTCGTCGACACCTACGGCGCGAGCACGATCTACGATACGATGTTCGACAGCACTGGCGAGACGACGGAGAGCGCCGGCCTCCACACGCTCGATCACCTCACCCATAATGTGAACCGCGGGCGGATGGACCATTGGGCCTCTTTCTACGAGAAGCTCTTCAACTTCCGTCAGATCCGCTATTTCGACATCGAGGGTAAGCAGACCGCCCTGCTCAGCCGTGCGATGACCGCGCCGGACGACAAGATCCGCATCCCGCTCAACGAGAGCCAGGACGAGCACAGCCAGATCGAGGAATTTCTCCGCGAATATAAGGGCGAAGGAATCCAGCATCTTGCGCTCGCGACCGATGACATCTTCGCAACCGTCGATCAGCTCCGCGCCAATGGCGTGATCTTCCAGGACAGCCCGGACACCTATTTCGATCTCATCGACAAGCGCCTGCCCGGCCACGGCCACAGCGTCGAGGAGATGCGCAAGCGCCGCATCCTGATCGACGGATCGCCCGAGACCGGCGAGGGCCTGCTGCTCCAGATCTTCACCGAGAATATGGTCGGCCCGATCTTCTTCGAGATCATCCAGCGCAAGGGCAACGAAGGCTTCGGCGAGGGCAATTTCAAGGCACTGTTCGAGTCAATCGAACTCGACCAGATCCGCCGCGGCGTCCTGCCGGCGACCGAAGAGGCGTAATTCTTCCGTCATTGCGAGCGAAGCGAAGCAATCCAGACTGACACCGCTGGATTGCCGCGCGCTGCGCGCTCGCAATGACGGCGGCGTCAGGTCCCCGGATAATTGGCCTTCTTGAGCAGCCCCGCGAGATGCGCGGCGTTGCCCGCGACCATCTTCACCGTCTTTGCCACCATCTTGGGAACATCATCCAAGTCCTTGAAATCGGTCGATCCCATCGCCTCGCCGACCCAATAGGTCGCAGCGACCGCGGGGATCGTCCAGCCGGTATCGTTCAGGGCCTGAAAGAGGTCCGCGCTGATCGCATGCGCGCCGTCCTCGTTGCCGACGATCGCCGCGACCGCGACCTTGCCGTAGCTCGGCATCCGGCCCTGATCGTCGGTCTCGTCGAGAAAGGCGTCCATCCGCTCCAGCGCGCGCTTGGCGACGCTCGACATCTGCCCCATCCACACCGGCGTCCCCATGATGAGGATGTCGGCGTCGAGGATCTTCTCGCGGATTACGGGCCAGGCATCGTCCTCCCCTTCGTCCGACGTCACCCCGGGCTTCACGTCATGATCGACCAGCCGGATCGTCTCGACGAAATCCACGTCATGCTCGGCTAGCGCCTTGCGCAGCAGATCGATCATCCGGTCGGTCGAGGACGCCTCGTCGGACGAGGTTTTGAGTGAGCAATTGAGCGCGATGGCCTTCAGCGTCATGGCATATCCTTTGGAAAGCCAAAGGGATACGCGCCGCAACTCGGCCGGTTCCGGGCATATCTGCAGGAGGTGGTAGCGGAGGAGGGACTTGAACCCCCGACACGCGGATTATGATTCCGCTGCTCTAACCAGCTGAGCTACTCCGCCCCAACGGGCTTCGCGGCCGCGGCGCTGCGCGGGCGATGCGGCGCTATAGAAACGCCCGCGATTCCGGTCAACCGCTCTCGCACCCCCTATCCGCACCGTTGCGTGGCCAGCCCGGAACCGGCGGCGCGCGCCGTCGTTGCTCCTGCCAAAACGGCCCTCCCGGCCGCGGAGACATGACGATGGAATTGCTCACCCCGCTCGACACGATCTGCCGCCTCATCATCCGCGCCCGCGAGATGGAGGCGCAGGTTCCCGCGCAGGATGCGGACGAGGATCCCGACAATGTCGACGATTTCGACGACGAGGGCGGTGAAGCGCTCTCGGTGCTGGAGGATGAGGTGAATACCGGCGTCGAGGAGGAAATCCGCGCGCTGCTCGACGATCTCGCCGACGATCAGCTCGCCGAAGTGCTGGCGCTCGCCTGGGTCGGCCGCGGCACCTATGACACCAGCGAGTGGGACGATGCCACGCAGGAGGCCAGCGACAATGTCGAGCAGGGCAATGACGGCGCGATCGACGAGCTGATGGACATGCCGATGCTCGCCGGCCTGCTCGACGCCGGCCTCGCCGCCTTCGACCTCAGTTGCGAAGGCATCGGCCAGATCGACTAGCCGCGGAACGGGTAGCGGCGGATCGCCTCCCACGGTCCGCCGTCATACCGCCATGACGCCAGACCGGCGATCGCCAGCGGGCGGGGCATGAAATCCGCCGCAAGTCGCTGCTGCAGGCCGCGCGACTCCCGCGCCTCGACCTTGTTCTGAACGGTGACGTGCGGCCGCCACGGCGCCATGTCCTGCGGTACGAGCAGGCCGTGAAAGGCATCGGCGAGCTCCGCGCGCATCTCCGCCAGCGCGTCGCTCTCGATCGCAAATGCCGTCCCGTTGCCGAGGTTCATGATCCGCGCGATCCGTGCCGAGGGCGTCGGTCGGCGCGCTAGATCGGCCAAACGCCCGGCTAGTTCGCCTTCCACCGACGGCGGCAGGTGGTGGAAAAGCGTAAGGTGCGCCGGCACCTGGTTGCGCTCGGGCGGAAAATGCGCGCGGCGCAGGCCATCGAGCCAAGCGAAGTCCGCGTCGCCGAACAGCGCGGTGACAAGGATCGGCTTCAGATTTCCACCTGACTGCCGAGCTCGACCACGCGATTGGTCGGCAGCTTGAAGAATTCCATCGCGCTTTCGGCGTTGCGCATCATCCAGGCGAACAGCTTCTCGCGCCAGATCGCCATGCCCGGCCGCGACGAGGGCAGCAGCGTCTGCCGTGCGAGGAAGAAGCTGGTGTCCATCATCTTGAACGCGGTGCCGCACTCGTCCTTCAGGCTAGCGAGCGCGCCGGGGACGTTGATCTCCTCCATGAAGCCATAGTGGATCACCAGCCGGTAGAAACCGCCGTCGAGCCGCTTGATCTCGTGGCGGTAGGCCTCGGCGACGTGCGGCACGTCCTCCACCTTGATGGTCAGCAGGATCACCCGCTCGTGCAGCACCTTGTTGTGCTTCAGGTTGTGGAGCAGCGCATGCGGGATGCCGTCGGGGTTGGTGGTCATGAACACGGCCGTGCCCGGCACGCGGCTGGCGCTGTTCGCGGCGGACTTGATGAACACCGCGATCGGCATTGCGCTTTCGTTCATCCGGTCGATCATCAGCCGGCGTCCCTTCGACCAGGTGGTGAGGAAGGTGAAGATCACGATGCCGGCGGCCAGCGGGAACCAGCCGCCGTCGGGGATCTTGGTGAGGTTCGAGGTGAAATAGGCGACGTCGATGATGACATAGGTGGCGAGCGTGATGCCCGCCAGGATCGGGTTCCAGTTCCAGACGCGGAAGACCAGTACGCCCAGCATCAGCGTGGTAATGAACATCGTGCCCGTCACTGCGATGCCGTAGGCGGCGGCAAGGTTGCTCGACGAGCGGAAGCCGAGGACCAGGATTACGCAGGCGATCATCAGCGACCAGTTGACGAGCGGAATGTAGATCTCGCCCTGCGTCCGCGCGCTGGTATGGCGGATCGAGATGCGCGGCAGGAAGCCGAGCTGCACCGCCTGTCGGGTTACCGAGAAGGCACCGGTGATCATCGCCTGGCTCGCGATGATCGTCGCCAGCGTCGCGATGATGACGAGCCCCAGCCGCCATTCCTCCGGCGCCATGCGATAGAATGGGTTCTGCGCCGCGGAGGGATCGGTCAGCAGCAGCGCGCCCTGCCCGACATAGTTGAGCATCAGGCACGGCAGCGCCGCGAACAGCCACGCGAGCGCGATCGGCTTGCGGCCGAAATGGCCCATGTCGGCATAAAGCGCCTCGGCTCCCGTGATCGCCAGTACGACAGACCCCAGCGCCAAAAACGCCAGAAAGCCGTCGATGCGGAAGAAGTTGAACGCCCAGTAGGGATTGAGGAAGCTCAGCACTTCGGGCGCCTTGACGGCATTCACGACGCCGAGGCCCGCGAGAATCAGGAAATAGACGAGCATGATCGGGCCGAAGAAAGCCCCCATCCGCGCCGTCCCGCGCGACTGGATGGCGAATAGCCCGACGATGATGACGATCGCGATCGGAACCACCAACGGCTCGAGGCTGCTGTTGACGATGGTCAGCCCCTCGACCGCCGACAGCACGGAAATGGCCGGGGTCACCATCGAATCCCCGTAAAAGAGCGACGTCGCCAGCACGCCGAGCAGCACCAGTCCAACGGTCCGCTTGCCAGGACTGATCGATCGCGTGAGCAGCGCCAGCAGCGCCAGGCTCCCGCCCTCGCCCTTGTTGTCGGCGCGCATGACGATGGTGACATATTTCACCGTCACCACCAGCATCATCGAATAGAAGATGAGACTGAGCACGCCGAGAATATGCGCGGGATCGACCGCCAGCGGGTGATGGCCGACGAAGGTTTCGCGCAGCGCGTAGAGAGGGCTGGTACCGATATCGCCGAAGACGACGCCGAGCGCGCCCAGCGACAGCGTCGCTATGCCCTGCTGACGGCTGTCATGCGCACCCGCCGGTCCGGCGGGCGCATCTGGGGCGGCGGCGACGTCGTTCATCGTGGAAGAGGCTGTGAGGCCCTGCACCCCTGAAACGCCCGGACTCGCCGGGCGTCGGCGCCTCTAGCATAGCGGCCGGACGATCCGCAACGGCGACAAGCGGGCGAAGCCCGGCTATAGGCCGCGCGCATAATCGATCCTGGAGAGCGCGAAATGCGAATCGGTGTCCCGAAAGAGATCAAGAACCACGAATATCGAGTCGGCCTCACCCCGCCCTCGGTCGCCGAGCTGATCGCGGCCGGCCATCAGGTCATCGTCGAGACGCAGGCCGGCAGCGGCATCGATTTCGACGATCAGGATTATGTCGATGTCGGCGCGACGATCGCGCCCAACGCCGCCGAGACCTTCAAGGCGGCCGACATGATCGTGAAGGTGAAGGAGCCGCAGCCGCAGGAAATCGCGCTGCTCGAGCCGCGCCACCTGCTCTTCACCTACCTCCACCTCGCCCCCGATCCCGATCAGGCGAAGGGCCTGATGAAGTCGGGCGCGACCTGCATCGCCTATGAGACGGTGACCGCGCGCGACGGATCGCTGCCCCTCCTGAAGCCCATGAGCGAGGTCGCGGGCCGCATGTCGGTGCAGGTCGGCGCGCATTATCTCGAGAAGGAACAGGGCGGCCGCGGTGTGCTGCTCGGCGGCGTTCCCGGCGTCGCGCCTGCAAAGGTCGCGATTTTGGGCGGCGGCGTCTCCGGCGTCAACGCGGCGCAGATGGCGGTCGGCATGCGCGCCGACGTCACCATCTACGACATCTCCAACGCGCGGCTGGCCGAGCTCGACATGTTCTTCTCGAGCCAGATCAAGACCGCTTACGCCAGCAAGGCGGCGATCGCCGCTGCGGTGCAGAGCGCGCATCTCGTGATCGGCGCGGTCCTCGTGCCCGGCGCCGCCGCGCCGAAGCTCGTCACCCGCGACATGCTGAAAACCATGAAGCGCGGCAGCGTCCTCGTCGACATCGCAATCGACCAGGGCGGCTGCTTCGAGACGTCACACCCCACCACCCACGCCGATCCGGTGTTCGAGATCGACGGCGTGATCCATTATTGCGTGGCGAACATGCCCGGCGCGGTCGCACGCACCTCGGCCTTCGCGCTCAACAACGCAACCCTGCCCTTCGCGCTCAAGCTCGCGAACATGGGTGCGGAAGCGGCGATGAAGGCTGATCCGCACCTCGCGGCCGGGCTCAACGTCTTGGGCGGCAAGATCCGTCATCAGGCGGTCGCCGAAGCGCTCAACGAGGAGTTCGTGCCGCTCTGACGGCTTGAGACCAGTTGCAAGAAAAAGGCGGCTTGCGGGCCGCCTTTTTTGTGCGTCAGACCAGGCGGCTCTGCTTGACCGCGGCTTCGATGAAGCTCGCGAACAAAGGATGCGGGTCGAAGGGCTTGGACTTGAGTTCCGGGTGGAACTGGACCCCGATGAACCACGGATGGTCCGGCCGCTCGACGATCTCGGGGAGCTGGCCATCGGGGCTCATCCCGCTGAACACCAGCCCGGACTGCTCCAGCCGGTCCTTGTAATGCGTGTTGACCTCATAACGGTGGCGGTGGCGCTCGCTGATCGCCTCGGTGCCATAGACGCGCCGCACGACGCTGTTGCCGCCGAGTTTGGCGGGATAGGCGCCGAGCCGCATCGTCCCGCCGAGATCGCCCCCCGCTTCGCGCTTCTGGATACCCTCCTCGGTCATCCATTCGGTAATGAGGCCGACCACCGGCTCGGCGGTGTCGCCGAATTCCGTAGTGCTGGCGCCTTCCAATCCGCTGTGGCGCGCCGCCTCGACACAGGCCATCTGCATGCCGAGGCAGATGCCGAAGAACGGCACCCCCCGCTCGCGCGCGAAGGTCACCGACGCGATCTTGCCCTCGCTGCCGCGCTCGCCGAACCCGCCGGGGACGAGGATGCCATGCACCGGCTCCAGCATCGGCGCGACGTCGCCTGGCGTCCCATCCTCGTTGGCGGCGAACAGCTCTGCGTCCAGCCAGTTAATCCGCACCTTCACCCGGTTGGCGAGGCCGCCGTGGACCAAGGCTTCGGTCAGGCTCTTGTAGGCGTCCGGCAGCCCGACATATTTGCCGACCACGCCGATCGTCACTTCGCCCTCGAAATGCTCGATCCGGTCCTCGATATCGTCCCATCGGGAAAGATCGGGCGCCGGAGCATCGGTGATGCCGAAAGCGCGCAGCACCTCCGCGTCGAGCCCTTCGCGGTGATATTGGAGCGGTACCGAATAGATGCTCCTGGCATCCAGCGCCGGGATGACCGCTTCCTTCCGCACGTTGCAGAATTGCGCGATCTTGGCGCGCTCGCCCTCGGGCAATGGCCGGTCGACCCGGCAGAGCAGCACGTCGGGCTGGATGCCGAGCGCGGTCAGATCGCGCACGCTGTGCTGCGTCGGCTTGGTCTTCAGCTCGCCCGCGGCAGCGATATAGGGGATGAGCGTCGTGTGGATGCTCACCGTCTCGCTGCGGCCAAGATCGTTGCGGAGCTGACGCAGCGCCTCGATGAACGGCAGGCTCTCGATATCGCCCACCGTGCCGCCGATCTCGCAGATCACGAAATCGAGGTCCTCGGTATCGGCGCGGGCGAAGGCCTTGATCTCGTTGGTCACGTGCGGGATCACCTGCACCGTCGCGCCGAGATAGTCGCCGCGCCGCTCCTTGGTGATAATGTCGCGATAGATGCGGCCGCTGGTGATATTGTCCGCCTGCCGCGCCGCGACGCCGGTGAACCGCTCGTAATGGCCGAGATCGAGATCGGTTTCCGCCCCGTCGTCAGTCACATAGACTTCGCCATGCTGATAGGGGCTCATCGTCCCCGGATCGACGTTCAGATAGGGATCGAACTTGCGAATGCGCACGCGATAGCCGCGCGCCTGCAGCAGCGCGCCGAGCGATGCCGCCATGAGACCCTTGCCGAGCGAGGAGACCACGCCGCCGGTGATGAAAATGAACCGCGCCATGGGGGGACAGGCTTAAGGGCGGATGTCCGAAGCGCGCAACCCGCCGAATCGCGGCAAGCGCCTTTTTTGTTTCGGGCCTGCGGCTTTTACTGCGCCTGATCCTGCTCGGCCGGCTGGGCGAGCGGCACGTCGCCCGCGGCGGCCGGAGCGGCGGCGCCGGGGATCGCGGCCGGTGCGCCGGGCGCGGCCGGCTGCATCCCGCCGTTGGCCAGCGGCACGCTGCTGCCCGCCGGCTGCTGGCGGACCAGCGAATCGTCGAACTCGCTCGGCGCGGCGGTCACGGCCGCGAGGCCGGCGAGGATGATCGAGAGGACCACGAAGATCGTCGCGAGGATCGCGGTGGCACGGGTCAGGAAGTCGGCCGCGGCGCGTGCGGTGAGCAGGCCGGAGCTGGAACCGCCGACGCCGAGCCCGCCGCCTTCCGAGCGCTGCATAAGGATCACGGTGACGAGACCCGCCGCGACCAGCGTCTGGATGATGAGGAGGAACTTGAACATCTCGGGGCTTTCCATTCCGCCCGGCCGGTGCCGGATGAGAAAACAGGTTGGGCGCCGCCCGCATCGCGAACGGCGTATCGCGCGCCATCTAGTCTATCGGCAGCCCGGGTTCAATGCCGCCCGGCCGCCTCGATGATCGGCACGAATTGCGCTGCCGTCAGGCTCGCGCCGCCGACCAGCGCGCCATCGACGTCGCGCACCGCGAACAGCTCGGCCGCATTGTCGGCCTTGACCGACCCGCCGTAGAGGATGCGCAGCCGCGCGCCCTGATCGCCGAAGGTATCGACCAGATGCGCGCGGATCGCCGCGTGCATCTCGGCGACATCGTCCGGCGTCGCGACCTTGCCGGTGCCGATCGCCCAGATCGGCTCATAGGCGATCACCAGCTCCGCCTCCGCCTCCGGATCGGGGAGCGATCCGGCGAGCTGGGCGGTGACCACCGCCACCGCCCGCCCGGCCTCGCGCTCAGCTTCGCTCTCTCCGACGCAGACGATGGTCTGGAGCCCCTCGGATAGCGCCGCTGCCGCCTTGGCGCGCACCGCCGCGTCGCTCTCCTGCTGCTCGGCGCGGCGCTCGGAATGGCCGATGATGACCAGCCGCGCGCCCGCCTCCTTCAGCATCGCTGCCGAAATGCAGCCGGTATGCGCGCCGCTGTCGGCCGCATGGCAATCCTGCCCGCCGATCGGCAACCCGCCCCCGCGTGTCACCGCCGGCGCGATGAGGGTGAAGGGCGGGCAGATCGCGACATCCACCCCCGCCGCCTCGCGCGCCGCTTCCGCGATCGCCGGCAGTTCGCCGAGCTGGGCAATGCTGCCGTTCATCTTCCAATTGCCGACCACCAGCTTGCGATGCACCGCGACGATCCTTCCCGGAGAATAGAGCGATCGCGCCTAGCAGCAGCGGGTGGCCGCGCCAACCTTGCCGCGCCCGTCCGCCGCTTCTATGACGGCGCCTCCTTCTTCGATCGATCAGGTAGCCGATGCTTTCCATCTTCCGCCGTGGTGCCATCTCCAAGATCATGCTGCTGGTTCTGGCGATCGGCATCTTCGCGATCGTCATCACCGGTTTCGGCACTCCGGGCTCGATGGGCGGGCCGATCGTCGGCGGCAACGCCCTCGTCACCGTGGACAAGGAAAGCGTCACCCAGGCGCAGCTCTCCGATCAGGTAAACCGCCAGCTCCAGCGCGCCCGCGAGCAGCAGCCCGAACTGGATGTCGCGACCTTCCTGCAGGGCGGCGCGTTCGAGGAAATCCTCCGCCAGATGACCGGCCAGGCGGCGATGACCGCCTTCGCCAAGGATCAGCATTTCGCCGTCAGCAAGCGGCAGGTGGATGCGGAGATCATGGGCATCCAGGCCTTCCGCAACCTCGCCGGCAATTTCGACGAGCAGGCGTTCCGCCAGGCGCTGGCGCGCGAACGCGTGACCGAGGATCAGCTCCGCAGCGAACTCGCCCAGAACCTTATCCAGCAGCAGATCCTTTCGCCGGTCACTGCCGCGGTGCGCGTGCCGCAGGGCGTGGCCGAGCAATATGCCTCGCTGCTGCTCGAGCAGCGCACCGGCACGATCGGCATCGTCCCCGCCGCCGCGATGGGCCAGGGCAAGGAGCCGACCGAGGCCGAGATCGCCGCTTTCTACAAGGAAAACGGTACCCGCTATCAGATCCCCGAGCGCCGCGTGCTGCGCTACGCGACGTTCAGCCGCGATCAGATCGCTGCCGCCGCCGCGCCGTCCGATCAGGAAATCGCCGCCTTCTACAATTCCAACGCCGCAACCTACGGCGCCAAGGAAACGCGCACGCTAAGCCAGGTCGTGCTGCCTGATCAGGCCGCCGCGCGCGCTTTCGCTGCTCGGGTCACCGGCGGCGCGAGCTTCGCCGATGCCGCCAAGCAGGCCGGGTTCAGCGCGGCGGACACCGCCGTCGGCGCGCAGAACAAGGCGCAGTTCACCGAGCTGACCTCCGCCGCGATCGCCAATGCCGCCTTCGCCGCCGCGCAGGGCGCGATCACCCAGCCCGCGCAGTCGCCGCTCGGTTGGCACGTCGTCCATGTCGATGCGATCAACCGCGAGGCTGCGCGGCCGCTCGCCGCGGTGCGCGAGGAGATCCGCACCCAGCTCGGCCGGCAGAAGACCGAGGAAGCACTGATCGACAAGGTCAACGGCATCGAAGACGCGATCGCCAACGGCGCCAGCCTCGAGGAAGTCGCCAAGACGCAGAATCTGACGCTGCAGGAGACGCCGCCGATCACCGCGACCGGCGGCCGCCCGGATGCGCCCGACTGGCGCGCCCCGGCCGAGATCGCAGCGCTGCTCGAGCCCGGCTTCCAGCTCGAGGAGAATGAGGATCCGGTCGTCCAGGCGATCGGTGCCAATGCCGCGGGCGGCTATGCCGTCGTCGGCCTGACGCGGATCATTCCGGCTGCGCCCCCGCCCCTCGCCTCGATCCGCGACCGGGTGAAGGCCGATCTCGCCGCCAACCGCGCCGCCGAGCGCGCCCGCGCGGTCGCCACCGCGATCGCCGCCAAGATCAACGCCGGCACGCCCGCCGCCCGCGCCTTTGCGGAATCGGGTGAGCGGCTGCCGCAGGCGCAGACGGTCAACGCCCGCCGCGTCGATATCGCGCAGCCCAACACGCCGGTGCCGCCGCCGCTCGGCATGATGTTCTCGCTGCCGCAGGGCCGCGCGCGCATCCTCGCCGCGCCCAACAACGAAGGCTGGTTTGTCGTCCATCTCGAAAAGGCCGTTCCCGGCAATTTCCGCGAGGCGCCGCAACTCGTCCAGGCCACCCGCGCCCAGTTCCGCGGCATCCTTGGCGAGGAATATGCCCAGCAATTCGTCCGCGCGGTCGAAGCGGGCCGCAAGATCAAGCGCAACGAAGACGCGATCCGCCGCGCCAAGACCGAAATTCAGGGCGGCACCGTCGCCCAATAAATCCGGTGAAGCTAGACTTTATCGTTTGAAATCCCCTATCAATTTGTCCGTTGGCGCGGTCGACGCTGGCGAACAGGGGGTCTGGCTTGCGTTCATTACTTTGCACCGTCGCGGTCGTCGCCGCGGCTGTCACGGCCGCGCCGGCGGTTGCAGCGGAACAGTTCAGCATCGCGCCGCCGCCCGCCTGGGTGAAGCCGGTGGCGGTCCCTGATCCCGATCCGAAGCTGGCTGACCGTACTGCTCAGTCGCTGCTCGTGAGCAGCCAGCAGCGTTTCGTGGATGGCCAATCTTCCATCTATGTCGAAGTGGCGACACGGCTTCAGAATGCTCAAGCGCTGAATGCGGGTGGCACCATCGCCATCCCTTGGGATCCCGAACGGCTCTCGCTCGCCATTCACAAGGTCCAGATTCTGCGCGCCGGCAAAGTCATAGATGTCCTCGCCAGCGGACAGGAATTCACGGTCTTGCGCCGGGAGAGCAACCTTGAGCGCGCCATGCTCGACGGTACGCTCACCGCCGTCCTGCAACCGGAGGGGTTGGCAGTCGGGGATACGATCCTGACAGCCTTTTCCTTCACCAGAAAGCCAGGAAGCATCCACTTCCGGCCTCTGGCGATGATCGCCTTCCCATACGATACGCCAATTCGGCAGATGAGCCAGTCGGTGCAGTGGGACGATGCCGCCGGCCTGCGTTGGAAGAGCACGCTGCCTGGAACGCAGCCGCGCGAAACCGCTTCGAACGGGGTGAAATCGGTACGCATCGAATATGCCGATCTCGAAATCCCGTCTCCGCCGACCGACCTGCCGGCACGCCTGCGTATCGCGCCGTTGCTGGAATTCACCGGCTACGGCGATTGGGGGGAAATCGGACGTCTTTACGCTCCTGTTTATGCCGAGACATCCCGCCTAGAGGACGCCTCGCCGGTCAAGGCGCAAGCCGCTGCGATCGCGGCACGGCACCCCCATGCGAAGAACCGTGCGATGGCGGCGCTGCGCCTCGTGCAGGACGAAATCCGTTACGTCGCA
The DNA here is from genome assembly GCF_900177405.1 of Allosphingosinicella indica. Classification (NCBI taxonomy): domain Bacteria; kingdom Pseudomonadati; phylum Pseudomonadota; class Alphaproteobacteria; order Sphingomonadales; family Sphingomicrobiaceae; genus Allosphingosinicella; species Allosphingosinicella indica. Next base: position 2,301,658 of record NZ_LT840185.1, on the reverse strand, counting down.
CTGGGGATGAACGAGGGCGGGATTCTGCCTGCCAGCGCGGATCGCACCTGGTCGCGGAAATTCGGCGATTGCAAAGGCAAGACGGTCTTGCTGATCGCGCTGTTGAAGGAGCTTGGTGTCGAGGCGAAACCATTGCTGGTCAGCGATACATGGAACACAGCGCTTGGCGATCGCCTGCCGAACGACAATCTGTTCGATCACGTCATCGTCGAAGCGACGATCGACGGGGAAACCTATTGGATGGACGGGACCAGGCTCGGCGATCGCGATCTCGACGCGCTGCGCTCATCGCCGTTCGGCTACGGCGTTCTCGTCAGCACGGACAGTACGGGGCTGAAACCGCTGCCGCTACTGCCCGCCGCCCGCCCGCTCACCGAAACCGACATCACCTACGATGCGTCGAAAGGGTTTCTCGATTCGGTGCCGGTAAAGGGCACGGTGCGATACCGCGGTGATCTCGCGATCAATGCGCGGATGGCGGTCGCCCAGGTCGGCCGCGATGCCTTCCTGAAAACGCTCCGCGACCAGGCCGCCGCGATTGAGTCGGACGACATAAAGACGAGCGATTTTACCAGCGACGAAGCGTCCGGGGATGTCGTCTTTACGTTCACCGGCACGGCCCGCATGGCGTGGCCGGATGCGCCCGGCGGCGTCGGCCAGCGGTTTCGCTTCGATGACGACGTGATCCGCTGGACGCAGACGTTCGACCGGCCCGCGACCAGTCCGCATGCGAAGGCGCCGTTCGCGCTCAACTTTCCTTTTCATATCGCGTGGACAGAGACGGTGATCCTGCCGCGTAATGGCAAGGGGTTCTCGATCGAAGGGACCGGGTTCGAGAAGACGATAGCAGGCGCCAAGATCGCCCGCAGCCTGAGCCTGGCCGACGGCAAGGCAGTCGCCCGCTCATCCTTCCAGTTTCTGCAGCCCGAAGTATCGTATGACGTGGCGGTCGCGGCGAAGGGCGATCTCCAGAAGGTCAACGCAGACCGCGCCTACATCCGGACACCAGCGGGCTACGAACCGACCGATGAGGAGGTTTCGGCGTTTCTGGAACGCGAACCCACGGACGCGGCCGGCTGGCAAGAGCGCGGCTTCCGCCACATGCGCCGCGACGAGCATGAAAAGGCCGCGGCCGATTTCGCCAAGGCTGCCGAGCTCGACGGGAACTGGTCGGTTCCGCACGCCAATCGCGGGCTGGCGCTCGTCTATCTCGACCGCTTCGAAGAGGCCGAGAAGGCGCTCGCCCGCGCCCGCGAGATCGAACCCGGCTTCTTCGTGATCGATCAGGCCTATGGCACGATGTATTTCCGCAAGCTCGAAGTCGAGAAAGCGGCGCAGGCATTCACCGCCTCGCTCAAATACGAGCCCGACAATCACTACAACCGCCAGTATCGCGCGATCGCTTATGCGGCACTCGGACGCTACGACGAAGCGCTCGGCGACATCGACCATATTCTGAAGCAGGATCCGGCGCGGACCGATATCTGGATCGACAAAGCGCGGGTATTGGCGAAGCAGGGCCGGCAGGATCCGGCTCTGGAAGCCCTGACCGCCGGGCTCGCGGTCAACGCCGACAATCTCTCCCTGCTCCAGGTCCGGGCGACGATGCTCACGCGGTTCGGGCGCGCCGACGAGGCGAAGCGCGCCTACGATCGGCTGATGCAGGCGGTCGAACGCCAGGCGGCGGCATCGGACGATCCGGCGGGTTTCGACGCCTATCGCGCCAACCGCCTCGCGGATCGCGGCGACACCGCGGGCGCAGTCGCGATCTGGGACCGGATGGTGGCGAAGACGCCGCGCAACCCGACAATGCTCAACAATCGGTGCTGGACTCGCACCACCGCAGGAACCGAGCTTGAGAAAGCCCTGGCCGACTGCGACGCTGCCCTGGCAATCGAGCCCGCGCACGTCTCCGCACGCGACAGCCGCGGCCTCACTTACCTCAAGCTCGGCCGCTTTCCGGAAGCTATCGCGGACTTCGACTTCGCGCTCGGCAAGCAGCCCGCGATGGCGGAATCGCTCTACGGCCGCGGCGTCGCCAAGCTGCGCAGCGGCGACAAGGCCGGCGGCGAGCAAGACATCGCCCGCGCCCGCCTCGCATTGTTCGATATCGACGCCGAATATGCGGGCTACGGCATCACGCCGTAGCCTACGCGCTCAGGCGGCGTCTTCTTCGGCTTTCTTGGCGAAGACACGGACCGGCTCCTTGCTGCCCGCAACCACGTCCTTGTCGATCAGTACCTCGTCGACGCCGTCCATGCTCGGCAGGTCGAACATCGTGTCGAGCAGGATATTCTCCATGATCGAGCGGAGGCCGCGCGCGCCGGTCTTGCGCTCGATCGCCTTGCGCGCGATCGCGCCCAGCGCGTCGTCGGTGAAGGTGAGCTTCACGTCTTCCATGTCGAACAGCTTGGAATATTGCTTCACCAGCGCGTTCTTCGGCTCCTGCAGGATCTGCACGAGCGCCTCGACGTCGAGATCCTCCAAGGTCGCGATCACCGGCAGGCGGCCGACGAACTCGGGGATGAGGCCGAACTTCAGCAGATCGTCCGGCTCGCCCTGGCGCAGCACCTCGCCGGTGCGGCGCTCCTCGGGCGCGGCGACATAGGCGCCGAAGCCGATCGACTTGCCCTGCAGACGGTCCGCGATGATCTTCTCGAGCCCCGCGAAGGCGCCGCCGCAGATGAACAATATGTTGGTCGTATCGACCTGCAGGAATTCCTGCTGCGGATGCTTGCGCCCGCCCTGCGGCGGAACGCTTGCGGTGGTGCCCTCCATCAGCTTCAAGAGCGCCTGCTGGACGCCCTCGCCCGACACGTCGCGGGTGATCGAAGGATTGTCCGACTTGCGGCTGATCTTGTCGATCTCGTCGATGTAGACGATGCCGCGCTGCGCCCGCTCGACGTTATAGTCGCTCGCCTGGAGCAGCTTCAGGATGATGTTCTCGACATCCTCGCCGACATAGCCCGCCTCGGTGAGCGTCGTGGCGTCGGCCATCGTGAACGGCACGTCGAGCAGCCGCGCCAGCGTCTGCGCCAGCAGCGTCTTGCCGCAGCCGGTGGGGCCGACAAGCAGGATGTTCGACTTGGAAAGCTCGACCTCGCCGGTCTTCCCGCCGTGCGCGAGGCGCTTGTAATGGTTGTGCACCGCGACCGAGAGGACGCGCTTGGCGCGATCCTGCCCGATGACATAATCGTCGAGATGCTTGCAGATCTCCGCGGGCGTCGGCACGCCGTCGCGCGTCTTCACCAGCGCGGACTTGGTCTCCTCGCGGATGATGTCGTTGCAGAGCTCCACGCACTCGTCGCAGATGAACACGGTCGGCCCGGCGATGAGCTTGCGCACCTCGTGCTGCGACTTGCCGCAGAAGGAGCAGTAAAGCGTGCTCTTGGAATCGCCGCCGGAAAGCTTGGTCATACAGTCTCTTGGGGGCCATGCCCCCGCTCCTTGAGGTTGGGACGTATCCTGACCGGAAATCTACACCGGCACAATGGCCCAAACGTTAACCGGGCGGCCACGCGCCGCCCTCACCCGCCGATGTGGCCCCGCCGCCACCGCCGCGCAAGGGGGCATCGGGAGGGACAAAAGCATACCGTAGAACCCGCGAATGTTCCCAATGTTCGCACTGACAAGGGTGTTTCGGGAATTCTACACCCGCGTTTGGGACCCGCGGCCGCCGATCCGCAGGATGCGAGGATGGCAGGGGAAATCCTACTTTGGAAGGCTTTGCGGTTCGGTTTCGATCGGAAGTTCGATCTCTTTCATGATCTGATCGGTCGCCAGCAGGATTTTGACGATCTTCTGGTAGTGGCCGATGTCGTCCCAGCTTAAAGCCCGTCCGCGGCGGTCCTTGAGCCATTTCTGGGCGGGCTGGTAGCCGCCGATGTGGAACGTCCAGGCAACGGGCGGCACGTCGGCGAAATACTGGTCCTTGTTGATATGGACCTTGCCGTCCTCAAACTTCGGATAGCCGCTCGCCACCACGTCGTCGCCTTCGCCGTGATAGGGATAGAGCGTCTCGCCGATCACGGCGGGCTCCATCAGGTGCAGGCGGCGGAGGAACTCGCCCTTCTCGCTGACGTGGCGGAAAACCTCGGGGCTCGGCGGATAGGGGATACGCGGGAAGTCGATCTTGAGGAATTCGGCGAAGGTCTCTCGATAGGCGGGCGCGTGCAGCACGCCGTAGATGTAATCGAACACCTTGACCTCGCTCGGCCGCGCCTCGCCGGTCGCGGCGCGGAAGTCGTGGTCGGGCCCGGCCTGGTCGGCGGGGTGGATTCCGGCGGCCTTGCAGATGGTAGCGTAGAGCTTGGGGTCGAGGTTGAGGGTGCGGTGTTGGGAAGCGAAGGCGTCGGACTGCTCGGTTGCTTCGTCAGGATAGAGGTAAAGCGGGAAATTGTAGGTGATATCGTAAGCGCTGAAAGCCTTATGTGCGGCGATTGATTCGACCACCAAAGCACCGACCTCGTCCTTTGTCTGACGCGTCAGCATCAGATTTAGATTGGGTCGGCGAACTAGGTGTCGCATAACGTCTGCGCGCCATCGCCAAAGCAACCTATTGTCGAAATAGGTCCACCGGGCATCCAGCGGGCGATACGCCATCGGAACCACAAGACTGTCGTCAACTGTGATAGAATCCTTATTACTCAGAACCCATTTCGCGTAGTTTTTCCCCAAGTCGAACTTCGACTTGAGGTCTGCCTCGCTGCATCCTGACGTGAGTAGGTAATCGAGGTTGTTGCGAAGATCGCTCGCACTATCCGCAACAATGAAACCGTCACCCATCGTGACGATTCCTGTTACATTTGTACGCAAGAGATCGCGTACGGCGAAACCCGCCTCGTATGCTGCGGATGCTGCATTCCGAACGATGAAGTCAAAGTGCTTTGGCTCGGTCGGAAGCGGCGTCGAAGTGAGTGCTTCAAGCGACCCTTCCCACAAGGCACTATATTTTGCTTCGCGAGAGCCCCAGAGCTCGCCGTGACGGACGATACCTAAAGATTCCTGTTTAGCAGGGTTTCGAACTGCAACTATCAGCGCCACGCCCTGCCGGATATCGAAGACGTTCTTGTCCGTTAGACCGTCGGGCGGCGTTTCCTGCTTATTCGCATTGCCATGGAGGTCCAGCACCCAAACCTTGTCGAAGGTCTTGAGCAGATGCCACCGCATTCCCCGAAAGGTGGGGTTGTCGAGATAGCCGTGGTTGGTGATGAAGCCGAGCACACCGCCTGACGGATTGTTAGCGATGAGGTGCTCGCCCATCCGGATGAACTTGACGTAATCGTCCTGGAGCCAGTGCTTCCGTTCGCCGAAGTGTTCCCCGTCGACGTATTTGTAATCCTCAATGAGTCCCGTAATCCAATCGCCCATGTTCTGCGAGACGCCCGAATATGGCGGGTTCCCGATCACACACATGATCGGCGTCTGGCGCTTCACCTCGCTCGCTCCGCGCGCTTCCTCGGCGAGCGGCTGGAAGAACAGGTCGCGGACTTCGCGCTCAGCGGGCTCAAGAGCGTTGGTCAGCCAGACCGACAAGCGCGGCGGGTTGGCGCTCGGTTTGTAGCCGGTCTGGCCGAGCATCATGTCGAGCTTCATGTGGCACATGGCGTAGCTCGCCATCAGCAGCTCGAAGCCGTGCAGGCGCGGCAGCAGGTCCTCTTCGACGTAGCTCGACCACTTGCCCGGGGCGCGGGCCTTCACCCGGTCGGAAATGAGCTGCACCGCCTTGGCGAGGAAGGTGCCGGTGCCGGTCGCCGGATCGAGGATCTGGACCTTGTGGACTTCCTTCTTGATCGTGCGCGGCTTGCCGGTCTTCGGGTCGTCCTGGCCGGTGTCCCAATCCACGGTGACCTTGCTGGTGTCGGCGAGGCCGTCTGGCAGCCCGAACTCGGTCTTGAGCACGTCGTCCACCGCGCGGACGATGAAATCGACCACCGGCTCGGGCGTGTACCAGACGCCGCGGCTCTTGCGCTTCTTCGGGTTGTAGGCGGCGAGGAAGTCCTCGTAGAAATGCACGAAGGGATCGTTGCGCGCGGTGAACTTGCCGAAATCGCGGAACAGCGAGTGCGGATCGCTGGCGCGCATGACTTCCACCAGATCGTCGACGATATAGATCAGACGCTTCGGAAGACCTGGCCCGGCGATATATTCGAATAGCCCTTTCAGGAACGGATTCGAAGCCGGCAACGTCTCCATCGCCTCCTGCCGGCTGAACGTCGCCGGCGTCAGATCGTGGAACCGCGCTGCGAACATGCCGTAGGTGATCGTCTCGGCATAGATGTCAGCGAATTCGCCGGGTTCGAGCGCCGGGAGGAGATTTGCCTTGAAGCTCTTGAACTGACCGCCGAGGCCGGAGCGAAATTGCGGATCGTCGGCAAGCGCAATGGCAATCTCGTCCTTGATGATCGCCGCTTTGGCCGCCATCATCTCTGCCAGTTTGGCGGCGGAGCGAATGCTGATCGGCTTCTGCTCGGCGAACAGTTTGAGCTGACGTTCCAGTTCCTCGAATCTGTCGGGCAGCGGCTGGAGCCCGCCTAGCTGCCCCATGAAATCGGCGATCGAGACGAAGTGAACGCTCGTGCCTTCGCGGATGAATTCGAAATCGACGCCGTTGGTGTAGATCAGGTTGGGATAGGCTTTCTCGTACCGCTTGCGCTGATCGATCGAATAGCCTTTGAGCCTGATGACGTCCTTGTCGATGTCCTTGGCTTCAGCCCAGCCCAACGGCACCCCAGCCCGCTCGAACAGGAAGTCGGGCATGCCCGCCTCGGACTTCTTCGGCTCGTTGATGACGGCAAGCGCCGGATCGATACTCTGAAACAGGCCGAAGAGCGCGGGACGATAACTATGCTCGGTCGCATGCCCGCTTTCATATTGAGCGCGAACCTGATCGAGATAATTGGCGATATTCAAAGCAGTCTCCCCCGCACACATTGGCGGGAGAAAGTGATGCTGGGAAGGTAGAAATCTGGACCCCGGATCAAGTCCGGGGTGACGGATGGGGCGTGGCGCATCGGACGGCGTGCCGCCCTCCCCGCCCAAAACAAAGGCCGCGGCAGTTTCCCGCCGCGGCCTTCGTCTCAAACCGATCTCAGGCCGCGTCGGCCTGGTGGGTCGGGTCGGCTTCGCCCACCGCCGGGCGCTTGTCGAAGACTTCGTCGACCAGGCCGAATTCCTTGGCCTCGCCGGCGGAGAAGAATTTGTCGCGTTCGACGTTCTTCTCGATCTCCTCGATGGTGCGGCCGGTGTAGCCCGCCATCAGCTCGTTCATCCGCTGGCGGATGCGCAGGATCTCCTTGGCCTGGATCTCGATGTCGGACGCCATGCCCTGCGCGCCGCCCGAGGGCTGGTGGATCATAATCCGCGCGTTGGTGAGCGCGACGCGCATCCCCGGCTCGCCGGCCGAGAGGAGGAAGGCGCCCATCGACGCCGCCTGGCCGATGCACACCGTGCCGACGCGCGGGCGGATATACTGCATGGTATCGTGGATCGCCATGCCGGCCGTCACCACGCCGCCCGGCGAGTTGATGTACATGAAGATATCCTTCTTCGGATTCTCCGATTCCAGATAGAGAAGCTGGGCGGTGACAAGCGTCGCCATATGGTCCTCGACCCCGCCGGTTATGAAGACGATCCGCTCGCGCAGCAGCCGCGAATAGATGTCGAAGCTGCGCTCGCCGCGGTTCGATTGTTCGATGACGATGGGTACGAGTGCGTTGACGATGTCGGCGTGGTCCATGGCGTCCTGCTCTGATTGGAGAAATGGCAACATCGGCGCTCCCGCGCGCCGGTTCAAGCCCCGCTTTGCATGCGGCTCGGCGACGGTTGCGGGGCGGCCTGGGGCGCGGGATGCGCGAGATAGGCGAGCCGCCGCACCTCACGCCGGCCGCGCACCACCGTGTCGAGGATCAGCCCGCACATGAAGCTCATCGCGGCAAGGATCATCAGCCCGGTGGCGAGGATCGCGGTTGGGAGCCGCGGCACGAGGCCGGTGTCGGCATAGGTGATGCCAAGCGGGATCGCGAGGAGGATGGCGATGAGCGCCAGCAGCAGCCCGAAGCTGCCGTAGAACAGCACCGGCCGCTCGATCCGGAAGAGGTGGCCGATGGTGCGCAGGATCCGCCAGCCGTCGCGATAGGTGGAGAGTTTGGACTCGGATCCCTCGGGCCGCGCGCCATAGGCCGTCGTCACCTCGGCGACGGGCATGGCGAGCTCCAGCGCGTGGACGCTGATCTCGGTCTCGATCTCGAACCCGCTGGACAGCGCCGGAAAGGATTTGACGAAGCGGCGCGAGAAGACGCGATAGCCCGAGAGGATGTCGGTGAAGCTGCGGCCGAAGATCGCGGCGAGCATGCCGGTCAGCATGCGGTTGCCGAGCCGGTGGCCGCGGCGATAGGCGGCTTCCACTTCCGATTTGCGCGCGCCGACCACCATGTCGAGCTGCTCCTCCGCCAGCCGCGCGACGAGGCCGGGCGCGGCGGCGGCATCATAGGTCGCATCGCCATCGGCGAGGACGTAGATGTCCGCCTCGACATCGGCGAACATGCGGCGGACGACATGGCCCTTGCCCTGCATCCGCTCGGTGCGGACGATGGCGCCCGCCGCCGCTGCGGCTTCTGCTGTGCCGTCGGAACTGTTGTTGTCGTAGACGAATATCGCCGCGTCCGGCAGCGCGGCGCGGAAGCCGGCGATCGTCTGGCCAATCGCCGCCGCCTCGTTATAGCAGGGCAGCAGAACCGCGATGCGCAGAGAAGAATTCAAGCGTCGCCCCCAGAAAACCCTCTCCCTCGACGGGAGAGGGATACGAAGACTTGGCGGCACAGCCGCCTAGTCGCAGTTGGGAGAGGGTGACAGCGGTCGAGATAGTTCTCTGATGCCGTCACCCTCTCACAGCTTCGCCTAGGTTCGCCAAGCGGCTCACCAAGGCTGCGCAACCCTCTGCCGTCTTAGGGAGAGGGAGCTTTACTTCTTGGCCGCAGGCTTCTTGGCAGGCGCCTTCTTGGCAGCAGGCTTCGCGGCTTCGGCCTTGGCGTCCGCCTTCTTGGCGGCAGGCTTCTCAGCCTTGGCCGCCTTCGCCGGAGCGGCCTCGTCGGCCTTCTTCGCGGATGCCTTCTTGGCTGGGGCAGCGTCCGCCTTCGCATCCTTCTTGGCCGCGGCCTTCTTGGCGGGCGCCTTCTTCGGGCCATGGTCGTGGCCGCAATCGGGGCCGTGGACGTGGCCGTCCTCGGCTTCGATCTCATGCTCAAGCGCGGCGCGATCCACCGTGCGATCGCTGATCTCAGCCTTCGAGAAGAGGAAATCGACGACCTTGTCCTCGAACAAAGGCGCGCGGAGCTGCGCCGCGGCCATCGGATCCTGGCGGACATAGTCGGCGAAACGCTCGCGGTCGGCCGGGCGATATTGCTGCGCGGCCTGCGCGATGAGGCGGTTCATCTCCTGCGCGCTGACCTCGACATTGTTGGACTGGCCGATCTCGGAGAGCAGCAGGCCCAGGCGCACGCGGCGCTCGGCGATCGCGCGATAATCGTCGCGCTCGGCTTCCATCTCCTTCAGCGCCGCCGCGGGGTCTTCCTCGTGGCTCGCCTCGTGCTCGAGCTGGCGCCAGATCTGCTCGAACTCGGCATCGACCATCGACGGCGGAACGTCGAACCTGTGATCGGCGGCGAGCTGATCCAGCAGCTTGCGCTTCATGTGGGTGCGGGTGAGGCCATTGAGCTCCTGCTCGACCTGGCCCTTGAGGAGGCCACGGAGCTGATCCAGATCCTGGAGGCCCATCGACTGGGCGAACTCGTCGTCCGCCTTCGCCTCGCGTGCGGTCTGCACCTCGTTGACGGTGACGTCGAAGGTCGCGGGCTTACCCTTGAGATAGGCGACGTTGTAGTCGTCGGGGAAGCTGACCTTGACGACCTTCTGGTCGTTGGCCTTCACGCCGACGAGCTGATCCTCGAAGCCGGGGATGAGGCGGCCCGAGCCGATCTCGATCGCCATGCCCTCGCCCTTGCCGCCTTCGAACGGCTCGCCATCGACCTTGCCCTCGAAGTCCATGACAACGACGTCGCCGACGGCCGCCTTGTGCTTGGCGGGCGCCGGATCGAAGCGCTTCTGGCCGGCGACGAGCTTCTCCAGCGCCTCGTCCACCGCCGCATCATCGGCCTCGACGGTCAGCCGCTCGAGCTTGAGCCCGTCGATCTTGGCGGCAGGGATCTCCGGGAGCGTCTCGAGCTCGACCTTGATCACCTTCGCATCGCCCTTGCCCTCTTCGAGCTGGACGGTGGGCTGCATCGCGGGACGCAGCTTGTTGTCGGCGATGATCTTCTGGACGCCTTCCTGGACGGCGCTGTCGAGCGCCTGCTGTTCCAGCGCGGGCCCATGCATCTTGCGGACGAGGTTGGGCGGCACCTTGCCGGGGCGGAAGCCGGGAAGCTGGACGCGCGGCGAAACCGTCTTCAGCTCGGCATCGATGCGGGCATCGATATCCTTGGGCTCGATGGTGATCGTGTAGGCGCGCTTCAGGCCCTCGTTCAACGTCTCGACAGTCTGCATGTTCGGCTCGAACCTTCGCTAACGGAAAATCTGGATGGCGCCTTGGTGACGGCGGGATCGCGGCGACTGGTGCGGGCGAAGGGACTCGAACCCCCACATCTTTCGATACCAGAACCTAAATCTGGCGCGTCTACCAGTTCCGCCACGCCCGCCGGGCCGCCGGTCGGCGGCGTCTATAGCAGCCTCAAGCCCAAGGGCAAGGCGGAGATGGCGGGAGACGGATTGCGGCTCACTGAACGCCGCGCCAGTTCGTTACGCCGCCACGGCCTCCGGCCGTTCCGTCAGATATTCGCGCATGGCGTTGGCGGGCATGGGTTTGGCGATGTGGTAGCCCTGGCCGGTGTCGCAGCCCATCGCGGCGAGGGCCTGGAGGCAGGCTTCGTCCTCGATCCCCTCGGCGACCACCTTCATGCCGAGCTCGTGCGCGAGCGCGATCGTCGAGCGGACCATGATCGCGTTGCGCTGGTCGGTCGCGACGGTCTGGACGAAGCTGCGATCGATCTTGAGCTCGCGCGCGGGGAGCTTCTGGAGATAGCCCAAGGACGACTGGCCGGTGCCGTAATCGTCGATCGAGATGGCGATGCCGAGCGAGCGCCAGCTCTCCAGCGCCGCGATCGCGCGCTCCGGGCTCGCCATCGCCGCCGATTCGGTGACTTCGATGGTGATCCGGTCGGTCGGGATCGGGCTGGTCACCAGCGCCTGACGGACGACCTCGATGAATTCGTGATCGGCGAGCAAGGTCGCCGAGACGTTAACCGCGACCGAAAGACGATGTCCCGCCTCTTCCCAGCCGCGCGCGTCTTCCAGCGCCTGGCCGAGGACGTGGATGGTGAGATCGCGCGCGCGGCCCGCGCTTTCGACCAGGGGGATGAAGCTGTCCGGCGCGATCGGCCCGCGCACCGGGTGCAGCCAGCGGACCAGCGCCTCGGCGCCGATCACCCGCCCGCTCGCGAGATCGAGCTTGGGCTGATAGGCGTTCCAGAGCTGCCCCGTCGCCATCGCGGCATCGAGCTCGCCGAGCAGCGAGAGGTGCCAGTTGGTCTCGTCGCTGTCCGCCGGGTTGTAGCGTTCCCAGCGCACCCCGCGCTGCGCGGCATGCTGCGCGGCGAGCACCGCATGGGCGACGCGCTGCTTGGCGCCCGCGCCGACGGTGGCAAGGCCGAAAGTCAGCGACACGTCCACCAGCCGCCCGCAATCGATCGGCGCGCGCATGACGGTCGCCAGCGCCTCGCTCCGGTCTTCGAAGCTGTGCTCGTCGCCCGGCTGCTCGGTCCAGGCGAGCGTGGCGTCGTCGGTGCGATAGATGGTGCAGCCCGAATGGCCGAAGCGGAGCCGATCGGCGACACGGTTGACGAGGATTGCGGTTGCCTCGGCGCCCAGCCCCGCGGCGATGGCGGCGAAGCGGTCGATCCGCGCCACCACCACGTTGCGATCGCCGTTCGGATGATCGACGCCGAGCGCGGCGAGATTGGGCAGGCCCGTCGCTTCGTCGGTCAGCACCCGGCGCTGATGGCCTTCGAGCGCGATGAGCAGCAGCCCGAGCAGCGATGCGGCGCCGAGCGCGGCGAGCGCGGGGGCGATCGGCATCGACACCGCCCAGACGGCTTCGGTGACGAGCGGCAGCGCGAGGATGATGGCGGTGCCGAGCCCGAGGCCGGTGATGCGGATGGCGCGCCGCCCGCTTTTCAGCGCCAGCGCGACGAGCGCGAGCGCGAGCAGCAGCGGCGCGAGCGGGCCGATGCGCATCGGCACCGGCCCCTGCATCAGCGTCTCCGCGCCCATCGCCTGGATGACGACGCCCGGAATGACGCCGTGGCGCGGCACCGCATAGCGATCGCCCATCTCGACCGCGGTCGCGCCGATCACGATCCGCTTGCCGGCAATGCTCTCCTCGGGAACGCGGCCTTCGATCAGGTCGATGACGCTGTGCCGCGGGATGCTGTCCGGCTCGATCGCATAATCGACCTCGAAGAAGCGGCCGACTTCCGCCGCGCGTTCGGCGACCATGCTGGCGAGCGACGGCCGCGGCACGCCCGCGGTGGGCACGCCCAGCGGCATACTGCGCACCTGGCCGTCGCGATCGGGCACGACATTGACCGCAGCGAGGAAGGCGTGATCGCCGAATTGCGGCGCCGGCAGGCTCTCGACGAAATCGGTGCTGCCCGCCCCCGCATATTGCCGGAAAGTCGGAAGCACGACGCTGCCGTCGGCGCGCTCGAGCGCCGCGGCGAATTTCGCGTCTTCGGCCGGCGTGGAAGTCGCGGAAAAATCGACATCGAAGGCGATCGACCGGGCTTTCGCCGCGCGCAGCCGATCGACGACCTCGGCATGGACCGAGCGCGGCCACGGCCATCGCGCGATCGCCTGGATGCTGCGCGCGTCGATCTCGACGATGTGCACGTCGCCGCTCGCGGCGTGCGAGCGGATCTCGGACCGGCCAAGCTGGAGCAACCGATCGACGGCGCCGCCCGCATCGGCCGCGAGCGTCAGCCCGCCGGCGACAAGCGCACCCCCGATGAGGATGCGCTTGCGCCAGCCGAGCAGCGCCGGGCCGATATGCGTGAGGTCGAGCGGCACCCGCGCCTCAGTTGCGGCCGAGCAGGCCGCCGAGCACGGGCTTCAGCACCGGCTTGACAATATCGAGCAGGCCTCCGGGCGGCGGCGGCACGACCTCGGGCAGCGGCGGGATCAGCTCTGGCGCAGGCGGCACTACATCAGGCGTGACCGGCGGCGGAGTTACCGGCGGCGCAACAGGTGGCGTGGTGACCGGCGGCACCTCGACCGGCGGCGTCGGGACGGGAGGCACCGGCTCGCCCTTGCCAGGACCGTCTCCCTTGTCGGGACCATCGCCCTTGCCGGGCTTGTCATCCTTGCCGGGCTTGTCATCCTTACCAGGCTTGTCGTCCTCACCAGGCTTATCGTCCTTACCAGGCTTGTCGTCCTTACCAGGCTTGTCGTCCTTACCAGGCTTATCGTCCTTACCAGGCTTGTCGTCCTTACCAGGCTTGTCGTCCTTACCAGGCTTGTCGTCCTTGCCAGGCTTGTCGTCCTTGCCAGGCTTGTCGTCCTTGCCAGGCTTGTCGTCCTTGCCAGGCTTGTCGTCTTTGCCGGGCTTATCGTCCTTGCCAGGCTTGTCGTCCTTGCCAGGCTTGTCGTCCTTGCCGGGCTTGTCGTCCTTGCCGGGCTTATCATCCTTGCCGGGCTTGTCGTCCTTGCCAGGTTTATCGTCCTTGCCAGGCTGATCGCCCTTACCAGGATTATCGCCCTTGCCCGGCTGATCGCCCTTCCCTGGCGCTTCGCCCTTGCCCGGCGTCTCGACAACGGGCGGTTCGGTCGGCGTCGGTACGGGGGTCGGAGCAGGCGTCGGTGTCGGTGTCGGAGCCGGCGTCGGCGTCGGCACGGGCGCAGGCGTCGGCGTCGGCGTCGGCGCGGGCGTCGGCGTCGGAGCAGGCGCCGGTGTCGGAGAAGGCGTCGGTGTCGGAGCAGGCGCCGGTGTGGGCGTCGGTGTCGGAGAAGGCGTCGGTGTGGGCGTCGGCTCAGCAGGGACGGGTGCTGCAGGCGCGGCGCTGCGCGTCTGCGCGATGATGTCCGCGGAGGCGAGCTGGATCGCCGCCTGCCCTTCCACCAATCCGCCCGTCGCCTCGGCCAGCGACATCGGGTTTTCCGCGACCGGCGCGACGATCGCGGCCGGCGTGGTGACCGGGCCGCTATAGCTGGGCGCAGCGACGGCCGGCTGCGCAGCCGCCCCTTCGGTCGCCGCCGGTGCGGCGGCCGGCGCCTTGGGCGATCGGATCTCGCGCTGGTTCGCGCCGTCGATGGTGAGCTTGTAGAGATCGCTGGCGCCGACCATCGCGATCGCACCCGGCGTCACCAGATCGGACGCGCCGCCGTCGAGCGTCTCGACCTGAACCGCCCCCTCGGTCACCTGCACCGACGCACCTTCCGCGCCGACGCTGACCGTGAAGGTCGTGCCCTTGACCACGGCGGCAAGATACGGCGTCTGAACGCCGAAGTGCGGCGTGCTCTTCTTCTGGATCTTGAAGAGCGCGGTTCCGAAATCCTCGATCATCTGGACGATCGAATTGGTCGCCGACGTTTCGGGGACGCGAAGCTGGCTGTTCGGCGACACGACGACGAACTCTTCGCCGCGCACCAGTACGGCGCGGGCGCGCGCTCCCGTCGCGATCACCGCACCCGAGCTGAGCAGAGCACCGCGCACCGCGGCGCGGGACTGGCCGCCCTGCGTCAGGCGGACATCGCCGCTCACTTCGCTCACCGCCCAGTCGGGCGTCGCGGCAAACGCCGGGGCGCCGCCAAGCGCCATCATCATCGGCACCGCAAAGATCATCGCCTTACGCATCACAGCCTCCAGGTCCGCGCCAGACGGGCGCTCGGAATGGATTTTCCTGTGGCGGCGAATAGACCCCTGTGATTTCCGGGGTGCTAAGGGGCAGGGTTAACGGCGCGCCAATCTCTTGTCGTATAACGAAAAATTAGGCTGCGTCCGATTAAGCCACCGGCATGTTCGGCGTATCCCCCTCCCCGCACCGCTTTCTTTCCACCGCTGTCGGCGCACTCGCACTGTTCGCGTCAACGGCACCGGCATGGGCGGCCCAGACGCCTCTCGATCGCGCCGACCCGGCAGTGGTGAAGGAAGAACTCCCCGATACGTTGCCGAGCAAGCCCAAGACGCCGTTGCCCACGACCGTTGCCCCCGATGCGGACGCAACTGTCGATGTCGGCGGCGGCATCGTCGCAGGCGCGATCCGCGTCGAGGGCGCCACGATCCTGCAGCCCGCCGCCTTCGCGCCGGTGATCGAGCGCTATGCGGGCCGCGAACTGTCCTCTTCCGATCTCGCCGCGCTCGCCTCCGATGTCGCAAACGTCGCGCGCCGCGCCGGCTACGGCCTCGCCACCGCCTGGATCCCGGCGCAACGCCTCGGCAACGGTGTGCTGCGCGTGGTGATCGACGAGGGCCGCATCGACGCCGTCGAGGCGAGCGGCAAGGCCGCCTCGGTCGCCGAACGCTATCTCGCCGCGCTCGTCGGCACCGGCCCGGTCTCGACCCGCGCGCTCGAACGCCGCCTGCTCGTCGCCGGCGACATCGCCGGCGTCACCGTCGGCAATGCGCGGCTCGAGCGGCAGGACGGTCGCAACATCCTGAAGGTCGCCACCGACCGCGATCGCGTCCGCGGCCGCGCCTCGCTCGACAATTGGGGCACTGCCGAAGTGGGCCCTGTCCGCGCGCAGGCCAATGTCGATCTCAGCGGCGTCGGATCGGACGACGACCGGCTGAGCCTCGGCGCGGCGATCACCCCGTTCGAGCCGCGCGAATTCGGGCTGGTCAGCGCCGAATACACCATGCCGCTCGGCACCAACGGCACCGACGTCAAGCTGGGCGGCTATTATGCCTATACCCACCCCGGCGGCGTGCTGTCGGGCCGCGATTTCGACGGCCACAGCGCCGAAGCCGGCGCCGAGTTCAGCCATCCTTTGCTCCGCACGCGCGAGACGAGCGTCTGGGCCTATAGCGGCTTTACGCTGCGCGAATCGGTGCAGTCGATCGACGGCGCACCGCTCCGGTCCGATCAGATCGCGATCCTGCAGGCGAGCATCTATGCGCTCGACATCTTCACCAATGGCTATGTCCGCGGCCGCGTTGCCATCTCACAGGGGCTCGACATCTTCGGCGCCACCGAACCGGGCGATCCGCTCGCCTCGCGCGACGACGCCAGCGGCCGCTTCGGCAAGATCGACGTCTGGGGCGAATATGTCCGCCGCGTCGCGCCGCGCGTGACGATGCAGCTCCAGGCGCAGGCGCAGCTCGCCACCCGCCCGCTCCTCTCCTCGGAGGAGATGGGGCTTGGCGGCCGCAGTTTCCTACGCGGGTACGACTATCGCGAGCTCTCGGGCGACAAGGGAATCGCCGGGTCGGCCGAGGTCCGCTACGATCTCGGCGAGATGCCTAAGCCGCTCAGCAAGGCGCAGCTCTATCTCTACGGCGATGTCGGCAGCGTCGGCAATTATCGCGGCGGAGGCGGCGGCGGCACGCTGGCTTCGGCCGGCGGCGGCGTCCGTGTCTGGCTGGGCAAGGCGGTCGAGGCCGGGCTGGAGCTCGGCATTCCCCTGAAGGACGGCGCGTTCGGCGCCGACCGCGATCCGCGCCTTTCCTTCACCATCGGCACGCGCTTCTGACGCAGCGCAGGGCGCCGCTCACTTCACGCGGCGCGCGCTGATGATCTTCACCGGCTTCATGATCGACTGCCCCATGGTGTTCTGCGACCGGCCGCCGGGATAGGTCGGCTTCGCCAAGATCTTCTGCACCACCGGCATTCCGCTCACCACTCGGCCGAAGGCGGCATAGCCGGGATTGCCGTCGCGCGCGTCGAGATAGGAGGAAGGCCCGAGGGTGATGAAGAAATCGCCCATCGCCGTGCCAGGTGCGTTGCGCGCCATCGACAGCGTCCCGTTGCCGTGCCGGAGGCCGGTCCTGCTGGTCGGCTCATGCGCAATCGGCGCCGGCGCGCCGACGACATATTTGTTGATGCCGCCCTGGATCAGCCCCTGCGTCGGCGCCGTCCGGTTGCGCGCAGCCCGGTAGAAGGTTTTGCCGTCGAACAGCTTCTCGTCGACGTAGCGGAGGAAGTTGGCGGCGGTGATCGGCGCGCGCTTCGTATCCACCTCGATCAGGATCACGCCCTCGCTCGTCTCCAGGCGCACCCGCGCGGCTTCGGCAGCCACTGGTAGCGTGAGAAGCAACAGGAAAGCGGCGGCCAGCGCCGCGCGGAGCCGGAACGCGCACGTCATGGCGCCTCGTTCGCAAAGCCGCGCGTGCGACACAAGGCTCCACTCGTCCCTTCGCCGCCACGCCCTGGGGCGGAGCGAGCCTTCGAGCGGACCAACCGGAAGGCAGGCGGAACGGTAGGCCCCGCCCCGCTCGTTGACGGCGTTCCATCCTAAAGAGGGAGAATTTTCCGTGTATTTGCGTAAACTGCCGGCCGCGCTCGCGGCGGCCACGTTGGTGCTTGCCGTCCCGGCATCCGCCCAGAGCGCAGCGGCGCCACTCAGCGTCTCGCGCGCTTCGGCCTCGGTCGATGGCGAGAACAATCTGGAGGGCGGCAACACCTTCGGCATCGTCCTCGGCGTGCTCGCCGCCGGCGCCTTCATCTATGGGCTCGTCGAGTTCATGAACGACGACAACGACAACCCGGTCAGCCCGTAACCGCCGCCAACCTCCTTTCTGTTAGGAACGAATATGCGTATCCCTATGAAGGCATTGATCTTTGCCAGTGCCACAACCTTGGCCATCGCGCCGGTTGCGGCGCAATCGGCAGCCAGCCTGTCGCCGTCACGCGCAAGCGCCGCGATGAGCGGCGAGAACGATCTGGACGGCGGTTTCCTGTCCAGCGGCGCGATCTTCGGCGCGATCGGCGCCATCGCCGTATTGGTGGCGGTCGTCTATACGATCGCCGACGACGACGATAATTCGCCGGTCAGTCCGTAAAAATCCAATCATCGCCGTCATTGCATAGTTATGCATGATTATGCATATGGCGGCGATGATTCGCACTGCCATCCTTGGCGCCTCCGGTTTCGTGGGCGCGGAATTGCTCCGGCTCGCGGCCGCGCATTCGGCGATCTGGCCCGCGCGCCTCTTCGGCGACAGCCACGCCGGTGCGTCGCTTCCGGCCGTTCATCCACATCTCGCCCTCGCTTATCCAGATTTGGTCGTCGAGCGTTACGCGTCTGAAGCCCTTCAAGACATCGATCTCGTGTTCGCGGCGCTGCCGCATGGCCACTCGCAGGCGATCGCCGCCGATATTCTCGATCGCGGCATTCCCTTTGTCGATCTCGGCGCCGATTTCCGCCTCGACGATGCGGCGTCTTACGAGCGTTGGTACAACGAGCCGCACGCCACGCCCGATCTGCTCGGCCGCTTCGCCTACGGCATACCGGAGATCAATCGTGACGCCATCCGCGACGCCAAGGCCGTCGCGGCCGCCGGCTGCTATCCCACCGCCGCCATCCTCGCGCTGAAGCCGCTGCTCGGCCTCATCGATCCCGGCACGATCACTGTCGATGCCGCCTCGGGCGTCACCGGCGCCGGCCGCGCGGCGAAGGAAGAGACCGCCTTCTGCACCGTCGACGGCAATTTCGCCGCCTACGGCCTGCTCTCGCACCGCCACACCGCCGAGATGGAGATGGCGCTGGGTGGCTCGATTCTCTTCACGCCGCATCTGGCGCCGATGACGCGCGGCATCCTCGCCACCTGCTACGCGAAGGCGCTGGGCCCTTGCGATCCGCTCGCCGCGCTCGCCGAGGCTTATGCCGGCGAACCCTTCGCCCATGTCTCGGAACGGTCGCCCCAGACCAAATGGGTGCTCGGCTCCAACGCCGCGCACCTCACCGCGCGTTACGACGCGCGGACCGGCCGCGTCGTCGCTATCGCCGCGATCGACAATCTGGTGAAGGGCGCCGCCGGCCAGATGATCCAGTGCGCCAACCTCATGCTCGGCCTCGACGAGGATGCGGGCCTTGCCAAAGTGGGAGTCTATCCTTGAGCGTTACCGCAGCCGAAGGGTTCGTCGCGGCCGGCCTCCACGCCGGCGTCAAGCAGCGCCGCCCCGACATGGCGCTTCTCGCCACCGAAGACGGCAAACCGGTGCCCTGCGCCGCCGTCTTCACCCAGAACAAATTCTTCGCGCCGCCCGTCGGCGTGTCACGCGAGCGGCTGGCGGCGAACGGCGGCCGGGCGGCGGCGATCATCGTCAATTCGGGCAATGCCAATGCCGGCACGGGCGCTCAGGGCCGCCGCGATGCCGATGCGATGTGCACCGAAACTGCCGCTGCGCTCGGCATCGCGGTCGACGACGTGCTCGTCTGCTCGACCGGGATCATCGGCACGCATCTGCCGATGGAGAAGATCGCCCCCGCCATTCCCAAGCTCGCACGCCAGCGTTCGGTCGAGGGCGCTCAGGATGCGGCGCGCGGCATCCTCACCACCGACAGCAAGCCCAAGCAGGCGGTGATCAGCGGATCGACCTTTACGCTCGGCGGCATGGCCAAGGGCTGCGGCATGATCGCGCCCAACATGGCGACGATGCTCGCCTTCCTCACCACCGACGCCGCGCTCGACCGCGACACGCTCCAGCGCGTGCTGGCGGATGCGTCCGACCGCACGTTCAACACGCTCAACGTCGATGGCGCGACATCGACCAACGACAGCGCATTTCTGCTCACCAGCGGCCGCCGCGGCCCCGCCGACCCGGAGGAATTCGCCGATGCGGTACACCGCCTCTGCGAGGATCTGACGCTGCAGATGGCGCATGACGCGGAAGGCATGACCAAGATGGTCCGCCTCACCGTCTCCGGCGCCGCCAGCGATGCCGAGGCGCGCGCCGCGGCCAAGGCGATCGCCGAGAACAATCTCGTCAAATGCTCTTGGTACGGCTCGGACCCCTATTGGGGCCGCCTGCTCGCCGCCGCCGGATCGGCGGGGATCGGCTTCGAGGCGGACAGCGCCACTGTCGCCTACGGTGGCACAATCGTCTCGCGCGGCGGCGAAGGCGTGGATCACGACGCCGGCAAGGTCGCCGCGCACATGCAGCACAAGGAAATCGCGATCGAGGTCGCACTCGGCCTCGGCCGGGGCCGCGCGCAGGTGATCGGCATCGACCTCGGCCCCGGCTACATCAAAGAGAATAGCGTGACGTCATGACGGCTCATTCCTTTCCAGCAACAGCGCTCATCTCGAGCAGCCGTCGAGCCTGTCGAGACGGCGTGTCGAGAGACGGTCTCTCGACGGCGCATCTCGACTTCGCTCGATGCTGGCTCGAGATGAGCGGAAAGAAAGCAGCGCGATGACCCCCTCCCAAACCGCCACGATCCTCATCGAGGCGCTGCCCTACATCCGCCGCTTCGCCGGCAAATCGGTGGTGGTGAAGCTCGGCGGCGCGGCGATCGACCAGGAACTCGATCGCGCGCTGGCGCAGGACGTGCTCTTGCTGCGCAGCGTCGGCGTCCGCTGCGTGCTCGTCCACGGCGGCGGGCCGCAGGTCGATGCGCTGATGAAGCGGATGGGCAAGGCGCCAGAGTTCCGCGACGGCCTTCGCGTCACCGATGCCGAGACGCTGGAGATCGTCCGCATGGTGCTGACCGGCAAGATCAACCGCGATCTCGTGGCGACGATCAATCGCGAGGCGCTTGAGGAGCCGGTCGCCGTCGGCGTCTCGGGCGAGGATGCGGGTCTGCTCACCGTCACCCAGCGCGATCCCGCGCTCGGCTTTGTCGGTGATGTCCAGCAGGTCCGCGCCTCGGTGCTCCACCGGCTGCTCGACGAAGGGCTCGCGCCCGTCGTCTCGACGATCGGCGCCGACGCCGCCGGCCAGCCCTTCAACGTCAACGCCGACGAGGCGGCGCGCGCGATCGCCGTCGCCATGGCCGCGGAGAAGATCGTTTACCTCACCGCAGCGCCCGGCCTGCTCGAAGACGTCGCCGATCCCTCCAGCCTCGTCCCCCGTCTCACCGCGGCGGAGCTGCGCGATCGCATCGGCCATGAATCGATCAGCGCCGGCATGATCCCCAAGCTGCGCGCCTGCGCCGAAGCGGTCGAGGGCGGCGTCGGCACCGCGCATATTATCGACGGCCGCGTCCCCCACGCGCTGCTCATCGAACTGCTCACCGACAAGGGCATCGGCACGATGGTCAAGATGGAGAAGGACTGGTGAGCGACATCCTGACGATCGCGTCGCTCGGCGCCGATGCGCTGAACGACATCCTGGCGCGCGCCGAGGCGCCGGACGCCGGCCGTCCGCTCGAAGGCCAGGGCGCCGCCCTTCTCTTCCAGAAGCCGAGCGCAAGGACGCGGAACTCGATGGAGATGGCAGTCGTCCAGCTCGGCGGCCACCCGGTCTACATCCAGAATGAGGAAGTCGGCCTCGGTACCCGCGAGAGCCCGGAGGACGTGGCGCGCACCCTCGCCTGCTATCACGGCCTGATCGCTGCGCGGGTGAAGGATCATGGCTGGCTCGAGAGCATGGCCGCCGCGGTCGATGTGCCGCTCGTCAACATGCTGTCCGACCGGCACCATCCGCTCCAGGCGCTCGCCGACATGCTGACGGTCAAACAGCTCGCCGGGCGTATCGAGGGTGTGAAGATCGCCTATGTCGGTGATGCCGACAACAATGTCGCCCGCTCGCTCGCCGAGGCGGCAGTGCTGCTCGGTGCCGATCTGACCCTAGCCAGCCCCGAAGGCTATGCACTGCGCGACGCCCCCGACGGCGTCCGCCAGACCGCCGATCCGCTGGAGGCTGTGAAGGGCGCGCAGTTCGTCTATACCGACGTGTGGGTCTCGATGGGTCAGGATGACGAGGAAACCCAGCGCCTTATGGCACTAACCTCCTATCGTGTCGGAAGCGAATTGATGGCCGTTTCGGACGACGCATGGTTCCTCCACTGCCTCCCCGCCCGTCGCGGGCTCGAAGTCACCGATGCGGTGATAGACTCGCCCAGGAGCGCGGTCTGGCGCCAGGCGGAGAACCGGATGCGCAGCGCGCGCGGTGCGATCGCATGGGCGCTCGGCCGATGACCGACGCCCGCGCCCAGCGCCAGCGCGCCATCGCCGCGATCCTCCGCACCGAGCCGGTGACGAGCCAGGAGGAAGTCACCGCCAAGCTCGCCGAGCGCGGCCTCAGCGCCACCCAGGCCACCGTATCGCGCGATCTCGATCAGATGGGCGCCGTCAAGGTGCGGCGCGGCGGCGTCATCTCCTATGCGCTTCCCGATCAAATCGGCGAGAGCGACTGGGCCGGCGCGCGGCTCGATCGGATCATCGCCGAATGGGTGATCGCGGTCGAGGCGGCGGGCAATCTCATCGTGCTGCGCACCCCGCCCGCCACCGCGCATATCGTCGCGCTCGCGGTCGATCAGGCCAAGCTGCCCGAAGTCGCCGGCACCATCGCGGGCGACGACACTTTGTTCCTGGCGGTGCGCGAGGGCGTCACGGTCGATACCGTCGCCGCGCGTTTCCAGGACATGATCGAAAGCTGACGAACCCTCACGTTCAAGGATCTAAAATGACCGACAAGCCTGTCCTGAGCGGAGCCGAACGGCCCAAGAAGGTGGTGCTCGCTTATTCGGGCGGCCTCGACACCTCGATCATCCTCAAATGGCTGCAAACCGAATATGGCGCGGAGGTCGTCACCTTCACCGCCGATCTCGGCCAGGGCGAGGAGGTCGAGCCTGCGCGCCGCAAGGCCGAGCTGCTCGGCATCAAGCCGGAGAACATCTTCATCGACGATCTGCGCGAGGAGTTCGTGCGCGATTACGTCTTCCCTATGTTCCGCGCCAACACGGTCTATGAAGGCCAGTATCTGCTCGGCACCTCGATTGCGCGGCCGCTGATCGCCAAGCGCCAGATCGAGATCGCGAGGGCGGTCGGCGCCGACGCCGTGTGTCATGGCGCCACCGGCAAGGGCAACGATCAGGTCCGCTTCGAGCTCGGCTATTATGCGCTAGAGCCCGAAATCCGCGTCATCGCGCCCTGGCGCGAGTGGGAGTTCGCCAGCCGCGAGCAGCTCATCGCCTTCGCCGAGGCGCACCAGATCCCGATCGCCAAGGACAAGCGCGGCGATGCGCCCTTCTCGATCGACGCCAACCTCCTCCACTCCTCGTCCGAAGGAAAGGTGCTGGAGGATCCGGCGGTCGAGGCGCCCGAATATGTCCACCAGCGCACCATCTCGCCCGAGGATGCGCCCGACACGCCGACGGTCATCACCATCGATTTCGAGAAGGGCGATCCGGTCGCCATCGACGGCGCGCCGCTCTCGCCCGCGGCGCTGCTCACCAAACTCAACCAGCTTGGCCACGACAATGGCATCGGCCGGCTCGATCTCGTCGAGAACCGCTTCGTCGGCATGAAATCGC
Source organism: Allosphingosinicella indica (assembly GCF_900177405.1). NCBI lineage: Bacteria > Pseudomonadati > Pseudomonadota > Alphaproteobacteria > Sphingomonadales > Sphingomicrobiaceae > Allosphingosinicella > Allosphingosinicella indica. The sequence continues at coordinate 2,278,192 of NZ_LT840185.1, read as the reverse complement.
GCGGCGTCTACGAGACGCCGGGCGGCACCATCCTCCTCGCCGCGCACCGCGGGATCGAGAGCATCACCCTCGATGGCGGCGCGATGCACCTCAAAGACGAGCTGATGCCGCGCTACGCGAGCCTCATCTACAACGGCTTCTGGTTCTCGCCCGAGCGCGAGATGCTGCAAGCGCTGATCGACCGGAGTCAGGAGCGCGTCTCCGGCCGCGTCACCGTCAAGCTCTACAAGGGCAATGCCACGGTGATCGGCCGGGAAAGCGCGAACAGCCTCTACGATCAGGATCTGGTGACGTTCGAGGAAGGATCGTCCGGCTACAGCCAGGCCGACGCGGCGGGCTTCATCCGCCTCAACGCGCTCCGTCTGCGGCTGCTCGCCAAGCAGAAGGCGCGCGGCTGAGGCTCAGGCCCAGTTGCGGCCCTTGAGCGTGGCGATTTCGGCGTCGTACGGCGCGCAACCGCCCGCCCAAGGCGAGACGTCGAACGCGTCGGCGCTGCGGTCTTTCCAGACGACGCGATAGCCGCGCGGCACCGGCTTCCACAGGCCGGAGCGGCGGATGAGCTGGCAATTGCACCGCGTGCAGTGCGAGAAATAGAAAGTGTCGTTCCACACCTGGCGCGGCGCCGCTTCATGCAGCCCGAGCCCGCATCGCAGCGCCATCGTCCGCGCTCCTCTCCGTTGCGGCGCCGAAGATGGGCGCAAATGGTTAAGAGGGCGTTAGCCAGCGCATCACGCTCCATTCGAGCGGGGTCCAGATTCCGGTCTTGATACCGGCATGGCGGAGCGCGGCCCCTGTCCACTCGTTGCAGGTGCGGAAGACGTCATAGCGCCCCTGCCCTTCGTAAAAGACATCATTCGCGCCATAGCCGCGGCCGGTGAGCGGCACTGTCCGCCCCTTCCGCACCACGAAGCTCGCGCGGAGGAAGGCGGCAAGGCGGCGATATTCCTCCGGCCGCACCAGGATGCGGCGATGATCGCGGTCCACGCGTGGCGGCGGCTCGTGCTCGACATGGACGAGCCCGGTGCCAAGCCCGATTCCGGCCTTGAGCGCTGTCGAGAGGCGGAGATCCGCCCAGGTCGGCGTCTCCAGATAGAATTCGCGATTGCCGAAGCCCATCGCGACATAATCGTCCGCGCCGCCGGGATCGCGCACGTCGTGCATCGGCGCGTAGGGCCGCCAGTCCATCTCGGCATTGACCGTCGGGACCAGGATCCAGGTGTGGACGCCGTTGGTGCGGATGAAGACCGGAATTCCCGCCGCCGGCGGAGTCCAGCCCGCGTTCGCGGGGATGACGCTCCCCGCCAGCACGGCGAGGAAATAGAGCAGAGGCAGCAGCACGAGCGCCGCCGCCGTCCCGATCGCTCCGCGCTTCACCCGCTGCCGCATCCGGGCAGCCTAGCCGCCTTAGCGCGAAAGCGGGAATCCTTGGCTTTCCCTACTGCGGCGGAGATGACATGGAGCGCACATGCAGTCGCTCCCGCCCTATGCGCAATTCCTCGGCCTCCAGACACTCCGCGCCGAAGACGGTGCGCTCACCTGGCTGATGCCCTTCGCCGATCATGTCGTCGGCCGTCCCGGCTATCTGCAGGGCGGCGCGATCGCGGGTCTGCTCGAATTCGCCGCGCTCGGCTCGCTCGCAGATGCGCTCGGCGAGACCGCGGGGATCGCGCTCAAGCCGATCAACGTCACCGTCACCTTCATGCGCGGCGGCGTGATCCACGACACCTTCGCTTCCGCCGCGATCACCCGCCTCGGCCAGCGCGTGGCCAATGTCGAGGCGCACGCCTGGCAGCAGGATCGCGCGAAGCCGATCGCCTCGGCGCAGATGAACGTGCTGCTGAAGCGTCAGTAGCCGTTCAGCCGCGCCAGCCGGTCGGCGTGGTAATTGGCGTCGCCGAACAGTTCGTCCAGCACCCGCTCGCGCTTCATGTAGAGGCCGATGTCATGCTCGTCGGTCATGCCGATGCCGCCGTGCATCTGGACGCCCTCCTGCACCGCCAGCCGCGCCGTCCAGCCCGCCTTGGCCTTGGCCACCGACACCATGGCGTCAGCCTTGGCCGACCCCTCGTCGAGCAATTGCTGCGCCTTGATCGCCGCCGCGCGGGCGATCTCCAGCTCCGAATAAAGGTGCGCGGCGCGGTGCTGCAGCGCCTGAAACTCGCCGATCGCGCGGCCGAACTGCTTGCGATCGCGCAGATATTCCACCGTCCGCTCCATCGCGCCCGAGGCTACACCGACCATTTCCGAAGCCGCGCCCGCGCGCGCCGCGCCAAGCACGCGGCCCAGCACCGCCTCGCCGCCGCCGATCTCGCCCACCACCGCATCGGCATCCACCGCGACGCCGTCGAACGTCATCCGCGCGCCGATGCTCGCGTCTGCCAGCCGCACGCCCTCGACATCGAGCCCCTTCGCATCCTTCTCGACTGCGAATAAGGTAAGGCCCTCATCCGCTTGCGCTGCCACGAAAATCACATCCGCGGATGCGCCCTGCACCACGAACTGCTTGGCGCCCGAAAGCGTGAAGCCATTGCCCTGCCGGTCGGCACGCATCGCGATCGCTTCCGGCCGGTGCTTGGCACCCTCGTCCACCGCCAGCGCCGCGACCGTCTCGCCGGCGAGGATGCCCGGCAGCCAGCGCTCGCGCAGCGCCGATCCTTTCAGCGCCTCCACCGCAGCAATCGCGGTGATCAGGAACGGCGAAGGCGTGAGGTTGCGCCCCACTTCCTCCAGCACGATCCCCGCCTCGACATGGCCGAGCCCCAGCCCGCCGTCGGCCTCGTCGGCGAGGATGCCGGTGAAGCCCATCTCGCCGAACTGCTTCCACAGCGCATGGCCGAAGCCGTCCTTGCAGTTCATGTCGCGATATTTGCGAAGCTGCTTCGCGATCGCGCCTTCCTCCGCCATGAACGCCCGCGCAGTATCGCGCAGCATGGCCTGGTCTTCGGTGAGGTACAGCGGCACGATCAAGCCCCCGGCAGTTGCAGGATGTGCTTGGCGATGATGCCGAGCTGGATTTCGCTGGTGCCGCCCTCGATCGAATTGGCCTTGGTGCGCAGCCACTCGCGCGGCGTGCGGCCGCCCTTCGATCGCTCGCTTTCCCATTCCAGCGCGTCGGCACCGCCCGCCGCCATCAGCAGCTCGCTGCGCGCCTTGTTGAGCTCGGTGCCGGCATATTTCATCATCGATGGCTGCGCGGGGTGGGCTTGCCCCGCCTTCAGCTCGTCGATGAACTTCTCGCTCATCGCGCGGAAGGCGAGCGCATCGACGTCAAACCGCGCGACTTCCGCCCGAAGCAGCGGATCGTCCGCCAGCCGCTTTTTCAGCGCCGCGCCGAGGCTCTCGCCGCCGCCGCCGAGCCCCATACCCGAAATCATCTCGCGCTCGTGGCCGAGCAGATATTTGGCGACGTCCCAGCCCTTGTTGAGCTCGCCGACGATCTGGTCCTTGGGCACCTTCACATCGTCGAAGAAGGTCTCGCAGAAGGGCGAATAGCCGGAGATCAGCAGGATCGGCTTGGTCGACACGCCTGGCGAGGCCATGTCGAACAGCAGGAAGCTGATCCCCTTGTGCTTGGGCGCCGCCGGATCGGTCCGCACCAGGCAGAAGATCCAGTCCGCCTTGTCGGCATAGGAAGTCCAGACCTTCTGGCCGTTGACCAGCCAATGGTCTCCCTTGTCTTCGCACTTCGTCTGCAGGCTGGCGAGGTCGCTCCCCGCGCCCGGCTCCGAATAGCCCTGACACCAGCGGATCTCGCCGCGCGCGATCTCGGGCAGGAAGCGCAGCTTCTGCTCTTCGCTGCCATATTTGAGCAGCGCCGGCCCGAGCATCGAGATGCCGAAGCTGTAGAGCGGGCTGCGCGCGCCGATCCGCGCCATTTCCTGCCGCAGGATCTTGGTTTCCTCGGGCGAGAGCCCACCGCCGCCATATTCGCGCGGCCAGTCCGGCACAGTCCAGCCGCGTGCCGCCATGGCGTCGAGCCATTGTTTCTGCTGCGGCGATTTGAACTCCGGGTTGCGGCCGCCCCACACCGCGTCGCCCTCGCCCTCCATCGGCAAGCGCATTTCCGCGGGGCAATTCGCCTCCAGCCATGCGCGCGTCTCCGCGCGAAACGTGTCGAGATCGCTCATCGCCGCTCCTTTACGTTTACGTTAGGTGGCAGAGATCGCGCAGTGGCGTCAACCGGTCGCGGTCACGAACAGAGCGACAGATAAGCGATCGCCATCACCGTGCCGTCTTCGACGGCGAGCTTGCTGGGCGGATAGGTCTCGCTTTCGGCGACGGCGCCCGCGGCGTCGAGCTTGCGGCGCTCGCGGGGGTTGATCGTCTTCGCCTGGCAATCGACTTCCAGCAGATAGATGTTGCCCGTCTGGCTGCCGGTGGCGTCGGTCATGCGGAACCACGCCCGGCGGATATTCTCTTCGCGCGCGATGGTCGACGCATCGATCGCCATGCTCTGTCCCGATTCGGCCTTGCCGAGGTTGAGCCAGTTGGGCCCGGCCGGCTTCGCTTCCGCCTCCGGTTGCGGGGCCTCCGGTTCCTCGACCTTGGCGGCGCATGCATCGGCGGCCGCCTTCACGGCCGTGCCCACCTCCGGCTCGACTGTCCGGCCGACATATTCCAGATCGCGCAGCGTCAGCCGATCGGCGTCGTAATAGCCCTTCTGCACCGAAGCCGCCGCGCGCTGCAGGCGGCGCAGTTGCAGCGGCGTCAGACTGGTGGCGAGCTGCGCGCCCACACATTGCGTCTCGCGCAGGTTGAGGCCGTAGCGGGTGAGTTCCGCGGTCACGATGCCTTCGCGCGGGCCGACATGATCGGCGATATTGCCCGCGCAGCCGCCGAGCAGGGCAAGGCCGAGAATGGCGCAGATCGAGCGGGCTTGGACGAGCATCGGCATGAGCGGCGCGGACCAAACCGCGCGGCTGCACAAAGGTCAAGGGTAGCGTAAAGCAACGCGTTCCGGCATTCGTTGGTGCGACAGGCGACAAGAGGGCTGCGGACGCGATGGACTTTTCCCTTACCGAACGCGAGGCGCATTACCGCGACCGGGTGCGCGATTTCATCGAGTCCCACGTCCGGCCGCGCATGCCGGATTACAAATCGCAGGTCGCGGAAGGCGATCGTTGGCAGCCCGTCCCGGTGATCGAGGAGCTGAAGCCCAAGGCCAGGGCTGCCGGCCTCTGGAACCTTTTCATGCCCCCCGCCCCCGCGCTCGCCCATGTCGACGAGAGCTTCGCCTTCGAAGGCACCCAGCTCACCAACCTCGAATATGCGCTCTGTGCCGAGGAGATGGGCCGCATCGTCTGGGCGTCGGAAGTGTTCAACTGTTCGGCGCCCGACACCGGCAACATGGAGGTGTTCCACCGCTACGGCACCCGCAGACAAAAGGACGAATGGCTCGCGCCGCTGATGAACGGGGAGATCCGCTCCGCCTTCCTGATGACCGAGCCGGGCGTCGCCTCTTCGGACGCGACCAACATCCAGTGCGAGATCCGCCGCGACGGCGATGATTATGTCGTCAACGGGCGCAAATGGTGGTCGTCGGGCGCCGGCGATCCGCGCTGCAAGGTCGCGATCGTGATGGGCAAGACCGATCCGGACGCGAAGAAGCACCAGCAGCAATCGATGGTGCTCATGCCGCTCGATGCGCCGGGCGTCACGGTCGAGCGCGCGCTCACCGTCTACGGCTATGACGACGCACCGCACGGCCATATGGAAGTGAAGCTCGACAACGTCCGCATCCCCGCCTCGGCGATGCTGCTGGGCGAGGGCCGCGGGTTCGAGATCGCGCAGGGCCGCCTCGGCCCGGGCCGCATCCACCATTGCATGCGCACCATCGGCGCGGCCGAGGAAGCGATCGCCGCGATGGCGAAACGCCTGCAGAGCCGCGTCGCCTTCGGCAAGGCCTTGAGCGAGCACAGCGTCTGGGAGCAGCGCATCGCCGAGGCGCGGATCGACATCGAGATGTCGCGCCTGCTCTGCCTCAAGGCCGCCGACATGATGGACAAGGCGGGCAACAAGGCGGCGAAGGCCGAGATTGCAATGATCAAGGTCGCCGCGCCGCGCATGGCGCTGCGCATCATCGACGATGCCGTCCAGGCGCACGGCGCCGCCGGCGTCAGCCAGGATTTCAACCTCGCGTCGAGTTGGGCCGGCATCCGCACCCTCCGCCTCGCCGACGGCCCTGACGAAGTCCACAACCGCGCCATCGCGCTGATGGAGTTTGCCAGGCATGGGGCGTGATCTCTCGACCCGCCGTCTCGACGGGCTCGACGGCTGCTCGAGATGAGCGGAACGTAGTTATAGATAGCCGCTCATCTCGAGCCAGCGTCGAGCGAAGCCGAGACGCGCCGTCGAGAGAGCGCATGAAGGAAGGCACCGCATGAACCTGTTCGATCTCACCGGCAAAGTCGCCATCGTCACCGGCTCCTCACGCGGCATCGGGCGCGCGATCGCCGAGGCGCTGGCCGATCACGGCGCCAAGGTCACCATCTCCAGCCGCAAGGCCGACGCCTGCGAGGAAGCCGCTGCCGCGATCAACGGCAAGCATGGCGACGGCACGGCGATCGTCGTCCCCGCCAACATCTCCTCGAAAGACGAGCTCCAGACGCTGGTTGACGAGACCCGCCGCCAGCATGGCCGCGTCGACATCCTCGTCTGCAACGCCGCCTCAAATCCCTATTACGGCCCGATGGCGGGGATCACCGACGAGCAGTTCGGCAAGCTCCTCACCAACAATGTCGTCGCCAACCATTGGCTGATCAACATGGTGGTGCCCGAGATGATCGAACGCGGCGAGGGATCGGTGATCATAATCTCCTCGGTCGCCGGCTTGTCGGCCTCCACCACGATCGGCGCCTATGGCATCACCAAGGCGGCCGACCTCCAGCTCGCGCGCAATCTCGCTGCCGAATATGGCGCGAGGGGCGTCCGCGTGAACTGCATCGCGCCGGGACTGGTGAAGACCGATTTCGCCCGCGCACTGTGGGAAGATCCGGACACGCTGAAGGCCGTCACCCGCGCCGCGCCGATGCGGCGGATCGGCGATCCGCACGAAATCGCCGGCGCCGCCGTCTTCCTCGCTGCACCCGCCAGCACCTTCATGACCGGCCAGGCGATCGTCATCGACGGCGGCGCGACGCTCGGCGCGGGGCTTTGAGCGCCGTGGCGCGGCTCGCCGGCAAGGTCGCGATCGTCACCGGCGCGGCGTCGGGCATCGGCCGCGCCACCGCCACCTTGTTCGCCGCAGAGGGCGCGTTCGTCATCGTCTCTGACGTCAGCGAGGCGATCGACGCAGCCGCCGCCGCAATCGGCCCCGCTGCCGTGGCGATGCGCTGCGACGCGGGCCGCGAAGCGGATGTCGCGGCGCTCGTCCGTACCGCCGCCGCGCGCTTCGGCGGGCTCGACATCTTCTTCGCCAATGCCGGCGTGTCGGGCGGTCTCCCTTCGATCCTCGAGCAGAGCGAAGCGGACTGGGCGGAGATCCTGCGGATCAACCTCATCGGCCCGGCGATGGCGATCAAGCATGCCGCGCCGCTGATGCGCCCGCGCGGCGGCGGGTCGATCATCTGCACCGCGAGCGTCGCGGGTCTCCGCTCCGGCGCGGGCGGGGCCGCCTATTCGGCGTCCAAGGCGGGCGTCATCAGCCTAGTCAAGACCGGCGCGCAGCAGCTTTCGGGCAGCAACATCCGCGTTAACGCCATCTGCCCGGGCCTGATCGAAACCGGCATGACCGAATTCGTCTACGAGCGCGCCCGCGCCAAGGGGCAAGGCGACAGGCTCGGCCACCTCAACCCCTTGCGCCGCGGTGGCGAGCCGGAAGAAATCGCCCGCGCCGCCCTCTTCCTCGCCTCGGACGAGGCGAGCTACGTCAACGGCCACGCGCTGGTCGTCGACGGCGGCCTCTCCTCCTCCCACCCTTTCAACCGCCAGGATTACGGACGGACGGCTATCTAGCCTTCTCGCGCCGCAGATGCGCGATCCACCGCTGCCGCGCCCATTCGTCGGTGAGGCGCTTCGCCCGGGCCGCGTCCGCGCCCGACAGATCGGCCAGCCGCCGCAGCGCGCCGTCGTCGAAGCGCACCGTCTCTTCGGTCATGTTCATCACCGTCCGCCGCCCGTCGGGCTCGACCATGCCGATCTCCGCCGGCCAGTCGAGCCCGCCGATATGCTGGAACACCGGCCGCGGCTTGCCCTCCCCCACCTCGGCACCGAGCGCGCGCAGCAGGATGCGGCGATAGTCGGAAAGCCCCACCGGCCGCTCCGGCGCGAGGCCCGGTCGGTTGATCACCAGCGGGATCGCGGTCTGCTGCCGGTTGATGACATGGCCATGGCCGAGAAACGCGTCGTCGAACAGCGACTCGCCATGATCGGCGGTGACGACCAGCAGCACGTCGCCCCACACGCCCATCGCCTTCAGCCGCGCGATCATTGCGCCGATCAGCCGGTCGCCATAAGCCGCCGCATTCCAATAGGTTGCTTCCACCCGGTCGCGGTTGGCAAGGCTGATCTCGCCGCGCGGGATCGGCGTGCCGGGCAAGATCTGCGGCATCCCCGGATGGTGATAGGGGAAATGCGCCTCCTGCACGTTCCAGTAGACGAAGGTTGGCTGCCGCCATCCCGCCGGATCGCCGAACGCACGGTCGAACGCGCCGAGCAGCTTCTTGCCGTCGATCAGCAGCGATCCCTTGGCCGCGAAGCCGAACGCGCGCTCGTCCTTCAGCGTCTCGGCATCGACGAAGACGTCGGCATTCTCCTTCATGCCGACCACTTCGGAAATGTCGCCGAAGCTCTCGGGTTGGCCGGAGAAGACCCCGATGCGATAGCCGTTGGCCTTGAGGTCGCGAAACAAAGATCCCGTCCCCGCCGCCGGATCGAGCGCGCCCGAGAACAGGCTCTTGAGCGACGCGGTGGTGAAGCCGACATGGCTGTAGGCGGCGGGCGCGGCGCTGCCGGTGCGGGCGAGCGCGTTCAGCACCGGCGCCACCTCGCGTCCGCCGGCGCGCTTGCCGAGCACGTCGGCACGCATGCTTTCGAGCACGATCAGCACGAGATGCGGCGGCTTCTCCGGCAGCCGCGGCGTCGGCAGCGTCTCGGCATCGCTGTCGAAGGTGAAATCGCCCCCTAGCCCGTCCTCGTCGACGCCATTCCCCGGCACGTCGAGCGCGAAGGGATGGCGCGCGCCGTCAAACGGATGGCGATCGACCTGCGCGCTGAACCAGCTGAACCCGTCGCGGTCGAAATCGGTGAGTTCGGAAAGCACCGCATTGGCAGCCGCGGGCGCGTTGAACCGCATCAGCGCATAGCGCGCATCGGGCACCTGCCGCGCGAAGAACAGCACCGCCACCAGCGGCAGCGCCAGCCACAGCAAATGCCGCCAGCCGAACGGCGGCGGCGCGGCCTCGTCCGCCGCATGGCGCCGCACCAGCCGCCAGCCGATCCACCACGCCGCGCCCGCCCCGGCGATCACCGCGGCCGCCAGCCCCGCCTCGTCCGCGACATAGAGCAAGGCATCGCCGATGCTCCCGCCGCCAAGGTTCTTCATCAGCTCGAAGCCGATCGCGTCGCTGAAATAGGAGAGGACTTCATATTTGAGCAGCAGCAGCGCCGCGCCGATACCGAGCGTGAAGAACAGGAAGTTGAACCGCGCCAGCGCGCTGTCCCGCCGCCGCCCGTGCAGCGCGCGGATCAGCAGGAACAAAGCCCCGATCAGCGCCCCCTGCGCCAGCGCCACCCCGGCGAGCACCAGCGCCGCCTCCGCCGCCGTATCGACGACATGCATCGCGCCGAACCCGCCGCCGAACAGCCCGTATTTCCGCTCCGCCAGCGCCGCCTCGAACAGGGTCAGCAGCGCGAAGGCGATGGCCGGCAGGGCAAGGGCGCGCAAGATCCGCATCGCGCCCCTCTATCCGCCCGGGCTTGCGAAACCCCTAAGCGCGCGCCGCGCCGCCTCTTTCTCTGTCACCCCGGACTTGATCCGGGGTCCACCTTCTTCCGGACGTCGCCAGATCGAAGAAAGATGGATTCCGGATCAAGTCCGGAATGACAATGAAGCTGGTCTCTGCGTCTCTGCGTTTCTGCGCGAACAACCCCTTGCCCGCTTGAGCCCCGCTCCCCGCCCCGATACGCTCCCGCCGACCCCCGGAGCGCCCGCCATGACCCCCACGATCACCGCCTTCGCCAATTCGCCGGACGAGGGGCAGGGTCAGGCGCGCGACATGCGGGTGCGGTGGGCGCTGGAGGAGGTCGGCGCGGCCTATGACGTGCGCCTCGTCACCTTCGCCGAGATGAAGGCGCCCGAGCATCTCGCACTCCACCCCTTCGGCCAGATCCCGACCTATGAGGAGGATGGCCTCGCGCTGTTCGAGACGGGCGCGATCCTGCTCCACATCGCCGGCCGCCACCCCGGCCTGCTCCCCGCCGATCCGCATGCCAAGGCGCGCGCGATCGCCTGGATGTTCGCCGCGCTCAACACCGTCGAGCCGCCCATCGTCGAGCATGAGGCGGCAGGCTATCTGGAGGGGGACAAGCCCTGGCACGCCGAGCGTATGCCGATCGTCGAGGCGCGCATCGCCACCCGCCTCGCCCAGCTCGCTGCGCATCTTGGGGAGGCCGAATGGATCGACGGCGCATTCAGCGCCGCGGACATATTGATGATCACCGTCCTCCGCCGCCTCGAAGGCTCAAACCTGCTTGCCGCCCATCCCAACCTGCTGGCCTATGTCGCCCGCGGCGAAGCACGGCCCACCTATCAGCGCGCGTTTGCGGATCAATTGGCGGTGTTTGAGGGCCGCGACCAAAGCGCCGAGGCCGATTAGCGGTTATTTCGATATAAGTCGAAATTATCATTGCAAGACATCGCGGCCGGAGATATTTCGATATTTATGGAAATGGGTTCACCCGCCGCGGTTGAGGCGCTTGCCGCGCTTGCGCAGGAGCATCGGCTCGCGCTGTTCCGTCTGCTCGTTCAGGCGGGCGATGACGGCCTTGCCGCGGGCGCGATCGCCGAAAAGCTTGGCGTTCCCAATTCGTCGCTGTCGTTCCATCTCGCGCATCTCACCCGCGCGGGGCTGATCCGGCAGCGGCGCGACGGCCGCTCGCGCGTCTACACGGCGGACTATCCGGCGATGAACGCGCTGGTCGCCTACCTGCTCGAAAACTGCTGCGCCGGCGCCGACTGCGGCCAGGCTGCCGATTGCCCCCCGCCCCAAGCCCAAAGGAAATCCGCATGAAGCGCCTTCACGTCCACGTCGGCGTCGCCGATCTCGATCGTTCGATCCATTTCTATTCCGCCCTCTTCGGGACCGGCCCGACGGTGCGCAAGGCCGACTATGCGAAATGGATGGTCGAGGATCCGCGGGTGAACTTCGCGATCTCCTCGGGCAATCATGCCGCCAACGGCATCGAGCATCTGGGCATCCAGGTCGAAGACGGGCCGGAGTTGCAGGAGGTCTACGGCCGGCTGAAGGCCGCCGACCGGCCGGTGCTCGAGGAGGGCGCCACCACCTGCTGCTACGCCCAGTCGGAAAAGAGCTGGATCGCCGATCCCGACGGTGTCGTCTGGGAGGCGTTCTTCACCAACGGCGAGGCCACCATATACGGCGACAGCCCCCAGCTTGGCGCACTTTCCGTCAATGCCGCCGAAAACGCCTGTTGCGTCCCCGCCCTTCCGAAAGCGGCCGAAGGCTGCTGCGGATGAGCGTCACCATTTATCACAACCCGGCCTGCGCGACCTCGCGCAACACCTTGGCGCTGATCCGCGCCACCGGCACGGAGCCGGATGTGATCCATTATCTGGAGACGCCGCCCGCGCGCGATGCGCTGGTCTCGCTCATCCAGCGGCTGGGCATCGGCGCGCGCGATCTCCTGCGCCAGAAAGGCACGCCTTATGCCGATCTCGGGCTCGACGATGAATCGCTCGGCGAGGAGCAGATCGTCGATGCGATGATGGCGCACCCCATCCTCATCAACCGGCCGATCGTCGCCGGGCCGAATGGGGTGAAGCTGTGCCGCCCGTCCGAAACGGTTCTCTCGGTTCTGGACCGGCCGCTGCGCTCCGATTTCGTCAAGGAAGACGGCGAAGTGGTTGCCGCCAATGGCTGAGGCGGCGGCGCGGCCGGCGATGTCGGCGTTCGAGCGCTATCTTTCGCTGTGGGTGGCCTTGTGCATCGTCGCCGGCGTCGCGCTCGGTGCCGCGGCGCCCGGCGCCTTCGCCGCGATCGCCGCTGCCGAGGTCGCGCGGGTCAACCTTCCGATCGCGGCTTTGATCTGGCTGATGATCATCCCGATGCTGCTCAAGATCGACTTCGGAGCCCTCGGATCGGTCCGCCAGCATTGGAAGGGCGTCGGCGTCACCTTGTTCATCAACTGGGCGGTTAAGCCCTTTTCGATGGCCGCCTTAGGCACCTTCTTCATCGGCTGGCTGTTCGCGCCATTGCTGCCCGCCGGCGAGATTTCCTCCTATATCGCCGGGCTCATCATTCTTGCCGCGGCGCCCTGCACGGCGATGGTCTTCGTCTGGTCGAACCTGTGCGAGGGGGAGCCCAATTATACGCTGAGCCAGGTGGCGCTGAACGACATCATTATGCTGTTCGCCTTCGCGCCCATTGTCGGCCTGTTGCTGGGCGTAGCCTCGATCACCGTACCGTGGGACACGTTGCTCCTGTCGGTGCTTCTCTACATCCTGATCCCGGTCGTCATCGCACAATTGCTGCGGATGCGCGTCCTCGCCCACGGCGGTCAACCGGCGCTCGATCGCGTGCTGCGAGCGCTGGGTCCGGTTTCACTCGTCGCGCTGTTGACCACGCTCGTGTTGCTATTCGGCTTCCAAGGCGAGCAGATCCTCGCGCGGCCGCTGGTGATCCTGCTCCTTGCGGTGCCGATCCTCATCCAGGTCTATTTCAACGCGGGCCTCGCTTACTGGCTCAGCCGCAAGTTCGGCGTCGCCTGGTGCGTCGCGGCGCCTGCCGCGCTGATCGGCGCCTCCAACTTCTTCGAGCTCGCCGTCGCCGCAGCCATTGCGCTGTTCGGCATCGATTCCGGCGCGGCGTTGGCGACGGTGGTTGGCGTGCTGGTGGAGGTGCCCGTCATGCTGTCCGTCGTCGCCATCGTGAAGCGCACGCGGGGCTGGTACGAACGGCGCGAGGCGACGGCCTAGGCGATAGGGCAGTGTCATCGCTCGCCGGGAAACCACCTCCCCCCGCACCGGCCTGGCCATCGCTCAACGTGCGACGGCGGGTGTTCGAGGTCACGAATGCCGGCTGACGTAGGTAGACGACGATTTGCCCTAGCGTCATGCCGGACTTGATCCGGCATCCATCTTCATCGTCGCGCAATCGCATGCAGTAGTCCCTGACTACCGATCAAATGGGGGGGGGGCGCCAATATCTGGTAAAAAACAAGCCGGCTTCAGCCCTGCCAGCTTGACCCATATGTCCCATTGATTTTGGTATGGCGCGGATGAGCCAAGTGACCCGACCAACGTTCGTGCAGCGTGTCCGCTACGCTCAAATGCTATGGAAAGCGTTCCGTGCAGAGGGACGCGGCGCGTTCGACGACGCGCTTCGGCATCTCGACCAGGCAGCTGCCGTGTTCCCGTTGACCGCGGCCGAGTGTGTGTATCGCGCGAACCTGCTCCTTCGGGCAACGCGATTGGAGGAAGCGCATCAGGCGTTTGCAATCTTGAGGAAAGAGCTTGAAGGAGCTCATGATGCGGATCGGCGATATCTCAGGCACTTCTGTACGCACCAGCTGGCGCTTCTGACCAACTCACCGCAATGGAAGTATGAGGCTAGTCAGGGAAATCTCATCAATTGCAGAGCCTACCTCAAACGCCGGCTCCCAATGGTGACCATTTAGCGGGTGAGCGAAGCGACGCTCGCGGCGCTTCCGGCTCGGCCGCCCTTCGCGTATTGGTGGCCGGCGCCAGAGCGCGACGGTTGCTGACAATCGGCGAATTGCACACCCCTGTCCTACACCCCGCACCCCTTGCTACCTTCGTCGCCGGAAAGCCGTGTCTTGGATTTCGGCGAGGGAGGGGAAAAGTGCACGACCCTGTGAAGCAAGTGAATCAAATCGGCGCAAAGGCGCGGAAATGCGTCGATCTGGATCGCGCCGATAACGCCGCAACCGCCTCGAACCGGCGATTTGGGCGGGTTTTCGCATGTGGTTTCCGCATCGACTCGCGAACTTGTACTGTGATTCAACTTCCCCGGCCGTCCGCGCGCATCCGCGCCCTCGCCTCATTTCGTCCCGCCGGTTGACGCGAACGTAAGCCGCCCCTTATGGCCGGTGCGGACATCCCGCATCACGGAGACGAGACGATGAGCCCCATCACCACCCGGCGTCATGGCGACGTGCTGATCGTCACCTCGAACAATCCGCCGGTCAACGCGCTCGGCATCGCGGTGCGCGAGGGGCTGGTGAAGGCGATCGAGGAGGCCGACGGCGACGATGCTGTGAAGGCGGTCGTCATCCGCTGCGATGGCAACACCTTCTTCGCCGGCGCCGACATCACCGAATTCGGCAAGCCCATGCAGATGCCGATGCTGCCGCAGGTGGTGGACCGGATCGAGGCGTGCACAAAGCCGGTGGTCGCCGCGATCCACGGCACCGCGCTCGGCGGCGGGCTCGAGGTCGCGCTCTCCTGCCATTATCGCGTCGCCGTGCCGGACGCGAAGCTCGGCGTGCCCGAAGTGAAGCTCGGCCTGCTCCCCGGCGCCGGCGGCACCCAGCGCCTGCCGCGCGTCGCCGGCGTCGAGACCGCGCTTGAGATGGCGGCGACCGGTAACCCGATCGGCGCCAAGCGCGCCGCCGAGATTGGCCTCGTCGATCGCATCGTCGAGGGCGATCTGGAGCAGCATGCCGTCGCCTTCGCCGAGGAAGTGCGCGAAATCCGCCCGCTCCCCAAGGCCAGCGAGCGCGACGACAAGCTCGCCGCGGCGCGCGCCAACCCCGGCCTGTTCGACGATTTCCGCAAGGCCAATGCCCGCAAGATGAAGGGCTTCGACGCGCCCGAGGCCAATATCAAGGCGATCGAGGCGGCGCTTTCCAAACCCTATGCCGAAGGCGTGCAGGACGAGCGGCGGCTGTTCATGGAGCTGATGAGCGGCACCCAGGCGCGCGCGCAGCAATATTTCTTCTTCGCCGAGCGCAAAGCCTCGAAAATCGAGGGCGTGGGCGAGGACGTCCGCCCGCGCGATATCCGCAAGGTCGGCGTCATCGGCGCCGGCACGATGGGCGGCGGCATCTCGATGAACTTCCTGTCGGCGGGCATTCCGGTGACGATCGTCGAGACCGCGCAGGACGCGCTCGATCGCGGCACCGCGCTCATCCGCAAGAATTACGAGGCGACCGCGGCCAAGGGGCGGATGACCGCCGATCAGGTCGAAAAAGCGATGGGCCTGCTCACCCCCAGCCTCAGCCTCGACGATCTCGCCGATTGCGATCTCGTGATCGAGGCGGTGTTCGAGAATATGGAGGTGAAGAAGGAGGTGTTCGGCAAGCTCGACGGCATCGTCAAGCAAGGCGCGATCCTCGCCTCGAACACCTCCTACCTCAACGTCGACGAGATCGCGGCGAGCACGGGGCGGCCGCAGGATGTCGTCGGCCTCCACTTCTTCTCGCCCGCCAACGTCATGAAGCTGCTGGAGGTCGTGCGCGGCGCCAAGACGGCGGACGACGTGCTGGTGACGGCGATGGCGCTCGCCAAGCGCATCCGCAAGGTCGCGGTGGTGGCGGGCGTCTGCTACGGTTTCATCGGCAACCGCATGCTGATCCCGCGCCAGACTCAGGCGATGAACCTGCTGCTGGAAGGCGCGACGCCCGAGCAGATCGACCGCGTCCATGTCGAGTTCGGCATGCCGATGGGGCCGTTCCAGATGGCCGATCTCGCCGGCGTCGATATCGGCTGGCATCGCGATCCGAACCGCATCGAGAATATCCGCGACAAGCTCTGCGCGATGGACCGCTGGGGCCAGAAGAAGGGCGCGGGCTTCTACGATTATGACGACAAGCGCCGCCCCTCCCCCTCGCCCGTCGTCGCCGATGTGATCGAGGAGTTTCGTGCCAAGGCCGGCGTCGAGAAGCGCGACATCTCGGACCAGGAGATCATCGAGCGGACGCTTTACACGATGGTCAACGAGGGCGCGCTCATCCTCGAGGGCGGCTTCGCCCAGCGCGCGTCCGACATCGACGTCGTCTGGGTCTATGGCTACGGCTGGCCGGTCTATCGCGGCGGGCCGATGTTCTGGGCGGACACCGAGGGCCTGCCCAAGATCGTCGAGGGGCTGAAGCGCCAGCAGGACCGGCTCGGCGCCGACTTCAAGCTCTCCGATCTGCTCGTCAAAAAGGCCGAGGCCGGGGAGAAGCTTTCGCGCTGACGGAGCGCTTCCGCGCAACCGCTTCGGCTCTGACTCGTTACGCTGTTGTAAGGAGATTGCACCGATGGCGACTGTTCCCGAGGCGACCCCGCAGCAGCGCGCGCTGCTCCGCTACGACAATGGCGCCGTCGCGCTGCACTGGATCACCGCGGTGCTGCTGCTCACCCAGATCTGGGTCGGCTTCACCTTCCACGGCATGGAGCGGGGGCCGGAGCGGATGGAGGTCTTCACCTGGCACAAGACGCTGGGCGTGCTGATCCTCCTCCTCGCGCTCGTCCGCCTCGCCTGGCGCCTCGGCCACAAGCCGCCGCCCTATCCGGAACAGCTGCCGCGCTGGGAGCGGCTGGCGGCGACGTGGAATCACCGCCTCTTCTACGCCATCATCATCATCCTGCCGCTGACCGGCCTCGCCGCGATCTCGGGCGGCGCGGAGGATTCGACTACCGGTCTCGTCGGCGGCATCCCCTTCCCGCTGATCCCCGGGCTCAGCGAGGATTTCGGCGATGCGATGGGCGATTTCCATGAATTGCTCGTCACCGGCACGCTGATCCTGCTCGCCATCCATGTGCTCGCGGCGCTCAAGCATCAGTTCGTCGATCGCTCGCGCGTCGCCGGCCGGATGCCGCCGTTCCGCGCTCCCGGCCACGAAAGCGCCCTGCCGCGCGATTGAGGCTCCACAACGGGCCGTTCATTCCGGCGACAGCGAGGATGGTGAACAATATGCCCACCGGCGGGTTGTTTATCCCGTCTTGATCCCGTTGTACTTGGGAGAAATATCATGTTGAGAAGTCTGTTGATCGGCGGCGCAGCGTTTGCCGCCACCTTCACCGCTCTCCCCGCCGCCGCGCAGGCGCAGGGCTATTATGGCGATCGCTATTATGGCGGCGGCTATTATCAATCCGGCTATTACGACCGGCGCGCCTATCGGGGCGATCGCTACTACCGCAACTACGACCGCGGCTATTACGACCGCCGCGGCTATCGCGGCCGCAATTATTACAACCGTGGCCGCTATTATGACCGTCGCGGCTATTATGGCCGCCGCTGCGGCAGCGGCACGACCGGCGCGATCGTCGGCGGCGCTGCGGGCGCGCTGCTCGGCCGCGAGATCGATCGCGGCAGCGGCCGCTACTACCGCCGCGGCGACGGAACGACCGGCGCGATCGTCGGCGGTGTCGCCGGCGCGCTGCTCGGCCGCGAGGTCGGCCGGAGCTGCTGAGCCGGCCATAGGCTGAAACGAAAAGGCCCCGGAGCGATCCGGGGCCTTTTTGCTATGGACGGTAAACGAAGCTCAGACCGCTTCGGCAGTGATCCCGGCAAAGTCCTGCGCGCGCTTGGCGAAATCCTCGGCTAGCTGGTGGTGCCACGCCCGCGCCTGCGGCGTGATCGCGCGCTGCGCCGCACGCTGCTCCTGCTGCGCCCGCCGCGCATAATAGAGACGGTTGGATTCCACGCATTCCTCCGGCCGCGACCGCCGCTCCGGACAAATCCGTCGCGACACCGGCTACCCCAATCCGACAATCCGCCTGCTCCTGCTGCAAAAGGCGAGTCAGCTCGGCCAGCAGACGGATGAAGCGAGCCATTTGAGCGGCGAACCGAAGAATTGATGTAGGTTAGACGCGCTTCGTCGGCGAATCGCTTAACTCAGGGCTGCAGCGCGGGGCGCCAGCGCTTCGGGCGGCCACAGTTGTTCGCGCTCGTAGAAGATGTCGAACGCGGGCACGCCATCGGGCAGAACTACCCATGGCTGCGTCGAGCGGGTAAAGATGTGGATATCGGGCCGGGCGGCGGAGGGATCGTCGAGCGTGCCGACCCGCACGAAGGCGATCAGCCGGCCGGCGCTGGCATAATGGCTCCAGAGCGCGACACAGCATTTGGGGCAGCGGGCGATCTCCTGCCCTTTGCCGCTTTCCGATGGCGTCATGACGTGATCGACCGCGCCGTCCACCGCCAGCGCATCCGCTTCGATCATCGCATTGACCGCGAACGCGCTGCCCGTTTCGCGCTGGCACCAGGTGCAGTGGCAGCAATGGACGATCATCGGCGGCTGCTGCAGCCGGTAGCGCACCGCGTCACAGGTTCAGCCACCCTCCATCAGCCGATCTCCGCGACGAAACCGGCGAGGAATTTGCGCAGCCGCCCACGCACCTTCTCGTCGACGAGATTGCCTTCGTCGTCGAACGCGTCGCCCGCGCGCGCTACCAGCAGCCGATCGCCGAACCAAGGCCGCGTGCCGAGCGTGCGCAGCACCGGCAGCCAGCCGCTCTGCGCGAGCACGGTGCCGAACCCGCCGGGCGACGCGCCGATCACCGCCACCGGCTTCCCCGCAAACACCCGCGCCGCATCGGCAGGCGGGCGCGAGGCCCAATCGATCGCATTCTTGAACACGCCGGGGACGCCATTGTTATACTCGGGGGTGACCATCAGCAGTCCGTCCGCCGCCGCGATCGCATCCTTCAGAGCCGCCACCGCCTCGGGCATGCCTTCGCGCTCGACATCGGCATCGTAGAGCGGAATGCCGTCGATCGACGCGATGTCGAGCTCGGACCCTTCCGGCATGACCTCCGCCGCCGCGCGCAGCAGCCCGCGGTTGTAGGAGTGGCGCCTGAGGCTTCCCGCAACGCCGACCAGATTTACCATCGCATCCCTCCGTTCGATCGGATCGGTTAACCGCCACCGCAGCGGCTGCGGAAGGGAAATTTAACCTTTGCCCTCAATAAGCGTTACCGGCGCATCAACCATGCGCCTTGGTTTCGGGGGCGCATGCGGATCCTATTCTACCTGCCGGTGGTGACGCCTTGGTGGTTCGACAATATCGTCATCCACCCGATCCGCGCGCTCGCCCGCGAGCATGAAGTGCATGTCATGGTGCCGCCGCTGTGGAGCGGGACGGGCATCGGACCCGACCAACTCGCCAATTGCGCCGATCTCGATCATGTCGCCTGGCACATCCTCGACGGCGAAGATCATCCGCTGCTCCGCACCGGAGAGGCGGATCGCGCGGAAATCGTCGATCTGGTGCGCGCAATCGCGCCGGACATCAGCTTCTGCCGCAGCGCCGATCTCGATACACCCGCCGCCTTCCCCGGCGTCGTCAAGCATCTGATGGAGGGCGGCGCCTCGCCCTTCCCTGTTGCCGGCTACGAGTTGCATCTGAAGGACAGCCCGTTCGCGACCGCCGAAATTCCAGAGCTCAGCGCCAGCCAGCGCGACTGGATCGACGCCGCGATCGCTCCCGCCTGGGACGCGTTGCGCCGCGACGCGGAACGCCAGGCGATCGGCCGCGCGGCCATGTGCGAGCGCTACGGCCTGCCTTCCGACAAGATCATCGTCGCGGTGCCGCTGGAATATGAGCATCGCGAGAATTTCTTCCGCATCCACAGCAGCCACCAGCGCAACGCCGATCTTGTCGCCGAGCTCGCGGAAACACTCGGCGACGAAATTTTCCTCGCGGTGAGCAACCATCCGCTGAACGTGCTCCACGTCGACAATCGCGCATTGGAGCGGACGATCGCTGCAATGCCCGATCGCGCGCGCCTGATCGCCGATGAGGGCGAGCGCGGATCGGCGACGCGGCTCATCAACATGCATTGCGACGGGATCTTCGTCGAGAATGGCAAGACGCTGACTTCTGGTGCTTTCTACGGCAAATCCGTTGTCCGCCGGTCAACCTTCGCCAGCGGCGAATGGACACGCGTCTATAGTTGCCTTGATCGCTTCGCGGCCGGTCTGCAGGACGGCAACGCGGACATCGCCGATCCCGCCGATGCCAAGACCTGGTTTGGTTATCACATCGCCAACAACGCCTTCGACCCCCGCGACCCCGAGGTATCCGCCGACGAACTGATCGCGCGGACGCTGACGCCCTTCGATCCCGGCCGCTGGGAACTGGGCATGGCCCGCTATCGCGCGTTCAAGCCGGAGCTTTTCCAATGACCGCGCTTCCCTTCCGCATAGACGGCGCCGCCGTCGTCGATGGGCCGGACCAGTGGTTCCGCCAAGTGCTCGAGACCGAGCGCGACGCGATCACAGCGTTCATCGCCAGCGACCAGGCCGACGTCACCGACGCCGTCGCGCTGATCGCCGGGCAGGAGCGGCCAATCGTCTGCACCGGCGTCGGCAAGTCGGGGCTCGTCGCCGCCAAGCTCGCCGCCACCTTCTCCAGCCTCGGCACGCCCGCGCTGTTCCTCAACGCCGCGGAAGCCGCGCATGGCGATCTCGGCGCGGTGCAGACCGGTAATGTCGTCATCCTCTTCTCGAACAGCGGCGCGACCGACGAGATATTGCGCATTCTGCCGCTGCTGAAGGCGCGCGGCTGCCTGCTCATCGGCATCGTCGGCAGGGCGGAATCGCCGCTGGCGCGCGCCGCCGACCATCTCATCCTGACCGAGATCGCGCGCGAGGCCGACCATATCGGCATGGCGCCGACCGCATCGACCACGCTGCAGATGGCTGTGGGCGATGCGCTCGCGGTCGCGGTCAGCCGGCTTCGCGGCTTCACCCGCGACGATTTCCTCCGCCACCACCCGGCCGGGCTGCTCGGCCGCCACATGATTCCCATCCGCCACCTGATGCGGAGCGGTGAGGACATGCCGACGGTGCTGCCGCACGCCTCGGTCGCCGAGCTGATCGGCGTCATGTCGGCGAAGCGTCTTGGCGCCGCCTCCGTCGTCGATCACGACGGACGTTTCCTGGGCCTCATCGTCGACGGCGACATCCGCCGCCTCATCCAGTCCCGCCAGGATCTCTACGAAACTCGCGCCGAGGCGATCATGGGCGCCGATCCGGTGACCCTGCCTGCCGAGGCGAACGTCGCCGACGCGCTGGTGCTGATGCAGGACAGCGGCGGCCGCTTTCTGGTGCTGCCGGTGGTCAACGAAGCCGGCGTACTCGAGGGCATGATCCACACTTACGATCTGGTGCAGGCATGACGCCGCGGATCGTCGCTTTCGTCCCCGCCAAGGGCAGCAGCGAGCGGATCGCGGGCAAGAACCTGCGCATTCTCGACGGCGAGCACCTCTTCAAACGCAAGCTCCGGCAGGTGCTGGCCTGCCCGCGGATCGATACCGTCTATCTCGACACCGAGTCCGACGATCTCGCTGATCTTGCCGCCGATCTGTCGGTCGAGCGGCTGCGGCGCCCGCGCGAGCTGGCGAGCAACGCCGCCGACGGCCATGAGATGTTCGCTTATGAATGTTCCGCGGTGCCGCCCGCCGATCTCTACATCCAGTGCCTCTGCACCGCGCCTTTCGTTTCCGCTGCGACGCTGACGCGCGCGATCGAGGCGCTACTCGCCGATCCCGAGGCGGACAGCCTGGTCGGCGTCTCGCGCGCCAAGCAATATTGCTGGGACGGCGCCGACCCGCTCTACGGACGCGGGCGAATTCCCAACAGCGTCGATCTGCCGCCGACGGTGGTGGAAGCGATGAGCCTCTACATCGTGCGCCGCCGCGAGGGCGATCCCGCCCCTACCCGGCGCTTCGGCGCGAAGCCGATCCTGTTCGATCTCACGCCGGAAGAGCAGATCGACGTCAACGTGCCCGCCGATCTGGAGCTGGCCGAAGCCGTCGCCGCGGGCCACCGGGCGGTCGAGACCGGGCGGCTGCGCGCGATGCGATCGCACCTGTCCTCCCCCGTCCTCGCCGATATCGCCAAGGAGCGCGGACTGAAGGCGGTGCTGCCGGCCGCGATACGCCCGACCAGCGGCGGCAAGATTCTCGGCCGCGCCAAGACGCTGGAGCTGGCCGCGCTCGACGAAGAAGCGCGCCGCTCCGATGCCTGGAAGGGCATCTACCGCGCGCTCGATTCCTACAGCTTCATCCGGCCGGGCGACGTCATCATGGTCTCGACCAAGGTGCCCAATCGCGCCTATTTTGGCGATCTCAACGCCAATCTCGCCATCCGCGCCGGCGCGGTCGGCGCGGTGATCGACGGCTTCACGCGCGATACGGCGGACGTGCGCGCGCTCGGCCTCCCCGTCTACGCGCGCGGCTCTTATTGCGACGACATCAAGTATGAAGGCACGCTGGCGGCGATGAACGCGCCTGTGCTGATCGGCGGCGTGCCGGTGGCGAACGGCGATTACGTCTTCGCCGACGAAGATGGCGTGGTCGTCATCCCCGAAGCGCACTGGCCGGCGGTCGAGACCGAGGCCTGGGACGTGCTGACCAATGAATCGCGCATCCGCATGTTCGCCGCGCGCGGACGCCCGGTGGGCGAAATCCTCGACGATTGCGGAGCCTTCTGACCATGACGACGCCGCGCACCATCACCATCGGCGACCTCTCGATCGCCAACGACCGTCCGTTCGTGCTGCTCGCCGGCCCCTGCGCGATGGAGAGCCGCGATCATGCGATCGAAACCGCCGACGCGCTCACGGCCATGTGCCGCGCGCTGGGCATCGGCCTCATCTACAAATCCTCGTTCGACAAGGCGAACCGCACGTCGATCGACGCCGCGCGCGGGATCGGGCTCGACACGGCGCTCGCCGTCTTCGCCGAGATCAAGGAACGGTTCGGCTGCCCGGTGGTAACCGACGTGCACGAGGCGACGCAATGCGCGGCCGTCGCCGAAGTGGTCGACGTGCTCCAGATCCCCGCCTTCCTCTGCCGCCAGACCGACCTGCTGGTCGCCGCGGCGCGGACCGGGCGGGTGGTCAACGTCAAGAAGGGCCAGTTTCTTGCGCCCTGGGACATGAAGAACGTCGCCGCCAAGCTCGTCGCCGCCGGCAACGATCGCGTGATGCTCACCGAGCGCGGCGCGAGCTTCGGCTACAATACGTTGGTCAGCGACATGCGTGCGCTGCCGGTGCTGGCGGAGACCGGCTTCCCGGTGGTGTTCGACGCCACCCATTCGGTGCAGCAGCCGGGCGGCCAAGGCACCAGCTCGGGCGGGCAGCGCGAATATGTGCCGGTGCTGGCGCGGGCCGCGGTGGCGGTAGGCGTCGCGGCATTGTTCATCGAGACACACGAGGCGCCCGAGCGGGCGCCGAGCGACGGGCCGAACATGGTGCCGCTGGCCGATATGCCCGCGCTGCTGGCGCAGCTTCAGGCGTTCGACCGGCTCGCCAAATCGCCCGCCGCCAGCGCGGCCTGAACCATCTCCCACGCCTCCGGGCTATGCGCCGCGAGGAGGCCGCTCCCGGCACAGCCCGGCCGGTAGGGCGATCCGTCGGGCCGCGCCGCCTTGCCGCCGGCCTCGTTGAGCAGCAGCACGCCCGCGGCATGATCCCAGGCCAGCGTCCGCCAGTAGAAAGCGAAATCACGCTCGCCGGCGGCGATGGCGGGATATTCGGCGCCGGCGCATTTCATGTTGGGTAGCAGGGCGCCGAACGCTTCCGCCCGCTTCGCGACTGCCCCAGCGATATCGGGCGGCATGAAGCGGCCGATCGAGCCTTTCATGTTTCCCGGCGAAAGGCGGGGCCCAGCATCCGACGTGCGAATGGGCGCCGGCTTTCGCCGGGGAACTTGGGCACCTGCGCCAAGCTCCGCCGAACACAGGGTGTCTTCCAGCGGATCGAGGATCCAGGCGCCGATCGTCTCGCCGTCGCGGAGCAGCGCCGCCATGACGGCAAAGACCGGCTCGCCCGCTGCGAAATTGGCGGTGCCGTCGAGCGGATCGACGAGCCAGACGAGCCCCTCCCCGGCCGCGTCGATCAGCGATGGGTCGGCGGCGCAGGCCTCCTCGCCGATGACGCGCGATCCGGGCAGCAGCGCCGCAAGTCCCCGCGTCAGGATCGCTTCGGCCTCGCGATCGGCGACGGTGACCAGCTCGCCCGGACTCTTCTCCTCGATCTCGCTAGCCGCGAGCGCGCGATAGCGTGGGAGGATCGCGGTCGCCGCCGCCTCGCGGAGGACGGCGCCGGCATCTTCGATCAGTCCGTTGGGAAGCCGCATCATGCCGCCTGTTCGACCTTGCGGTTCACCGTCTCGGGGAGCCAGAGGACGGTAACGATCAATGCCATCAGCACCACCGCGAAGGTGTACCAGAGGCCCGAATAGGGATCGCCCGTCCGCGCGATGATATACTGGCTGATGACCGGCAGGAATCCGCCGAAATAGCCGGTGCCGATATGATAGGGAATCGACATCGAGCTGTAGCGAATCCTGGCCGGGAACATCTCCGCGAGCAGCGCCGCGACCGGCCCGAAAGTCGCCCCCGACAGCGCCGAGAGCGCCAGCACGCCGACGAGGATCACCGCGATCCGCCATCCGTCCGGATGAACCTTGGCGAGATCGTAGCCAGCGGCGGACAGCGCCGTATCGAGCGCCGCGGGGCTCGTATCGGCCACAGGTGCACCACCGATGGTGACGCCAGCCTGCGGTGCCTCCGCGGTCGAATAAGCCACGCCCTTCTTGGAGAAATAGTCGAGCAGCCGCCCGCACTCGCCCTTCTGCGTCTTGGCGAAGGGATCGTAGCCGCAGGCCGGTCCGGAGACGACCACCGGCGCGCGCTCGGCGGCGGCCGAGAGCTCCGGGTTTCCTGCATCGCCGATCATCTTGAACAGCGGAAATAGCAGCAGGAGCGTCAGCACATAGCCGATAACGATCGGCTTCTTGCGCCCCACCTTGTCCGAGAGCCAGCCGAACAGGACGAACCAGATGAGCCCGGTCGCGGCGCCGATGCCGACCAGCGTTTGCGCGGTCGTGTCATCCACCTTCAGCGCATTCTGCAGGAAGTAGAGCACCTGGAACATCGCGGTGTACCAGATCACCGTCAGCCCCGCCGCGATGCCGAACAGCGCGACCAGGATGCGCTTGGCGTTGCCCGGATAGGTGAAGCTTTCCTTGAGCGGATTGGCCGCAATCTCGCCCGCCTCCTTCATCGCGCGGAACACTGGGCTTTCGGAGAGCTTCAACCGCATCCAGAGCGAAATGGCGAGCAGCGCGAGCGAGAAGATGAAAGGGATGCGCCAGCCCCACTCCGCCCATGCCTCGGCACCGACGATCGCCTGGGTTGCGAGGACGACGCCGAGGCTGAGGATGAAGCCGCCGGCGACACTAGCCTGGATGAAGCTGGTGTAGAAGCCGCGCTTGCCGGCGGGCGCATGCTCGGCGACGTAGATCGCCGCGCCGCCATATTCGCCGCCGAGCGCGAGGCCCTGCAGCACGCGCAGCAGGATGATGATCACCGGCGCGGCGAAGCCAATGCTGGCGGCGGACGGCACGAAGCCGATCGCCGCGGTGGCGAGGCCCATCAGAGTGATGGTGACGAGGAAGGTGTATTTCCGCCCGAGCCGGTCGCCCAGATAGCCGAACAGCACCGCACCGATCGGGCGGACGCCGAAGCCGACGGCGAACCCGGCGAGCGCGAGCAGAAGCTGTGCGATCTCGCTCTCGGCCGGGAAGAAGGTGCGGCCGATGATCGCGGCGAGCGTGCCGTAGATGAAGAAATCATACCATTCGAACACCGTCCCCAGCGAGGATGCGGTGATGACGAGCCGGATTTCCTTCTTCGACGGCTGATGCGCCGCGGCCCCCATGCTCATGCGAGCCTCCTCCCCTGTTTTGCGCCGGACCGTAGCAGCGCGGCGCGCGCCCGCAAGCGATCAAAGAACGAGGCGCGAGAGCACCTTCGAAAGCAGCGCAGCGCGGGCGCGTTCGGCCGACCAGGGCTCGTTGCCATAAGCGCCCGCGGCGGCCAGCGCGGCGAAACCGTGGATCATCGACCAGGCGGCATGCGTCGGCGCGAGCAGAGGATCCTGCGGGCCGGAGGCGGCGGGCGCCTCGGCACCACGAATTGTCCGGTCGAACGCCGTCAAGATGCGCGTGACGGCGGCGGCATGGGCGGGATCGGCGGTGTCGATCGCGCCGCGGCGCCACATCAGATCGAACAACGCGCGCTGCTCATGCGCGAACTGGACATAAGCATTGGCCTGCGCGGTGATACGCGCTGAGAAGTCTTCGTCAGGAACGGCCTCAAGCTGTTCTGCCAGAAGCACTATCCCTTCCGCGGCCACCGCAGTCAGCAGCCCCTTCATCCCGCCGAAATGATGCGCCGGCGCCGATGGCGATACCTGCGCGCGCCGCGCGGTCTCACGCAGGCTGAAACCGTCCGGCCCGCGCTCGATCACCAAAGCACGCGCAGCGGCGATCAACGCAGGGCGGAGGGCGCCATGATGATAGCCGCGATCGGGTTTGGACGCCGGAACAGCGTTCGGATCGACAGGGCGGTCGGGCGGAACATCGTTCATATTATCCGCGATTCTTCTTGAACATCGTTCGGATCGCGTAGCGTTTCGATCCGAACGGCGTCAAGACGTCATTCGACGGTGACCGATTTGGCAAGATTGCGCGGCTGATCCACGTCGGTGCCTTTCGCGACCGCGACATGATAGGCGAGGAGTTGCACCGGCACCGCATAGACGAGCGGAGCGATGAGCGGATGCACCGTGGGCATTTCGATCCGCGCAACGACGTCCCCCGCCTCGGCCAGCCCGGGCCCGTCCGAGATGAGCAGCACCTGCCCGCCGCGCGCCTGCACCTCGTGCATGTTGGAGACGGTCTTCTCGAACAGCGGCCCCGAAGGCGCTATGACGATGACGGGCACATTCTCGTCGATCAGCGCGATCGGCCCATGCTTCATTTCACCCGCCGCATAACCTTCGGCGTGGATGTAGCTGATTTCTTTTAGTTTCAACGCGCCTTCCAGCGCCATCGGATAATCCGGGCCGCGGCCGAGATAGAGGACGTCGCGCGCCTTGGCGACAAGCGGGACGATCGCCTCGATCGCCTCGTCCTGTCCCAAAGCGGCGTTCATCGCCGCTGGCGCCTCGGTGAGATGCCCGACGATCTCCCGCTCCTCCGCCTCGGTCAGGACGCCCTTGTCGCGCGCGACCTTGGTGGCGAGCGCTGCGAGCACCGCGAGCTGGCAGGTGAAGGCCTTGGTCGAGGCGACGCCGATCTCGGGGCCGGCATGGGTCGGCAGCAGCAGGTCCGCCTCGCGCGCCATGCTGCTGGTCGGCACATTGACCACGACGGCGATCTTCTGGCCCTCGGACCGCGCATGGCGCAGCGCCGCGAGCGTGTCGGCGGTCTCGCCCGATTGCGAGATGAAGAGCGCCATGCCGCCCTTTTCGAGCACCGGCGCGCGGTAGCGGAATTCCGAGGCGATATCGAGCTCGACCGGTACGCGGGCAAACCGCTCGAGCCAATATTTGGCGACCATCCCGGCGTAGAAGCTGGTGCCGCACGCGACGATGGTGATCCGCGGCACGTCGGCGAAGCTGAAGTCCATGTCCGGCAGCGCGACCTTCTGCTCCAGCGGGCGCAGATAGGATTGCAGCGTCTGCGCGACCACGATCGGCTGCTCGTGGATCTCCTTCTGCATGAAGTGCCGGTAATTGCCCTTCTCGATCGCGGCGGCGCTGGCGCCCGACGTGGTGATCGGCCGCTCGACCGGATTGTCGTTCGCGTCGTAAATCTGTGTGCCGTCGCGGGTGATGACGACCCAATCGCCTTCTTCGAGATAGGAGATACGCTGCGTAAGTGGCGCCAAAGCAAGGGCATCCGAGCCGAGATAGGTCTCGCCCTCGCCATAGCCGACGACCAGCGGAGAGCCGAGCCGCGCGCCGATCAGCATGTCCGGCCAGCGCTTGCAGAGAATGGCGAGCGCGAAGGCGCCATGGAGACGCTTCAGTACGCGGCCGACCGCGTCCTTCGGCTCGGCGCCCTGCTCGATCTCGCGGCTGACGAGGTGGGCGACCACCTCGGTATCGGTCTGGCTCTCGAAGCTGCGTCCCTCCGCCTCCAGCTCGGCACGTAGCGGCCGGAAATTCTCGATGATGCCGTTGTGGACGAGTGCAACCTCGTCGGTGGCATGCGGATGGGCATTGTCGCGGGTCGGCGCGCCGTGCGTCGCCCAGCGGGTGTGCGCGATGCCGACCTCGCCCCGCAACGGATGTTCGGCGACCTCGCGTGCGAGATTGTCGAGCTTGCCCTCGGCGCGGCGGCGCTCCAGCCGGCCATCGACGATGGTGCAGAGCCCGGCGGAATCGTAACCACGATATTCCAGCCGCCGAAGGCCTGCGATCAAGCGATCCGAGACCGTATCATTTCCAAGAATGCCGATAATTCCGCACATTTAGGACGTCTTTCTTATATCTTCTTGGAGCCGCCGGACTTGCGGGCCGCCATCATCGCGCGGAACCGCGCCGCCCAGCCCGGCCGCGCCTCCTGCTTGCCGCGGGCCAGCGCCAGAGCATCGGCCGGAACATCGGCGGTCACCACGGATCCCGCGCCGACGATCGCGCCGTCGCCGATCGACACCGGCGCCACGAGCGCGCTGTTGGAGCCGATGAAAGCCCCCGCTCCGATCTTCGTGTCGTACTTGAAATAACCGTCGTAATTGCATGTAATCGTTCCAGCCCCGATGTTCGCGCCCTCGCCCACATCGGCATCGCCGATATAGGAGAGGTGATTGGCCTTGGCCCCCTTCGCGAGCCGCGCCTTCTTCACCTCGACGAAATTGCCGACCTTGGCGACGGGGCCGATGTCGGCGCCAGGCCGGAGCCGCGCGTAAGGCCCGATCTCCGCGCCGTCCGCGACAGTCGCCCCTTCCAGATGGCTGAACCCGCGGATGCGGACGCCTTGCCCGATGGTCACGCCGGGCAGGAAGACGACATTGGGCTCTACGATTGTGTCGCGGCCGATCGCCGTATCGTGGCTGAACCAGACCGTAGCGGGCGCGATCAGCGTAACGCCATCGACCATCGCCTGCCGCCGCCGGGCTTGCTGCCAAGCCTCCTCGACCGCCGCGAGCTCGCCGCGGCTGTTGATCCCGGCCACTTCGGCCGGATCGGTCTCGACCACCGCCGACCGCCGCCCTTGTCCAGACGCGATCTGAACGATGTCCGGCAAGTAATATTCGCCCGCCGCATTGTCGTTGCCGACCGCTTCGAGTAGTGGCCAGAGATCGGTGGCCCGGATAGCCATTAGGCCGGAATTGCAAAGGTTTACCGCGCGCTCCTCAGCCGTCGCATCCCTATATTCGACCATCTTGACGATGTTGCCATCGGCATCGGCGAGGATGCGGCCGTAATGCTGGGGATCGTCGGGGCGGGAGGCGAGCACCACGGTGATGGGAACATCGTTCGCATGAAGCCGCGCGCGCATTTTTCGCATCGTCTCGACGCTGACGAGCGGGGTATCGCCGTAGAGAATCAGGACATCGCCGTCGAAACCCGCGAGGTCGGCCTTGGCCTGGAGCACGGCGTGGGCGGTGCCCTCCTGCGGTTCCTGCACCGCGACGCTGGCGCCGCGCTGCGCCGCGACGGGTTCAAGCTGCTCGCGGCCTGCCCCGACCACGACCACCTGTCGTGCGGGCGCGAGTTCGGCCACGCTGTCGAACAGATGATCGATCATCGGCTTGCCGGCGAGCGGATGGAGGACCTTGTGCAGGTCCGATTTCATGCGCGTGCCCTTGCCCGCGGCAAGGATGATCGCAGCGAGCGGGCGGGCGGCGCCTGGGATGTCGGTCACGGGGTCCATATCGCATCGCGCCTTTGCACGGATGCGGGGCCATTTCCAGATGGCGGCGGGAGCGGCCGTGGCGCCGCGCCCTCAGAGGCGCTCAATCCTCTATGCCGGCGGCGCGGAGCGCGTCCTTCACGTCGCGCTCGATGCGCGGGCCGAGATTCGCCAATTTGCTCTCCAGCTCCCGGTCGAGCTTGGTAAGGCGGACCTGCATAACCGCCTGTTGCGCGCGGACATCGGCTTCGGCGGCGGCGGTCGCCGCAGCGTGGATGCGGGCGATTTCGGCGTGGCTGAGGCCATAGACCTTCGCGGGAGCCGCGGGCGGCTCCGGCACGTCGGCAAACGGCGCCGGCGGGGCTGGGGGCGCCGGGGGGGCGACCGGGTCCGGGACGCGGGTGATGCGAACAGCGTGGACCTGGCGCATCGCCATATGCGCCTGACGCATTGCGGTGCGGGCTTCGGCATGCGCCTGACGGGCTGCGGCGCGCGCCTCGTTGCGGGCGGCGGCGGCTTCGGCATTGGCTTCGGCGATGGCGGCCCGCGCGTCGGCCAGAGCCTCGACGCGGTCGCGGCGCGCATCCGCGATCGCTTCCGCCCGCTCACGCGCGGCTTCGGCCCGCGCCTCGGCGATTTCGGCGATCTCGTCGGCCGGAGCGACCGCATCCGCGGCTGCGATTGCGGCGGTCGCCTCGCCTTCGGCATGAAACGCCGCCTGCAAGGCGCGTTCCGCCTGCGCCGCCGCATGGCGCGCATAGGCATCGGCGCGATCGCGCGTCCGATCGAGGATGCGGCGGACCTGCGGATCCCTTGCGTCCTGCTCCGAACATTGCACGCCGGAGCCGTTGAAGCTGCCGCGCGGCAGGCCAGTGCAGCGCTCGGCGAGCACCGCCATGTCGGCCTTGCTGATGATCGGATGCGGCAGCGCCGGGAGCGCGACGATCACTTCAGAGTTGGGCTCGCGTTGGGCGATGCCCGGGCTGGCGATGAGCAGCCCACCACCGGCGAGCGCGGCGAGCGCGACGCCGCCGCCCAGCGTCCGTGCACGGCTGGAGCGGTGCTGCTTCATCATCTTGAGCCGGCGCTTGAGCTGGTCGGCGCGGTTGAGCGGACAGGCGACGATCTGGCCGGGCCGCGTCGCCGATTTGACCAGCGCGCGAGCGTAAGTATGGCGCCCGCCCTGCGCGATCCGCGCGGCGACCGCGCTGTCGCAGGCGAGCTCCTGATCGCTGCGGAAGGCGCGATAGGCGAACCAGGCGAGCGGGTGGAACCAGAGGAGCCCGAGCATGGCGAGCGCCGCGAGGTTCCACCAGATATCGCCGCGGCGGTGGTGGATGAGCTCATGCTCCAGCGCAAGCGCGCGCTCGTCGGCCGAATAGCGGGTCGCGAAATCGGTCGGCACGACGATGCGGCGCTTGACGAAGCCGACGGCGATCGGCCCGTCGACCGCGCCGCTTTCGACCACGGGCAATCCGCCGTGGCTTGGCGGATCGGCGGCACGCGGCGCATCGCCGATGCTCAATGTGAAGGCGCCATAGGCCGACTGCTGCCAGAGCGCGAACATCACCGCGCCGCCGAACCAGACAGCCAGCAGCATTGCGCCGATGCCGGTGCCCGATGGCTCGGCAGCGGCCTGGGGCACGAAGCCCTGCGTCGCTTCGGGCACGAGGATCATCACCGCGGGGGCGGACGGGAACAGGTCCATCAGTCCGAAATCGACGGGCGGCATCACCAGCCGCGCGAGGGGGAGCAGCCAGAGCGCATAGGCCCAACCCGCGCCGAACAGCCGCGCCACGGGTTCGCGCGCCGCAAGGACCAGCGCGAGCAGGATGGTGAGCGAGATGAGCGTGTCGACGAGCCAGGCGGTCATTGCTTCAGCTCCTTAAGGAGAGCTTCGATCTCGGCGATATCCTTGGCATCGAGCATGTCGCGCTCGGCGAGATGCGCGACCAGCGGGGTCAACCTTCCACCGAACATGCGATCGAGCAGCCGGTGCGATTCCCGCGTGACCACGTCTTCGCGGCTGATCAGCGGCCGATAGAGGAAGCGGCGGCCGTCTTCCTGATGCGCCAGCGCCCCCTTGGCGAGAAGCCGCGAGAGCATGGTCTTGACCGTCTGGATGCTCCAGTCGCGGGCAGGATCGACGCGGCTGGCGACCTCGGCGGCACCGAGCGGAGCCTCCTGCCAAAGGACCTCCATAAGCTGGTGCTCGGCTTCCGAAATACGCTCGGCCATCGCTCTCTCCCTCGCGATTACGCGTGTAGTTATTACGCCTACACCTGTAGTCGTCAACCTGAACCCGCGATTAAGGCGGCTCGTGTGTTATGCGGATAACACGCATCCGCATCTCGTGAAAGTGTCGATAATCCTGACAATGCCAGAAAGTGTGGAGCGGTCGTAAAACACCGTGATCCGCGCCCCGACGAAGGTTTTTGCCGCTGGCACGTGGTGTGCGTTAAGTACTGCAATCCTGGTTTTCCGCTCGGGCGGGCAGCTCTTACCGGTCGCTACCCGCCCTTCCCTTTTCAGCCACCGGCGATGTCTGCCAGAGCGCGCGCGGTTTCCGGATTGGCCGGAAGGAAGGTCTCGATCGCAAGCTCCGAAAGGCTGATGTCGATCGGCGTACCGAACACGGTCGTCGTGCTGAGGAACGACAGGTCGCCGCCCGACGTGCGCAATACCAACGGCACGGCGACCCCGCCGAACGCGTCCCCGCCCTGCGCGATGCCGCCGGGATAAGCGCGAAGCTCGGCGAGGAGATCAGCTAGCCGCGAATCGCCGCTCGCGTCGATCTGCTGCTCGAGCCGGTGGAAGATGTGCGCACGCCACTCGGGCAGGTTGGCGATCCGCGGCGCGAGGCCGTCGGGGTGGAGGCTGAGCCGCAGCACGTTCAGGGGCGGGGCGAGCAGCGCAGCCGGGATGCCCGCCAGAAACGCCGCGACGCCCGCGTTGGACGATATCAGGTTCCAGAGCCGATCGACCGCAAGTGCGGGAAAGGGCTCGTGCGCCTTTAGCACCAGCTCGACCGCAGCGCGGGCGGTGGCGAGCGCGGGATCGTCGAGCGACCGTTCGGGCTGCGCCGGCGCGTAGCCCGCCGCAACGAGCAGGCGGTTGCGCTCGCGCGCCGGCACGGCGAGCGAATCGGCGAGGCGCAGCAGCATCGCGCGGCTCGGCTGCGAGCGGCCCGTCTCGACGAAGCTCAGGTGGCGCGACGATATCTCGGCTTCGAGCGCAAGATCGAGCTGGCTGA
This sequence comes from Allosphingosinicella indica, assembly GCF_900177405.1. Classification (NCBI taxonomy): domain Bacteria; kingdom Pseudomonadati; phylum Pseudomonadota; class Alphaproteobacteria; order Sphingomonadales; family Sphingomicrobiaceae; genus Allosphingosinicella; species Allosphingosinicella indica. The sequence continues at coordinate 2,245,097 of NZ_LT840185.1, read as the reverse complement.
GCCGTCTGCGCGCGCGCCAGGCTTTGAGCTGCGCGCCCACTGATGTGGCTGCGGACTCGATCATCGCGTCTCTCCCTGGTCTCCAACGAGACGGGTTTAGGCCGCGGGCGACGAAACGCCATTACCTCCGGCGTAATCGACCGCATGACGCGGACCGGCGATGATCAGGGCATCGAAACCACGACCAGAAAGAAATGCGATTATGTCCAACGCCACTTTTCTCCGCCGCATTCTCGCGCTCGATGCCGCCACCTGCATCATCACCGGCACCCTGCTTGCGCTGGCGGCCGCGCCGCTCGCCGGCCTGTTCGACCTGCCGCAGGCGCTGGTGAGCGGCGCGGGTATCGCTCTCGTCCCGATCGGGCTGTTCATGGCCTTTCTCGCCACGCGTACGCAGCCGCCGCGACTGCTCGTCTGGGCGGTGATCCTCGGCAATGTCGTCTGGGCGGTCGAGAGCTTCATCGTGATCGGCCAGTTCGGCCCGACGACGCTGGGCGCGGCCTTCGTGGCGGCGCAGGCGCTGGTCGTCGCGGGGCTCGCCGCGCTCGAATATGTCGGGCTGAAGCGGATGACGCCCGCGGCCGCCCGCGCCTAAATCGGAAAGGCGGGGCGTCCGTCCTGGACCGCCCCGCCTTATCGCGCACAACATTCACCAAACCTCCGTCATGCCGGACCTGATCCGGCATCTCACTTTTCTTCGCGGCCGTGGAAAGAAGAGAGACCCCGGATCACGTCCGGGGTGACGATTGGGTGGAAGGGATGGTGACGCCCTCGCGGCTTACTCCGCCTTGGCGACCTGCTGTTCGGTGAACATCTGCTGCAGCTCGCCCGCCTCGAACATCTCCATCATGATGTCCGATCCGCCAACGAACTCGCCCTTCACATAGAGCTGCGGAATGGTCGGCCAGTCGGAATATTCCTTGATCCCCTGGCGGATTTCCGCGTCCTGGAGCACGTCGATGGTGTCGAACTTGACGCCGGTGTGGTCGAGGATCGCGATCGCGCGGCTCGAGAAACCGCATTGCGGGAAGAGCGCGGTGCCCTTCATGAAGAGCACGACATCGCTGCCGTTGACGATCTCGTCGATGCGGGTGCGGGCGTCGGTCATAGTCGAACTCCTAATCGGGGATGGCGGTGGTGAGCTGGAGCGCGTGGAGCACGCCGCCCATCCGCCCGCCCAGCGCCTCGTACACGCGCTGGTGCTGCTTGACGCGCGGCAGGCCGCGGAAGCTCTCCGCCACCACCCGCGCGGCATAATGATCGCCGTCGCCCGCCAGATCGGTGATCTCCACCGCCGCATCGGGAATGCCGGCGCGGATCAGCGTCTTGATCTCTTCTGCGGCCATCGGCATGGTGCGGTCAGCCTTGCGCCTCGATGAAATGACGGCGCGCGTCGACCGTCTTGTTGGCGAGTTCCTTCTGGATGCGCGCCTCGTCGATCTCGACCCCGGCGGAGGTGAGATCGCCCAAGAGCTTGCGCACCACATCGCCGTCGCCCGCTTCTTCGAAATCGGCACGGATCACATCCTTGGCATAAGCCTCGCGCTCGACCTCGGAGAGTCCCATCAGCCCCGCCGCCCACTCGCCGAGCAGCCGGTTGCGGCGCGCGGTGATCTTGAACTGCATCTCCTGATCGCGGGCATACATATTTTCGAATGCCTTTTCGCGGTCGTCGAACGTGGTCATGGCGGTCCTTCGGTTGTTCCTCGCCTGTCAGATAGGCGGGCAGGTGCGGGCGTGCAACGGCGCGATCACAGCATCACCGCCATCAGCGTCAGAAGCAGCACCGGTACCGCCAGAACGAACAGGAAGAGGATTGCGAGCACGAAGAGCGTTCCGCTGCGATTGTCGAACCGCCAGGCAAGCCCGAGGAAGGCCAGTACGACGGCGACCAGAAGGCCCGCCCACTGCACGCGGCGTCAGTCCATCGTCACCACGAGTTTGCCGACCGCTTTGCGCGCCGCCATGTGCGCGATCGCATCGCCGCCGCGCTCCAGAGGCCAGGTGCCGCTGACCTTGGGCGCGATCTTGCCCTCGTCCCAGAGGCGGAACAGCGTCTGGAGATGCGCGGCATTCGCCTTGGGATCGCGCGCCGCGAAGGCGCCCCAGAAGACGCCGCAGACGTCGCAGCTCTTGAGCAGGGTGAGGTTGAGCGGCAGCTTCGGGATGCCGGCGGGAAAGCCGACGACGAGATAGCGGCCTTCCCAAGCGATCGCGCGCAGCGCCGCTTCCGCATAATCGCCGCCGACGGGATCATAGATGACGTCCGCGCCACTCGGCCCCACCGCATCCTTGAATTGCTGCGCCAGCGCCTTCGCGGCATCGCGATCGAACGGCCCGCGCGCATAGACGATCACGTCGTCGGCGCCCGCCTCGCGCACCGCCGCCGCTTTTTCCTCCGACGACACCGCGCCGATGACGCGCGCGCCATAGGCCTTGCCGAGCTCGACCGCCGCGAGGCCGACGCCGCCGGCCGCGCCGAGGACGAGCAGCGTCTGCCCGGCCTGAAGCTTGCCGCGATCGAGAAGGGCATGGATCGACGTGGCGTAGGTCAGGATCAGCGCCGAGCCCTCGACGAAATCGCGGCCCGGCGGCAGCGGCATCGCCATCTTCGCATCGACGAGGATGCGCTCGGCGAGGCCGCCGTGGCCGACCATCGCGATCAGCCGGTCGCCCGGCTTCCAGCCGGTCACCCCCTCGCCCACCGCCTCGACCTCACCCGCGATCTCGCCGCCGGGCGCGAAGGGGCGCGGAGGCTTGAACTGATATTTGTCCTCGATGATCAGCACGTCGGGATAGTTGATCGCGCAGGCGCGGACGCGGACTTGCAACTGCCCCGGGCCCGGCGACGGATCGGGCACTTCGCGGAGCGCCAGAGTCTCGGGTCCGCCGACGGCTTCGGACAACAGGGCCTTCATCGCATTCCTCCGCAAATTTCGCGCGAAGTAGAGATCATTTCGCCGGCTGGGGAAAGGCCGGGAGCTTGGCGATGTCGGCGGGTTCGTGCTGGATGACGACCTTCGCCTTGAGGTTCTTGGCGACCCGGTCGAACCGGTCCATCGAGGCGAGCGTCTGGCTGCGATCGGTGTTGAACGAGGGCACGCCGCGGTTCGCGACCTGCTCGGTGAAATGATATTGATCGCCCGAGAGCAGCACCGGCCCGCTGGCGAGGCGGACGAGCAGCGCCTGATGCCCCTCGGTATGGCCCGGCATGCTGAGGATGGTGACGCGGCCGTCGCCGAACACGTCCTTGTCGCCTTCCACTTCCTCGACCTTGCCGCCGCCGCTGGTCCAGGGGCCAAGCAGCTTGGTGATCGGCGGATAGGCCTTGGCGACGGCATAATCCTTCTTGCCGATCAGCAGGGTGGCCTTCGGGAAGTCCGCCGCCTGGCCGATATGATCGAAATGATAATGGCTGATGCCGACATGCGTGATCGCATCGGGCTTGACGCCGATCCGCGCGAGCTGCGGCACGATCCGCTGCTTCAGCGTCATCGTACCGAAATCATCCTCGGCCGATTTCTTGAGACCCGTGTCCCACAGCAGCAGCCGATCGCCGCTGCGGATCAGATAACAGCTCGCCGTCAGCGTCTTCTTCTGGCCGGGGTAGAGATAGGTGTCGGAGAAGGTGTCGAGATCCTTGATCGCGATCGATCCGCAATCGAGGCGGTAGAGTTCGAGAGGTGCTGCCGTCTTGGGCGGCGCCTGCATGCCAGCAAGCGCCAACCACGCTGCCGTAGCAGCCGCTATCATCCCCACGCGCATAATCTTTCCCCTGTCTCGATCGCGCGCCATGATCGACCGGCCAACGCCGGGCGGTCAAGACGTTACGCTTCGGACCAACAGGCGGTCAGCTCACATAGTTCGCCGTGGTCTTCGCTGCGACTTCTTCGGCGGTGACGCCGGGGGCCAGTTCGATGAGCTTGAACGGGCTGTCGTGATCTGGGCGGTGGAAGACGCAAAGGTCGGTGACGATCATGTCGACGACATTCTTGCCGGTCAGCGGCAGTGTGCATTCCGGAATGAACTTGGGATCGCCGTTCTTGGAAACATGCTCCATCACGACGATGATCTTCTTGACGCCCGCGACCAGGTCCATCGCGCCGCCCATGCCCTTGATCATCTTGCCGGGGATCATCCAGTTGGCGATGTCGCCGTTCTGGGCCACCTCCATCGCGCCGAGCACGGTCAGGTCGATATGCCCGCCGCGGATCATCGCGAAGCTCTGTTCCGAGCCGAAATAGGATGACGAGGGGAGCTGGCTGATCGTCTGCTTGCCGGCGTTGATGAGGTCGGGATCGACCTCGTCGTCATAGGGGAACGGCCCGATCCCGAGCATCCCGTTCTCCGACTGGAGCGTGACCGTCATCCCCTCCGGAATGTTGTTCGCGACGAGCGTGGGGATGCCGATGCCCAGATTGACGTAATAGCCGTCGCGCAGCTCCTTGGCGGCGCGGGCGGCCATCTGGTTGCGGTCCCAAGGCATCGATTCTTCTCCCGGCGATTAGGCGCGTCCCTCCAAGCGGAGGATGGCCGCATCGTCAAATGGCTTTTCGCGGGGAGCGGCCCAGCAGCGCTATTGCGGCACGAGCTTGACCAGGCGACCGCGGGCGCCGTCCTCCAGCACCCAGATGGCGCCGTCCGCGCCCTGCTCGACTTCGCGGATGCGGCGGTTGAGCGGAATGCGGCCGATCTCGCCCGAGCCGTTCTGGGTCACCCGCACACGAATGAGACCTTGCGACTGGAGCCCGGCGAGGATGAAATCGCCGTCCCAGCCGACGAAGCGCGTTCCGCGATACTGGATCATTCCGCCCGGCGCGACCGATGGCGTCCACACCACGAGCGGCGCGGCGAATTCGGGGCGGGTGGAGTGGCGCGGCAGCACTTCGCCGTCATTGCCTTCCGAGACGATCCGCCAGCCGTAATTGGCCCCGCGGGTGATGAGGTTGAACTCGTCGCCGCCCTCCGGCCCATGCTCGCTGGCGAACAAGCGTCCGTCCTCGGCGAAGACGAGGCCGTAGGGATTGCGGTGGCCGAGCGTCCAAATCTCCGGGCGTGCATTCGGAGTGGCGACGAAAGGATTGTCGTTGGGCACGCTGCCGTCGGGGCGGATGCGGATGATCTTGCCGAGCGTGCCACTTAGATCCTGTGCGGGTGCGCCCTGGTGGCGCTCACCGGCCGTGACGAAGAGGAAGCCGTCGGGCGAGAAGGCCATCCGTCCGCCATAGTGGCGCGTGTCGCCGGAAATCTTGGGGGTCTGGCGCCAGATGACTGTCACGTCGGCAAGCGACCCGTTGCCGTTGGGATCGATGGTCAGCGTCCCGCGTGCCACCGCCGTCCCCGCGCCGCCCGATCCGGCTTCGGCATAGCTGAGATAGATGCGCCGGTTGCTCGCATAAGCGGGATCGAGCGCGACATCGAGCAGGCCGCCCTGCCCCGTCGCCTGAACCGCGGGGGTGCCGGAAATGGGCGCGCCGACCGCGCCGCCTTGCGTGATCACCCGCAGCCGCCCGGGCCGCTCGGTGACGAGCATCCGGCCGTCCGGCAGGAAGACCATCGCCCACGGATTGTCGAGCGTGGCGATGACGCTCGCGGTGACCGACGTGGTGGGGGTCGGCGTGGGCGAAGGCGTCGGGGTGGGAGTCGGTGACGGAGAAGGCGTCGGCGAAGGCGTCGGTGAAGGCGCGGGCGTCACGGTGCCGGAACCGTTGCCGCCGCAGGAGGAGAGGAGGAGCGCGGTCGATGCGAAGAGCGCCAATCCCACATGGCGGCGAACTTGTCCGAGCCGCCCCTTGCCACCATCCGCCATGCTGTCCTCCGTTCGCTATCCCGAGAACGAACGAAGCCAGATTATTCTCCCTGCGAAACGGCCCGGTCGGTGCACGACAGCATCGGCCACGCACGCCAGGTGCCGATCGCATAGATTACCCCGAACACGAGCACGATCAGCGAAGACCAGAGGATGAAGGCCGGCGAAAGATCGGGACGATTGAAAGCCGGCGGGTGCAGTACGAGCAAACCGCGCGCCAGGTAGATGGCGCTGATCAGCACGAGCGCGGTGCGCATGAGCGGCAGACGCCGGATCACGCCTGCGCCGGCAAAGGCATAAATGACCCATAGCGCGAGGATGGCGGCGATGCCGGCCGTCATCAGCGCCGGCGTCCAACTCCCTTGCTCGGCCGCGCGCGCGACGCCTTCGCCGGCGCCGAAGAAACGATACCAGTCCGGGCCACCGGCGATGCAGGCGAGATGCAGCAGCGCGGCGGCGGCGCTCATCCAGCCACCGGCCAGCAGCCAGCCGTTTCGCAGCATCAGGCCGCGGCGCGCTCGCGGGTCATGCGGAACTCGATCTTCTTCTCATAGGGCGCGCCGACGATCATCCGCTTCACATAGATGCTGGGCAGATGGATGGCGTCGGCGTCGAGACTGCCGACCGGCACGATCTCTTCCACCTCGGCGACGCAGACCTTGCCCGCTGTCGCCATCGGCTGGTTGAAGTTGCGCGCAGTCTTGCGGAAGACGAGGTTGCCGCTCTCGTCCGCCTTCCAGCCCTTGATGATCGCAAGATCGGCACGGATGCCGCGCTCGAGGATATAATCCTCGCCGTCGAAGCTCTTCACTTCCTTGCCCTCGGCGACCAGCGTGCCGACCCCCGTCTTGGTGTAGAAGCCGGGAATGCCTGCACCGCCAGCGCGGCACCGCTCGGCGAGCGTTCCTTGCGGGCAGAATTCCACTTCGAGCTCGCCGGAGAGATACTGCCGCTCGAACTCCTTGTTCTCGCCGACATAGGAGGAGATCATCTTCTTGATCTGGCGCGTGCGAAGAAGCTTGCCGAGCCCTTCATTGTCGATCCCGGCATTGTTGGACGCGATGGTGAGATCCTTGACGCCGCTCCGCTGGATCGCGTCGATCAGCCGCTCGGGAATACCGCAGAGGCCGAAGCCGCCCGCGCAGATCGTCATGCCGTCGAACAGCAGTCCTTCGAGCGCTGCATCGGCATCGGAATAGATTTTCTGCATCACGCGGCTCCCTTCAGACTGGAGCCTCGCGATAGTCAGCGGTTTCTGCTGCGGTCAAGCAAGCGGAGCAATTTCCCGAGCATCCGGTCGTCATTGCGAGGAGCAATAGCGACGCGGCAATCCAACGGCGCGGCGCCGTACTGGATTGCCACGCTACGCTCGCAATGACGAAGAGGAGTGGTCGTCAGCCCTTCAGTTTGGCGAGGACGCCCTGGAGCTGCATGGCGTTGCCCATGTCGCCTTCGACCTTGAGCTTGCCCTGCATGAAGGCGGTCATGCCGTCGAGCTGGCCGGCGGCCATCTGCTGCCAATCGTCCCAGGCCACCTTTACAGTGGTGTCGGCGGCGCCGTCTTCCTCGGTAACCTGATTGGCCTGACCGTCGAGCATCACCACGCCCTGATCGCCGAAGTCGAGCTTCACGCGCTTGCCGGGAAGCCACGCCTGGTTTTCACCCATCTTCGCGGCCAGTTCGCTCTTGGTCATCGTCGTCTCCATCAAGGGGGTTGTCTCCACCCTAGTTTACGCGAACGTCAAGTCAAGGCTGACAAGCGTGTCAGTATGCGCGGAAAGCCGTTTGAAATGCGCGCCGCCCCGTTCTACCGGCAGAGCCATGACCCAGCTTCGCACCGGCGGCCGCATCCTGATCGACAACCTCCTCGCGCAGGGGTGCGACCGCATCTTCTGCGTGCCGGGCGAATCCTATCTCGCCGCGCTCGATGCGCTGCACGATACGCCGGCGATCGATCTGGTGGTGTGCCGGCAGGAGGGCGGCGTCGCCTATATGGCCGAGGCGGACGGCAAGATGACCGGACGGCCCGGCGTCGCCTTCGTCACCCGCGGCCCGGGCGCGACCAACGCCAGCGTCGGCGTCCATGTCGCGCGGCAGGATTCGACGCCGATGGTGCTGCTGATCGGCGACGTCGCGCGGGGCGACCGCGATCGCGAAGGCTTCCAGGAGGTCGATTTCCTGACCATGTTCGCGCCGCTCGCCAAATGGGTCGCGCGCATCGAGGACGCGCGGCGCATCCCCGAATATGTCGCGCGCGCCTGGCGCACGGCCACCGCGGGGCGGCCCGGCCCCGTCGTGCTGGTCCTGCCGGAGGACATGCTGCGCGATGAGGTGGAGGCGGTCGACCGCCCCGCCAACCCGTGCATCGCGCAGGCAGCTGACCCGCTTGCGGTCGGCAGCCTGATGACACTCCTGCAGGATGCGTGCGCACCGCTGGCCATCGTGGGCGGCGGCGGATGGTGCTCCGGCGCCGGCCATTATTTCCGCGACTTCGCTGAGCGGATTGGCCTCCCCGTCGCTACCGCCTTCCGCCGGCAGGACGCGATCGGTGCGGACAGCCCGGTCTATGCCGGAAACCTCGGCTACGGCCCCAACCCCAAGCTCGTCGAGCGGGTGAAGAATGCCGACCTGCTGCTGGTGGTCGGCGCAAGACTCGGCGAAGCGACGACCGACGGCTACACGCTGATTGCGCCCGACCATCCGGGCCAGACGCTGGTCCACGTCCATCCCGATCCCAACGAGCTCGGCAGCGTCTATCGCACCGACCTGCCGATCTGCGCCGACATGCGCGAATTCGCCGAGCTGGTCGCCGACTGGGAGGAGCAGGAGGTCATTTCCTTCGACGCGGGCGCCGAAGCGCATCGCGAATGGCTGGAATGGTCGATGCCGCGCGCGACCGGCGGCCCGCTCGATCTCGGGCTGGTGGTCGAGGCGATGCGCGACGCGCTGCCGGCCGACACGATCATCTGCAACGGCGCGGGCAATTTCTCGGGCTGGTGGCATCGCTTCTGGCCCTATGCGGCGCTGCCCAGTCAGCTCGCGCCGACCAACGGATCGATGGGCTACGGCCCGCCCGCCGCGGTCGCTGCTGCGCTGCGCTTCCCCGATCGCACGGTGGTCGCGGTGGCCGGCGACGGCGATTTCCTGATGAACGGGCAGGAACTGGCTACGGCAATGCGGCACGATACCGACATGCTGGTGCTGGTCATCGACAATGCGAGCTACGGCACCATCCGGATGCATCAGGAGCGCGAATACCCCGAGCGCGTGGTCGGCACCGGCTTGGTCAATCCCGACTTCGCGCAATTCGCCAAAGCCTTCGGCGCCTGGTCGGAGAGTGTAGAGCGCACCGAGGATTTCCGACCCGCGCTGGATCGTGCGATGGCCACGCGCGGCGTCCGTTTTCTCCACCTCAAGACCGACGTCGAGCAGATCACCAATGGAACGACGATCGCGAAGATCCGAGCGCGGCAACGCTAAGTCGTCCGTCCTCCCGAACTCGTTTCAGGGTCCGTTTGGGAAACACGCGCGAACTTCTGACGGCAAAACGAAAAGGGCCGCTCCGGGATGTCCGGAACGGCCCTTTCTCAAACGCTCTGTGATCGATCAGATGTCGTTGCCCAACGCGCCTTTGACTTCGCCGGAGAGCTGCTGGGCCTTGCCCTTGGCTTCCTGCGCACGGCCTTCGTCGCGCGTTTCGGGGTTCTTCGATTCTTGCTTGATCTTGCCGATCGCTTCGTTGGTGTTGCCTTTGATCTTGTCGACGAGCTCGCCCATGAGAATACTCCTTCTTCGCGGGTGCGGCCCGAAACGGTCCGCCTTTCCCCTGTGCAGCATCAACACTTTGCCGCGGTGCGAAGTTCCAAATCCAGATCAATCTGCGACGAACGGAACGAAGCGGACGGCGCCGAGATCGTCGGTGCGTAGCCCCTGCTCCTGGCGCGTCACACGCAGCAGCCGCTGGATGCCGTCGTGCGGTCCGACCGGGACGATTAGCCGCCCTTCCTTGGCGATTTGATCGACGAGCGCCCGTGGGATTTCCGTCGCGGCGGCCGACACGATGATTGCGTCGTAGGGCGCTTCGGCCGGCCATCCGGTGCTGCCGTCGGCCGCCTCGATCCGGACGTTGCGATATTCCAGCCGCGCGAGACGGTCGCGCGCGGCATGCGCCAGTTCGGCAAGCCGCTCGACCGCCACCACATGCGCCGCGATGCGACCCATCACGGCCGCGGCATATCCCGAGCCTGCGCCGATCTCGAGAATGCGATCGTCGGCGCCGACCCGCGCCGCTTCCATCATCAGCGCGACAATATAGGGCTGCGATATGGTCTGACCGGCGCCGATCGGGAGCGGCCCATCTTCATAGGCAAAAGTGCGAAATTCGTCCGGCACGAACGCCTCGCGCGGGACGACGCGCATCGCGGCCAGCAAGGCGGGATCGATGATCCCCCTGCCCGCGATCTGCCGTTCCACCATCGCGGCACGCCGCGCATCGAAATCGGTCATGCCGACCGAACGGGTCCGGCAGAGCGCCGTTCCGTCAGATCAGTCCGGCGAGCGGGCTCGAGGGATCGGCGTAGCGGCGCTTGCCCATGCGGCCGGCACGATAGGCGAGGCGGCCGGATTCGACCGCCAGCTTCATTGCGCGTGCCATCAGCAGCGGCTCCTTCGCCTCGGCGATCGCGGTGTTCATCAGCACGCCGTCGCAACCCAATTCCATCGCGACCGCCGCGTCGGATGCGGTACCGACGCCGGCATCGACCAACACCGGCACCTTCGCCTGCTCGACGATCAGCCGGATCATCACCTGGTTCTGAAGGCCGAGCCCCGATCCTATCGGCGCACCGAGCGGCATGATCGCGACTGCGCCGACATCCTCCAGCTTCTTGGCGGCGATGGGATCGTCCGCGCAATAGACCATCGGCTCGAAGCCTTCCTTGGCGAGGATCTCGGTCGCGCGCAGCGTCTCGACCATATCGGGGTAGAGCGTCTTCGCTTCGCCCAACACCTCGAGCTTCACCAGCGTCCAGCCGCCGGCCTCACGCGCCAGCCGCAGCGTGCGGATCGCATCTTCTGCGGTAAAGCAGCCAGCGGTATTCGGGAGATAAGTGGTCTTCTTCGGATCGATGAAATCCGTCAGCATTGGCGCGCTGGGATCCGAGACATTCACCCGGCGCACGGCGACGGTGACGATCTCCGCGCCCGAGGCCTCGACCGCCGCCGCATTCTGCTCGAAGCTCTTATATTTGCCGGTGCCGACGATCAGGCGCGAGGTGAAGCTGCGCCCGGCAACCGTCCATTGATCCGTCAATTCAACCGCCTCCCACGAAGGTGACGATCTCGAAATCGTCGCCGTCCTCGATCCTGACCTCGCCGAGCGTCGAGCGCGGCACGATTTCCAGATTACGCTCGACCGCAACCTTGGCGGGCTCCAGCCCCAGTTCCAGCGCGAGATCGGCGACCGTCATGCCGTCGCGCACCCGGCGATGCTCGCCATTCACCTTGACCGAGAGCGTGCCGTCGTCATGTGCCATGAAAGCCTTCTTTGCGCTTGTGCCCGGTCCGCCATATAGGGTGCCCGCATGGCGACGCCACCGCTCATCTTCGTGCTCAACGGGCCGAACCTCAATCTGCTCGGCACGCGCGAGCCCGAAATCTACGGCGCCGACACGCTCGATGAAATCGCGCAGGCGATGGAGGCGCGTGCCGAGGAGCTCGGCGTTACGATCGATATGCGCCAGTCCAATCATGAAGGCCATCTGATCGACTGGCTGCATGAGGCGCAGGCGCGCAGCGCGAAAGCCGCGATCCTGAACGCGGGGGGCTATACGCACACCTCCGTGGCGCTGCACGATGCCGTAAAGGCGATCGACGTGCCGGTGATCGAGGTGCACCTCAGCAATCCGCAGGCGCGGGAAGCTTTCCGTAGCGTCAGCCTTATCGCAGCCGCTGCCAGGGGCAGCATCTGCGGCTTCGGCGCCCAAGGCTATATGCTGGCACTGGACGCAGCCGCCCGTCTCTGACAGACGCGCGGGCTTCAAATGGGGATATTGTTGCGATGACCGACAAGAACGGCAACGCGGGGGCGATGCAGGTCGATACCGATCTGGTGCAGAAGCTCGCGGAGCTACTGAGCGAGGGCGACCTCAGCGAGATCGAAGTGCAGGACGGCGATCGCAAGATCGTGGTGAAGCGCAAGCTGGCGGTGCAGGCGGTGGCGATGGCGCCCGCCGCGCCGCAGCCAATGCCTGCCGCCGCGGCGCCCACGCCTTCGCTCGCGCCCGCCGCCGAGGCTGCTCCCGGCGCCGATCACGCCGGCGCGGTCAAATCGCCGATGGTCGGCACCTGCTACCTTTCTGCCGAGCCGGGCGGAAAGACGTTCGTCGCCGTCGGTGACAAGGTCAGCGGGGGCGATACGCTGCTGATCGTCGAGGCGATGAAGGTGATGAACCCGATCACCGCGCCCAAGGCCGGAACGGTGCGCCAGATCCTCGTCGAGAACGCCCAGCCGGTCGAGTTCGATCAGCCGCTGGTGATCATCGACTGATGCCGGAGATCAAGAAGCTCCTCATCGCCAACCGCGGCGAGATCGCGCTCCGCATCCACCGCGCCGCGCACGAGATGGGGATCAAGACGGTGGCGGTCCACTCGACCGCCGACGCGGACGCAATGCATGTCCGCCTCGCCGACGAAGCGGTCTGCATTGGCCCGCCGCCCGCGGGCGATTCCTATCTCAACATCCCCAACATCATCTCGGCGGCCGAGATCAGCCACGCGGATGCGATTCATCCCGGCTACGGTTTTCTGAGCGAGAATGCGCGCTTCGCCGACATCGTCGAGCGGCACGACATCATCTGGGTCGGCCCCAAGCCCGAACATATCCGGACGATGGGCGACAAGATCGAGGCGAAGGTGACAGCTGCCAAGCTCGGCCTGCCGCTCGTTCCGGGCTCCGACGGGCCGCTGGAATCGGTCGAAGAGGCGAAGCGCGTCGCCGCCGAGATCGGCTATCCGGTGCTGATCAAGGCGGCATCGGGCGGCGGCGGGCGCGGCATGAAGGTTGTGCCGGACGATAGCCAGCTCGAAACGCTGATGAGCCAGGCGGGATCGGAAGCGAAGGCGGCGTTCGGCGATGCCACCGTCTATATGGAAAAATATCTCGCCGATCCGCGTCATATCGAGTTCCAGATCTTCGGCGACGGCAACGGCAATGCGATCCATCTCGGCGAGCGCGACTGTTCGCTGCAGCGGCGCCACCAGAAGGTGCTGGAGGAAGCGCCGTCCCCCGTCATCAGCCCCGGCGAGCGCGAGCGTATGGGCGGTCTGGTCGCCGAGGCGATGGCCGAGATGGGCTATCGCGGCGCCGGCACGATCGAATTCCTCTACGAGGACGGCAAATTCTACTTCATCGAGATGAACACCCGGCTGCAGGTCGAGCATCCGGTGACCGAGGCGATCACCGGCCTCGATCTCGTCCGTGAGCAGATCCGCATCGCCGAAGGGCATCCGCTGACGCTGCGTCAGGAAGACGTCGTCTTCCGCGGCCATGCGATCGAATGCCGCATCAATGCGGAAAATCCGCGCACCTTCGCGCCCTCACCCGGTCTTGTGAAAGGCTATCATGCGCCGGGGGGGATGAACGTGCGCGTCGATAGCGGGCTCTACGCCGGCTATCGCGTGCCCCCTTATTACGACAGCATGATCGCCAAGCTGATCGTCTATGGCACCACGCGCAACGGCGCGCTCCGCCGCCTCCGCCGCGCGCTGGAGGAGTTCGTGATCGAAGGCGTGACGACCACCATCCCGCTCCACCAGGCGCTGCTCGACGACCCGGATTTCCAGCAGGGCGATTATACGATCAAATGGTTGGAAGAGTGGCTGGCGCGTCAGGAGAGCTGACCGCTTCGTCTCCGGCGAAATCGTAGGGATCGATCGGCGCGAGGCCGTCGGGGACCGGCTCGGCCTCCGCCGTCAGCGGCGCCGCGCGCCAGTAGATGGGCTTCATCCAGCCGTTGGTGACCAGCACCTCGTCGCCGAGCTGCGCCTCGGCGAAGAGCAGCGCCGCGAATTCGTCGGGCAGGCCGACGCAGCCATGCGTGGCGAAGCCGTCGGCAACTGTGCTGGCGTGGAGCGCCACGCCATCCCACGTCAGCCGCATCATGAAGGGCATCGGCGCGCCGTAGAGGTTGGAGATGTGGTGGCGCTTCTTCTGAAGGATCGGGAACACGCCCGTCGGGGTCGGCTTGTCGTCGGCGCCGTACAGGATCGACGACCGACCGATTTCGACCCCGTTGCGATAGGCGTACAATCGCTGGGCGGCGAGATCGACGACGATCTTCATCGGGCCGGGCGCCACGCCTTCTGCATTCCACGCGTAGGTGCCGGCGCCCATTCCGGCGTCGAGCGAGAGGATCGTCGTCACTGCGAAGCCCGGCTGCGCGCCGCCGCTGAGATCGACGAGCGGTTGCGGCACGGTCGCAGCGGCCTTCACTACGGGCAAGACCAGCGCAGGCGGAGGCGCCTGGTCTGCGTCCGCCTGCGATTCGGCAGAGCAGGCTGCGAGCAGGCAGGTGCCGATCAGGGCGAGGACGGTGCGCATTCGATCCATGCGCGTCTTATTCCTCCGGGCGCGCCCCCTGCCTAGCCCCGCACTGCCGCCGTTCCCGATCGGGACGGGATGACGGTGAAGGTTGAACGCGGTATCCGGGCCGGCATGAAAGCGACCATCTATCACAATCCGCGTTGCGGCACGTCACGCAACGCGCTGGCGATCCTCGAGGAAGCCGGTGCCGTCGTCACGATCGTAGAATATCTCAAGACGCCGCCTAGCCGCGAAACGCTGGCGCGGCTCTATGCGAAGGCGGGTATCACACCGCGCCAAGGTCTGCGCGTCAAGGAGCCGGCTGCAGCCGCGCTCGCCGGCGCCCCGGACGACGCCATCCTCGATGCGATGGCCGCCGACCCGATCCTGATCGAACGGCCGATCGTGAAGACCGAAAAGGGCGTGGTGCTCGCCCGCCCGGCTGACAAGGTGCGCGAAGTGCTTTGACGCGGGCGGCAAGCCTCCTAGGCTTGCCGGGTGACCGACACGATCGATCCCGATCTCCTGCTCCGCGCTTATGCCATCGGCGTCTTCCCGATGGCCGACAGCCGCGATGCGCGCGAGATCTTCTGGGTCGAGCCCAAGCGGCGTGCGATCCTGCCGCTGGACGCATTTCACGCCTCACGCAGCCTGCGCCAGACGATCCGTTCTGGCGAGTTCAGCGTGACGCGTGACCGCGCTTTCCCCGAAGTATTGGAGCGGTGCGGATCGCGCCGCGAGACGTGGATCAACGCGCAGATCGAGGCGGGCTATAATCGGCTGCACGAGGCCGGCCATGCCCATTCAATCGAATGCTGGCACAAGGACGAGCTCGTCGGCGGCCTCTACGGCGTGCGGCTCGGCGCCGCTTTCTTCGGTGAGAGCATGTTCTCGGTGCGGCGCGATGCGTCGAAGGTCGCGCTTGCCTGGCTGGTGGCGCGGATGCGCGTGGGCGGCTTCCGGCTGCTCGACTGCCAATTCATGACAGAGCATCTCCGCAGCTTGGGCGCCGTGGAGATCGCCCAATCGGATTACATGTCGTTGCTGTCGTCCGCCTTGGGCTCCGGCGCCGCGGGTTCGGGCGCTGGTGCGGCCGGTGCCGGCGTAGGGGCGGCAGCGGGCGCTGGCGTCGCCGGAGCGGAATTCGGCGCGCTCGACCTGCTGCTCGAAGCCGACGGCGTGGCCGGCGATGCCGCGGCATCGGGGTGCGTCATCTTGCAGCTCTTGGGCCATACGTCCCAGACCGGATGTTCCACCACGTTGAGCGAGGGCGATTCCTTGTAGAGCCAGCCCGAGAAGGCGCGCTGGAACTGGTTCCGCGTGTTGCGCACGTCAAGTTGGACGAACGCGCCGGTGAGCTGCTGGATTTCCCACGGCGCCGTCGTCTCGCAGGCCCGCAACCGGACGATGACGTCGCCCATGCGAACCGCCTGGCCCGGCTTGAGCTCAAGATCTTGCGAGATGCCGTTGCGCTTGTTGAGCAGACCGAGAACCGCGACGCGCTCGGCCATGGGCGTCGTCCCCGGCGCGAGGCTGGTCACCGTCTGTGGAATGTCGACCGTCTCGGGCTCGGGCTCCGCCTTGCCTTTCGCCTTCTGCGCCTCCGGCACATCAGGCCCGCCGCACGATGCCGCGAGCAGCGCCGCTGCCAGCAGCGCGGAGAGGCGTCCGGGCTTCACTGGGCCGGGCTCTCTTCCATCATCGTGCTGCCAGCCTTGGCGTCCGCATTCCCGCCGGAGCCGCCGCCGCTGTTGTTGATGAGCGAGCCGATCAGACCCATCATGTCGATCGATCCCTGCGTATCGAGGATCATGTCGCCATTCTTGAGCGGCTGGTCCGATCCGCCGGGAACGAGCGCGACATAAGTGCCGCCGAGCAGCCCCTCGCTGGTGATCGCCGCGCTGGAATCGCTCGGCATCTTGACGTCGCTGTCGAGCGAGAGCGTGACCTCCGCCTGATAGCTTTGCGGATCGAGCTTCTGCCCGGTGACGGTGCCGACCTTGAGGCCAGCGACGCGCACGTCGGTGCCGGTCGAAATGCCGTTGGCGGCAGGGAATAGCGCGGTCACCTGGATGCGCTTGTGGAAGCTGCCCCCGGTGCGCTGCCAGGCGAAGAACACGAACCAGGCGGCAAGCAGCACCACCAACAGGCCGACGAGCGCCTCGAAAAGATTGTCCCGGAAAAGCCCGCGCATCAGATCACTCGGGCGCCCAGGCCTGGTAATCGCCCGTCGCGGCCGCGCGATGGCCGCCGCGCTCCAGCGCGCCCGAGGGCCGGTATGCGGCGGGCGAACCGGTCAGATTGCCGGTCGGCGCCTTCTCGAAGCTGCGGACCGGCGGCAGCGCCGCATCGGGCAGATCGTCGATCTGGTGGTGAAGCCAAGAAAACCATTCCGGCGGGATACGGCTCGAATCATTGCCGCCTTTGTAGATCACCCAGCGCCGGCTGCCCTTCTTCGCCTGGAAATAGACGTTGCCCGCATCGTCGCTGCCGACGCGCTTGCCATAGCGGCGCGTGAATAGCGACGTTCCGATCGTCGCGCCGTCCCACCAGGTGAAGATTTGTTTCAGAAGGCCCATCGCCGCCCGCCTAGCCAGATTGCCGAGCGAAGCGCAAGCCCGGCGCGCGCCTGCCGCTAGCCGCGCGGGCCACCGGGCCAGGAGACGCGCGCCGTCTCGTCGATGCCGAGCGCCGCGGCGCGCCCGCCGCCGATCTCCAGCACGGCGATGACCGGCTCGCCGGACTCGATCGCGGCGAGCGACAGCGGCACCGCATTGGCCGCGACCCGGGCGACAGTGCCGTCAAGGCGCACGAAGACGAGATCCAGCGGGATCAATGTGTTGCGCATCCAGAAGCTCGCCGGTTTCGGCCGCTCGAAGGGGAAGAGCATGCCACGATCATCGGCGATGCTCTCGCGGAACATCATGCCTGTCGCCTGCTGGTCGGCGGTGCGCGCGACCTCGACGGTCAGACGGTGCGTTTTGCCGGCGGCCTTGATGGTGAGCGGGACGGTCTCCAGCCCCGTCTGCGGGCCATCGAGTTCCGCCGGTGGCATCGCTTCCGCCGCAGGTGCCTGTGCCGCGGGAGGATTGGCGGTCGCTTCGGTCTGCGCCCGGCAGCCGAGCAGCGCGAGCGCCAGCGCAGCGCCCACGAACATCTTCGAAACCCTCATTCCGACTCCACTTCCACGGCCAGCGGCCCCTTGCGGCCGAACGCGATGCGGGCGCGAATCGGCTGATCGGGCAGCAGGTCCGCCATGCCGCCCCGGCGCACCGTCTCCATATGGACGAAGATATCCTCGCCATCGTCGACCTCGCGGTTGAGGAAGCCATAGCCCTTCAGCCGGTTGAACCATTTGACGCGCACCGGCTCGTAATCGCCGGCTTCGTCCTTGAGCTCGGTCGGATCGACCCGCTCGGCACGCGGCGCGGACGGGCGCGCAGGCTCAGGGATCAGAGCCTCGCTGAGATCAATCGACAGGATCTGCCGTGCCTGGAAGCCCCGCTCCTGCTCGGCAACGAGGCATTCGACGATCGCGCCCTCGGGCAGGCTGCGCCGGTCATGCTCCTTCAAAATGCTGAAATGGATCAGCACATCGCCCGGCACATCGTCGCTGACCAGAAATCCGAAGCCGCGGGTCGCGTCGAACCACTTCATCCGGCCGGTAATTTGGGTCAGTTTCTCGCTGGCGTCGGGACGCGCATTCTCCTCCCCGCCCGAGGATGGATCACTCGCAGACATTTCCCCACGTGAGGTCATGCGATCAGCGCACCGTTATTAACCCGGCTGTCGATTATCATGGCTTCCTCCCGAATGGGAACCATGCCGAAATAAAATTATCGCAGATCCTCGTCTTCGAGTTCGTCGGGACTGGCTCGCAGCACCTTTCGAACCAGATCATAGGGATGCCCGGCCCGCATCATGGCGGCGAACTGGCGGCGGCGCGCGGCGTCGTCCGGCGGCGCGCTGGCATAGGGACCGATCCGCTTCCGCTCTGCAAAACGCATCGCTGCGGCCAGCGCGCCGTCATCCGCGATGGCGCGCGCCTCGCTCCCATCCGCTTCGCCCACGCCGGCCGCGCGCAACGCGATATCCACCCGCCGCGCGCCATAGCCCCGTCGACCCAACGCAGTCGCACGCGCCGCGGCGAAGGCCGCGTCGTCGATGAAGCCCAGTCGCACACACTTGTCACAGAGAGCATCGGTCTCCGCCGGCCCCTCGCCCGACCAGCCGCGCTCCTTGAGTTTTCGCAAAAGATAGGCATTGAGCTTGGCCCGTGTCGTCGCGTAACGGCCGACATAGGCGATCGCCAGCCGCTCCAGACTGTCGCGGTCCAGTGGCGGCCGCGCTTTCCTGTCCCTAGTGTATGCCAAAGCGCCATGTTTGTGCCACAGTCGGGCCGGAATATGAACGCGCCTTGCATCCTAAGGCGGGTCGCAAATGCGTAACCGCCGCACGTTATGATGAAGGATTCGTCCAGAGTGCTCCAGACCAGTGACCGCCCGGCTGCCACTCCCCCCGCCGCAGCCGCGCTCGCGCCCACGCCTACCGAGGACGATCTGGAGCGGCGCTTCTCCGATTTCGCGACGCTCGGCGATGCGCTGGATTATGCCGCGCGTGGCCGCCGCGGGCTCAATTTCCACGATCACCGTGGCCAACTGAAACGCGCCTATCCCTTCTCCGAGCTGCGCGACGATGCGCTCATGGCGGCGCGGCGGCTGATCGCGCTCGGCATCGCCCCGGGCGATCGCGTGGCGCTGGTTGCGGAGACGGGACCGGATTTCGCAGCGCTCTTCTTCGGCGCGGTCTATGCCGGCGCCTGGCCGGTGCCGCTGCCGCTGCCGACCTCGTTCGGCGGCAAGGACAGCTATATCGACCAGCTTGCGGTGCAGCTCAAAAGCTCCGATCCGCGCATCCTCTTCTTCCCGGCCGAGCTCGGCGAGATGGCGGGCGCCGCCGCAGCCCAGACCGGCGTCGAAGGCCTCGCGTGGGAGGAGTTTGCCGACCGTGAGGCGCCCGACGTCGCACTGCCGACGGCGCAATCGGACGATATCTGCTATCTCCAATATTCCAGCGGCTCGACGCGCTTTCCGCACGGCGTCGCCGTCACGCATCACGCGCTGCTCAACAATCTTTCCGCGCACTCGCATGGGATGCGGGTCAGCGATCAGGATCGCTGCGTTTCGTGGCTGCCCTGGTATCACGACATGGGGCTGGTCGGCTGCTTCCTCTCGGTCGTCGCCAACCAGGTCTCGACCGATTATCTGAAGACCGAGGATTTCGCGCGCCGCCCGCTCGCCTGGCTTGATCTCATCAGCCGCAACCAGGGCACGACCCTCTCCTACTCCCCGACCTTCGGCTATGACATCTGCTCCCGGCGCATGTCGTCGCAAATGAAGGCGTCGGACCGGTTCGATCTGTCGCGCTGGCGGGTCGCGGGGAATGGCGCGGATATGATCCGGCCCGACGTCATGCAGGCCTTCGTCGATGCCTTCGCCGATGCCGGTTTCGACGCCCATGCGTTCACGCCGAGCTACGGCCTTGCCGAGGCGACGCTCGCCGTCTCGATCATGCCGCCAGGCGAGGGTATTGTCGTCGAGCTGGTCGAGGAGACGTTGCTTGCCGGTGGCGGCGAGGCCGGGATCGACCGGCCGCAGCGCTACCGCGCAATCGTCAATTGCGGCAAGGCGGTGAAGGACATGGAGATCGCCGTCCGCGACGAAGACGGAAATCCCCTGCCCGACCGCGCGATCGGCAAGGTCTACGCCCGCGGCCCTTCGATCATGATCGGCTATTTCCGCGACGAAGAATCGACCCGCGCCTGCCTCGACGCCGACGGTTGGCTCGACACCGGCGACATGGGCTACATGTCCGATAGCTACATCTATATCGTCGGCCGCGCCAAGGACATGATCATCATCAACGGCAAAAACCACTGGCCGCAGGATATCGAGTGGGCGGTGGAGCAGCTCCCCGGCTTCAAGTCGGGCGACATCGCCGCCTTCGCGATCACGACGCCTGGCGGTGAGGAAACGCCCGCGGTGCTCGTCCAGTGCCGCACCAGCGATCCCGAAGAGCGCGAGAAGCTGCGCACCGAGATCCGCGAGCGCGTCCGCTCGATCACGGGCATGAACTGCGTCATCGAGCTCGTCCCGCCGCGCACGCTGCCGCGCACCTCGTCGGGCAAGCTCAGCCGGGCAAAGGCGCGCAATCTCTATCTATCCGGCGAAATCCAGCCCTACGACATCGCTGCCTGACGTGCGGGTGGTTCCCGCGCCCGCCCCTAATCAATAAATAACGGTTGGCGGCTAACGCTCGCGGTCGGAAGACCCATGAGCAACGCACGTCTCCCCACGCTGGATTGGCAAGTGGTGCTGAACCGCGCCAGCCCCGCCGGACATGCCGGCTGGGACCGGGTGCGCGTGGCCCAGCTTCGCGAGCTTCGGCGGGCGCTCAAGGTCGCTGCGATCGGGCAGACATTGAATGCGGTGCTGCTCGCAATCGTCTTGCGCGGCTCGGTGCCCTCCATCCAGTTGACCCTGTGGCTGCTCGGCCTCGGCTTTCTCATCCTGACCGGCGCGCTCGTGGGCCGGCGGCGCATCGCCGACACGCCTGCGGCATCGCGGCAGGCGCTCGACCGCGCGAGCCATATCAGCGTTCTCTACGGCTTCGCCTGGGCGGTGCCCGCCTTTATCTTCTTTCCCGCCGCGCTGCCGCACGATCAGCTCGCGATCTGCCTGGTCACCGCGAGCATGATGGCGGGCGCTGCCTTCGTCTTCACCGCCACCCCCGCCGCGGCGGCCGGCTATATCCTGGTGATGGGCGCCGCGACGACCAAGATGCTCGGCTACACCGAATCGACGTTGCTGCTGACGCTCGGGCCGATCTACACGGTCGGGCTGCTGTTCGCGGTGCTCGGCAATGGGCGCGCCTTCATGCGGCGACGGATGGTCGATCTCGCGCTGGAGGAGCGCTCCGACACGATCAGCCTGCTTCTCAAGGAATATGAGAGCAGCGATGCCGACTGGCTGTGGGAAACCGACGCCGATCTCCGCTTCCGCAACGTTTCTCCGCGCTTCGCCCGCGCGTTGGGCCTGGATGCTGGAGAGATCGAGGCGATGACGCTCGACGCATTGCTGTCGCAAGATGCGCACGAGGGCGGATCGAGCGGAGAGATAGGCACGGCGGTCGCCGGCCTGGCGGCCCATTCCGGCTTTGCCGATCTGCTGATTGCCGCGCCGCATCCGGACGGTGCGCGTTGCATCCAGCTTTCGGCGCGTCCCCGCTTCGGGCCGCGCGGGGGTTTCCTGGGCTATCGCGGCGTCGGCTCCGATGTGACCGAGACGCAGCAGGCCGCACGGCGGATTGCCCACATGGCCCGGCACGATCCGCTGACCGGCCTGCCCAACCGGCTGCAGCTTCTCGAAGCGCTAGGCACCGCCCTCAGCCGGGCGCGCGACGCCGATCGCCTGTGCGCGATCCTGCTAATCGATCTCGATCGCTTCAAGAACGTCAACGACACGCTGGGCCATGTCGCGGGCGATCATCTGCTCCAGCAGGTGACGCAGCGGCTCGCCCCGGTGCTCGCGCCCGGCATGACCCTGGGGCGGCTGGGCGGCGACGAATTCGCTCTGGTCATTCCCGACGCCATCGACGCCGCCGCGATCGAACGGCTGTGCGTCGATATCGTCGAGACGATGAAGCAGCCCTTCCTCTATCTCGACCAGCACCTTTTCGTCGGCGCCAGCATCGGCGCGGCGTTGGGGCCGCAGGACGGGGAGTCGGTCGAGGACATGATGCGCAGCGCCGATCTCGCGCTGCATCGTGCCAAGGCCGACGGCGGCGGCGACGTCTATTTCTACGAGCGCGGCCTCCACGAGCAGGCGGAGGAGCGGCGGCAGATCGAGCTGTCGCTGCGGACCGCGCTCGACGCCCGTGAGCTCGCGCTCGTCTATCAGCCGGTGGTGGAAGCGGGGACTGGCCGAATCCATGGCTTCGAAGCGCTGCTCCGCTGGCAGAATGCGCGGCTTGGCGAAGTCTCGCCCGCGAAATTCGTGGCGATTGCCGAGGAGACCGGGCTGATCGGCCGGATCGGTGAATGGGCGTTGCGCAATGCGCTGGCCGAGGCGGCATCCTGGCCCGGCGACATCAACGTCGCCGTGAACATATCGCCGGTCCAGCTTCATGAGCCCGGTTTTATGCTGACCTTGATCTCGGCGCTGTCGCAATCGGGGCTCGATCCGCACCGATTGGAGCTGGAGATCACCGAGACGGTCTTCCTCCAGCTCACGCCGCTGACGCAGAAGGTGCTGCACCAGATACGCGCGCTTGGCATCCGGCTGGCGATCGATGATTTCGGCACCGGCTATTCGTCGCTCGCTTATGTGCGGGACAGCCGGTTCGACACGATCAAGGTGGACCGCAGCTTCATCGCCGCGGTTTGTGCGGACGATCCGGGCAGCAGTGCGATCGTGCGCGCGATCGTCGCGATGGCGGGCAGCCTCAGCATGGACACGGTGGCGGAGGGCGTCGAGACCGGGGAGCAGCTCGCTGCCGTCCGGGCGTTCGGCTGCACCCGCGTCCAGGGGTTCGTCTTCGCACGGCCGTGCACCGCCGCCGAGGCGCGCAAGCTCCTCACCGCCAACCATGGCCGGATCGCAGCCTGACAGAGACGATCAATCCGCTTGCACGCTTTCTATGCCGCCGCTAAGGACCGGCCCTCTCCGGCCTAGGAGTGTAGCTCAGTTGGTAGAGCATCGGTCTCCAAAACCGAGGGCCGTGGGTTCGAGTCCCTCCACTCCTGCCACCGCCGCCCGTTGACGGGCGGCAAATGGCGCCTAGATGTCGGAGGATAGTCCGGGGTCGGGGCGCTTCCCAGTGAGGCCGCTGCCGGCCTCGTTCGTGTCGATTTCAAAGTAGATTTCAAAGGGTCGAGATAGCGTGGCGAAGGTCAGTCCGGTCGAATTCCTACGGCAGGTGCGCGCCGAGACCGCTAAGGTGGTCTGGCCGACGCGCGCCGAGACGATCCGCACCACGATCATGGTGGTGATCATGGCGTCGGTGCTCGGCATCTTCTTCTTCGGCGTCGATTCCGCGTTCAGCGCGATCGTCCAGGCGCTGCTCGGCCTCCTGAGCTAAGGAAACCCATGGCCCGCTGGTACATCATCCACGCTTATTCCGGCTTCGAGAACAAGGTCCGCGACCAGATCGTGGCCGACGCCACCCGGCTCGGGCTCGATCAGCTCGTCGAGGCCGTCGAAGTGCCGACCGAGAAGGTGACCGAGGTCCGCCGCGGCAAGAAGGTGACGTCGGACCGCAAGTTCTTCCCCGGCTACGTCCTCGCCAAGCTGGCGATGAACGATGACGTTTACCACCTCGTCAAGAACACGCCGAAGGTGACCGGCTTCCTTGGCTCCAGCGGTAAGCCGCAGCCGATCAGCGAGGCCGAGGCGGCGCGCATCCTCAACACCAAGGATGAAGCGGCAGCCGCGGCGCCCAAGCAGAAGATCAGCGTCGATTATGAGATCGGCGACAGCGTCAAGGTTCTCGACGGCCCGTTCGCGAGCTTCAACGGCTTGGTGGAAGAGCTCGATTTCGAGAAGAGCCGCGTCAAGGTCGCGGTCTCGATCTTCGGCCGCGCGACACCTGTGGAGCTCGATTTCGAGCAGGTCGAACTGGTCAAATAACGCCGGCTTCGAACCCGTTTCGGAAAGCTGCGCGCGGGTGCGGTTTCCGGCAATAGGGTTAATGCAATTCGGTAAGGTTTCGACGTTATAGTCACTTCGGTCCTAACGCGCGCCGAAGCCTATCACTTTGACATCTAAAACGATCACCGTTGAACGACCTTGGAAAGCGCTGATTCTGGCGCTGCTGGTGGGGCTCGTCTTCGGCGTGGCGCAGGTCGGCGAGCTCGTCGAGAACGCGATGCAGGTGACGCGCGCCAAGGTGCGCAGCCATCCGGCGAGCGGCCAGATCGCGCTGGTCGCCATCGACGACCGCAGCATCGCCGATTTCGGCCCCCTTCCCTGGCGCGGCGACATGCTCGCCGAATTGGTTGATGCGGTCGATGCCGCTAAACCCCGCCGCATTTTCATCGATGCCGATTTCGCGACGCTAGGGACAGACCGCCAGGCGACCGCCTTGGCGCGCGCACTGCGCGGAGCGAGTGCCAACGTCCTGCTGCCAACCCGCTTCACGGTGAACCCGGTCACCGGCGCCAAGACCGATCACGCTCCGCCCGCGATCTTCAGCGGCAGCGGCACTCCGGTGAACACCAATCTCTTCGTGTGGTGGGACGATGCGATCTGGAAGCACCCCTACGCCGTCAACGTCGGCGGCCGGCTGGTGCCCTCGCTCAGCAGCGAACTTGCCGATGTCCGTCATCCGGCACCCGATCTCTTCCCGGTGGATTATGGCATCGATATCCGCTCGATCCCGTGGTTCAGCGCCAGCGACATATTGAACGGTCGGGTGTCTGCAGCGGACCTGACCGGGAAGAGCATCGTGATCGGCCGCACCGACAATGCAGTCGAGCGCTTCCGCGTGCCGGGCTTGCGGCCTGTCCCGGGCGTCATGTTCCACCTCATCGGCGCCGAGACTTTGCGCGAGGGCGAACCCATCAACGCCGGCTGGATCGCGCCGCTGATCGCCGCGATGCTTTTCGCTGCTGCCGTTCTGAAACTTCGGCGGCGCTGGCTTGCGACGGCGCTTTTCGGATTCACCGCTATCGGCCTTCTCGCCGGCCCGGTGTGGCTCGAGATGCAGCACATCCGGGTCGAGGTCGTGCCGGCGCTGATGGCGCTGACGGTGGCCGGCGTCGCCCGCATCGTTCGCAGCATGCGCCGCGCCTACCGCCTGCGCGGCACGACCAACCTGATCACGGGCATGCCCAACCTTCAGGCCCTGCGTCAGAACCGGCTCTACAACGGCATGGTCGTCGCTGCGCGCGTGAAGAACCATGCGCAGATCACCGCCACGCTCCCGCCGCAGCAGGAAAAGGAGCTGGTCGAGCAGATCGTCGGCCGCCTCGAATTCGGATCTGGCGGCGCGACCATCTATCAGGCGGACGAAGGCGTGTTCGTCTGGCTCGCCGCCGAAGGCTCCGAAGACGGCATCACCCAGCAGCTTGAAG
Organism: Allosphingosinicella indica; assembly: GCF_900177405.1. Classification (NCBI taxonomy): domain Bacteria; kingdom Pseudomonadati; phylum Pseudomonadota; class Alphaproteobacteria; order Sphingomonadales; family Sphingomicrobiaceae; genus Allosphingosinicella; species Allosphingosinicella indica. Next base: position 2,219,576 of record NZ_LT840185.1, on the reverse strand, counting down.
GATTGCAGGCCCTGTTCCGCAGCCCGATCGTGGTCGCGGGCCGCCTGATCGACCTCAGCGTTACCTTCGGCCTCGATCTCGACGGATCACGGACGCTCGCGCAGCGGGCGTCGAGCGCGCTGGTCGCCGCCGACGAGGCCGCGCGCGACGGCAAACGCTGGGCGACGTTCAATCCCGCAAGCGTCGAGGATGCCGACTGGGCTATGTCGCTGCTCGCGCGGCTCGACCATGCGATCGACAATGGCGAGCTTTGGGTCGCCTATCAGCCCCAGTTCGACGGCCAGACCAAGGCGTTGATCGGCGCGGAGGCGCTGGTCCGCTGGACCCACCCCGAGAAGGGCCAGATCTATCCCGATCAGTTCATCGGCCCGGCCGAACAAGGCGGCCGCATCGAGCGGCTGACTTATTTCGTGCTCGACAAGGCTCTGGCGGTGGCCGGCAACGTCAATCGCGGCGGCCGGCACTTCACGATCGCCGTCAATTTGTCCGTGCCGCTACTGAGCAGCGACAAATTGGTGCCGACCGTCGAGCGGCTGCTTCACAAGCACAAGCTCGCACCGGAGCTGCTGACACTGGAGGTCACCGAGACTTCGACCTTGGGCAGCGCCGAGATTCAGATTGCGAATCTGGAAGCGCTGAGCGCGCTGGGCGTCCAGCTCTCGATCGACGATTACGGGACGGGTTTCTCCACTCTCGAATATCTTCGCCGCATACCGGCATCGGAGATCAAGATCGACCGCAGCTTCATCAGCATGCTCAACAAGTCGCAAAGCGATCGCATCATGGTTAATTCCACGATCCAGCTTGCGCACTCCTTGGGACGCAAGGTGGTTGCGGAAGGCGTGGAGAATGAGGAGATTCTGCAGGAGTTGCAGCAGATGGGCTGCGATATCATGCAGGGTTACCACTTGGGGCGTCCAATGCCATGGCAAGATCTTCTTAGCCGTATTTCGGAAGGAGAGGCTTTCCGCGCCGCCTGAATAGTTACCCTCTTGTTAACCTTACCCGTTAGGGTTAATGTGAACTGTCGACAGGGCTTCCCTGTCCGTGTTCATGGAGGTCAACATGTGGGCTTGGATTTTCGGCGGCGGCTACTGGCGCTAAGCTAACAACGCTATGAAAAAGCCCCGCTTTTGCGGGGCTTTTTTATTGCGGTGAAACGAAGTGCGTTACCCGTTGTCCTAGCCGGGAGCCACTTTTCACCCGATTCGCTGTTCCCTTCCCGCGCCGTTTGCGCTAGGGCCGCGGCCGTCCAACGCATCTGCAATGGAAAATGTGCGGGAGGCACCCTCGGGCGCCGCTTGAACCGCTAAACTTGAACCGGCCGGTTGTTCGGACGGTGCGGCCCGCCGCATCGCCCATCTAGCTGGCCCGCTATAGAGTGAGACGCATGGCAAAGAAGATTACGGGCTATATCAAGCTCCAGGTGCCCGCGGGCGCCGCCAACCCCTCCCCGCCGATCGGCCCCGCGCTCGGTCAGCGCGGCGTCAACATCATGGAATTCTGCAAGGCGTTCAACGCCGGCACGCAGGAGATGGAAAAGGGGATGCCCATCCCCACCGTCATCACCGTCTATGCCGATCGCAGCTTTTCGTTCGAAACGAAGACGCCGCCCGCGAGCTTCCTCATCAAGAAGGCCGCGAACCTGAAGTCGGGCTCCAAGGAGCCGGGCAAGGTCTCCGCGGGCAAGATCAAGCGTTCGGCGCTCGCGCAGATCGCCGAAACCAAGATGAAGGATCTCAACGCCAACGACATCGAGGCCGCGACCAAGATCATCGAAGGCTCCGCCCGCGCGATGGGCCTCGAAGTGGTGGAGGGCTGATAGGATGGCTAAGCTGAGCAAGAAGGCGAAAACCCTCGCCGAGACTATCGACCGCGAGAAGCTCCACGCCATCGACGAGGCTATCGGCCTTATCAAGAAGAACGCCACGTCGAAGTTCGACGAGACGATCGAGATCGCGATCAACCTGGGCGTCGATCCGCGTCATGCCGACCAGATGGTGCGCGGCGTCGTCACCCTCCCCGCCGGCACTGGCAAGGACGTGCGTGTCGCCGTCTTCGCCAAGGGCGACAAGGCGGACGAAGCCAAGAAGGCGGGTGCCGATGTGGTCGGCGCCGAAGACCTGATGGAGACCATCCAAGGCGGCCAGATCGACTTCGACCGCGTCATCGCGACCCCGGACATGATGGGCGTTGTCGGCCGTCTCGGTAAGGTGCTCGGCCCCAAGGGCCTGATGCCGAACCCGAAGCTCGGCACGGTCACCCCGAACGTTGCCGAAGCCGTGAAGGCGGCCAAGGGCGGCCAGGTCGAGTTCCGCGTCGAAAAGGCGGGCATCGTCCACTCGGGTATCGGCAAGGCAAGCTTCTCCGAAGCCGATCTTCGCAAGAATTTCGACGCGTTTGTCGATGCGATCGTCAAGGCCAAGCCGGCCGGCGCGAAGGGCAAATATGTCCGCAAGCTCGCGCTGAGCTCGACGATGGGCCCGGGGCTGAAGGTCGATACCGCCGAGGTCGCGGTCGCCTGATCCGCGATACCAGGTTCGAATGGCGAGGGGCCGTGGCGCAAGCCGCGGCCCTTCTTCGTTATGGACGACAAGTTCATCCTTATCGGAATGTTTACCGGGATTTGGTTGAAGATCCCTCGATAGTTTCGGGGGAAGAACATGTCCGCGCTCCGTTACCACCGCCGGGTGGGCCTGCTTGCCGCCGCCGCCGCGTGCGGCTTTGCGCATCCCGCGCTGGCGCAACTCGTCTTCGGAAACGGAGGCGCGGCTGGCAGCGGCACCGTTGCCCCTGCCCCCACCGCCGGTGCCGCGGCTACGGCGGGACCGACCGGTCTCGGCGTCGGCTCCGGCGGCCGTGGCGGCAACTCCAGCGCAGGGCGCGGCGGCAATGGCGGCGCAGGCGCCAACGGCAACGGTGCGGGCGCGATCTCGGTCGGGTCGGGCGGCAACGGCGGCAATGCCACGGCCGGCAATGCGGGCCCGGGCGGTGCTGGCGCCGCGGCGACGGGCTCCGGATCGGTCGCGATCGGTTCGGGCGCGCAAGGTACCTACGGCGCGGCCGGCGGTGCGGGTGGCGCGGGTGCTTCCGCCAGCGGCCTCGGTTCGACGGCTATCGGCAGCGGTGCGGCGAACGGCGCCAGCGGCGCGCGTGCCAGCGGCAATTACGGCACCGCCATCGGTGGATCGAATGCAGCAGGGGAAAGCGCGCAGGCGCTCGGCACCAACAGCGTGGCGCTGGGCAATGGCGCGAGCGCATCTGCCGACGGCGGCGGCATCGCGGCGAACGGTACCGCGCTCGGCGCGAACAGCCGGACGACAGCGCGCAACGCCGTCGCGCTCGGCCAGGGATCGGTCGCGGACGAAGCGGACAGTGTGTCTGTCGGTGCCAGCGGCGCGACCCGCGCGATCACCAACGTCACTGCCGGCCGCGTCGGCGCGACCAGCACTGACGCCGTGACTGGTAGTCAGCTCCACGCGACTGATCAGGCCGTCTCCGCCGCCGCAAGCGATGCGACGAACGCGTTGGCCGACGCCGCAGCCGCTCAGGCTACTGCCGACGCCGCGCGCGCGGATGCAGCGACAGCGCAGAGCAGCGCAGATGACGCGCTCGCGGATGCGGCGACAGCACAGAGCACGGCGGATAACGCGCTCACCGACGCGGCAACCGCGCAAAGCACAGCCGACACCGCGCGAAGCGAGGCGACCAATGCCCAGGGCACCGCAGATGACGCGCTCGCAGCAGCATCCGGCGCTCAGACCACCGCGGACGACGCCCTCAGTGACGCCGCCATCGCGCAAGGCACAGCAACGGTCGCGCGTGCCGAAGCCGCAGCGGCGCAGGCTACGGGCGACAGCGCGCTTGCAGCAGCGTCGGGCGCACAAGATACGGCCGATGCTGCAACCAGCGACGCGGCTGCGGCACAAGGCACCGCCGACCTCGCGCGATTGGAAGCGGCAACCGCTCGGGCTTTGGCCAATGACGGTATTGCGGATGCCGCGGCAGCCCAGAGCACTGCCGACGTCGCAGTGGGGGATGCCGCCGCCGCGCAAGGCACTGCCGATATGGCACTCAGCTACGCAGGGGTGGCTCAGTTGACGGCCGATACGGCGCTCGCCGGCGCCGGCGCGGCACAGACCAGCGCGGACAGCGCGTTGCGCGATGCGGCAGCGGCGCAGGGCCGAGCCGATGATGCCTACGGGCTTGCGGCACAAGCGCGGGCCGCGAATGCATCGAACGCAGCAGAGACCGCGGTCGCACAGGCCACCGCCGATCGCGCGTTCGAGCGCACCGCCTATCTCGAGACGAGCAGCACCGGCCCGGCGGCCATCGCCAGCGGTGCGGACGCCGTCGCTTTGGGTGGCGGCAGCGTCGCCAGCGGCGATCATTCGGTCGCGATCGGCAGCGGCGCGGTCGCGCAGGACGGCGCGGCAGTGTCGATCGGTCTCGCCAACGTCGCGTCGGGCAACGGAGCGGTGGCGATCGGCGACCCCAATATCGCGACCGGCCGCGGCGCCGTGGCGATCGGCGCAGACAACCGCGCGACCGGACTTGGCGCCGTCGCGATCGGTGCGGACAGCATCGCCAACGGCCAGTCGGCGATCGCGCTCGGCAACGGCGCAAATGCCGGCGCGGCTGGCAGCGTCGCGATCGGCGAAGGCGCCGTCGCATCGCGTCCCGGCCAGATCGTACTGGGCACCGCGACATCTACCTATACCCTTTCGGGCATCGGCTCGGCGGCAAGCCGGGCGGCGCAGACAGGGCCGCTGCGCTACGTCACTTCCGACGCAGCCGGCAATCTCGCCCTCGCCGATTTCGGACCGGACGCGCTGCTTAGCCTCGATCAGTCTCTTGCGCGCGTGCAGCGCGATTCGCGCGAAGGTATCGCCGCCGCGACCGCGATCGGCCAGGCACCGATGCCCTCGGCTCCCGGGCGCACCTCCTACGTCGTCAACGGCGCGACCTTCCGCGATGCGCAGGCGATCGGCGGCGCGCTGGCCCACCGTTTCGACACCGCAAACCCCTTCGCCGTCACCGCCGGCTTCGCTTACGGCGGCAATCAGAACAATGTCGTCCGCGTCGGCGTCGCCGGCGAGTTCTAGCGCTCAGGCGCCGCGCAGGCGCTTCAACATCGCCCGTAAGCCGCTGCCATAGGTGCGGCCGACCGGGGCCCAATCGCCGTTGGCGAGCGAGACCGCGAGCGCGCCGGTCGGCTTGCGTTTCAGCGCGATGATCGCGTCCCGGCGGCAGATTGCCGAACGATGCACGCGGATGAACGTCGCCGGATCGAGCTTTGCCTCCAGCGTGTTGAGCGTGGCCCGAAGCAGCCCGCCTCCCCCTTTGGCATGGATCTGAACATAATCGCCTTGCGCCTCCAGCCACGCGATTTTGGCGATCGGAACCCGGACGAACTCCTGGTGACGGTGCACCCACAGGCTGTCGTCGGCAAGGAACTGCGGAGCGGCTTCGGCGCCGGTGTCATCGCGGCCTGAGTCGCGTGCGCCGAGCCATTGCCGCACGCGCGTGATCGAGGAGGCTAGCCGATCCCGCGCGACCGGCTTCATGAGGTAATCTACGGCGTCGATCGCGAAGGCATCGACGGCACGATTGTCGTAAGCGGTGACGAACACCACGGCGGGCGTATCAGGCTGCGGCATGCGGGCAACCACATCGAAGCCGTCCAGCCCGGGCATCGCGATGTCGAGAAAGACGACGTCGGGCCGCAAACGATCGATCATTTCGACGCCACGGCATGCATTGGAGCTGCTGCCGACGATATCGACCTCGCCGATATCGGCCAGGGTTGCGCTCAACCGCCGTGTGGCGAGCGGCTCGTCGTCGATCAGGATTGCGCGCAGCGCGCTCATGCCACCCCGGCCAGCGGCAAACGGATCACGGTGCGATAGCCGCCCCCTTCGCGGGGCCCTGCCTCCATGTTGCCGCGCTCGCCGAAATGCGCCTGCAGCCGGTCGCGGACATTGGCGAGGCCGATGCCGATGCCGCCTGCGCCCTCGCCGCCCGCGCCGTCGTCCTCCACCGCTATGCGCAACCCGGCTTCGTCACCGGTCGCCGAGACCCGTATCGTGGTCATCGCCTCCGAACGGCCGACGCCGTAGCGAACGGCATTTTCGATCAGCGGCTGGAGGATCAACGCGGGCACGCCTACGTGCGCTAGCTCTTCAGGAACATCCAGTTCGACCCGCATCCGCTCCGAAAAACGCGCTTCCTCGATAGCGAGATAGAGGCGCTGCAGGGCGATCTCGTCGGAGAGCGGAATGATGCCGCCCGGGTCTCCGCTCAGCGTCGACCGCAAGAACGCCGAGAGGTTGAGCAGCATCGCCTCCGCCTCTTCCCTCCGCCCCTCTGTCACCAGCGCGGAAATGGCGTTGAGCGTGTTGAAAAGGAAATGCGGGTTCACCTGATAGCGGAGCGCGGCGATATGCGCCTCCTGCGCAAGCTCCTGCATCATCGCATATTGGCGATGCCGGTCCTCCGCTTCCCAGTGATAGGTCAGCGCGAGGTGCGTACCCGTCCAGGCCAGGTAATAGCCGGTCCAAACCATTACCCACTGCGCGCTCGCTTCCCAGAGCAGAGGGCCGCGATCGGGAAGCGGCATCAGCACACGATAGAGAAGCGATATGAACATCGTCTGCGCGATGGACATCAGAACGGCGCCGACCAGCCCGACTGCCACACGCTCGCTGAAGCTGCGATTGCGCAAACCGGAGAATACCCAGACCATCAGCAGGCAAAGCGAAGCGCCAAACGCCGCCGCGAGCAGCCGTCGCGGCGCGAGCATGATGAACGGTAGGGAATCGGTAATCAGCGTGCGAAGCGCAAGGACCGAGAAGGTCAAAACCCAGAAAGCTGCGATCAAAAGCCATGTCGCGCGGCGGCGCGACCGCTGGATGCTAAGATCGACTGGAAGGTTCTGCGATAGGTTCATGGGCTGCCGGCTCAGACGCGGAGCGTCCCATTAGCACTACCACGACCGCTTCGGCGAATATCCTGGTTGCGTAACGATGGCGTTCGTCGCGTCTCCGTGACGTTCGTCGCGGCGAACGTCACATGGCATAGCCCATGCGTTCAGCCCACGGGCGAAGGATTGGCATCACGTCGTTCAGCACCGGCAGGTAGCGCAGCCATCGCCCAGCGGCTCGACTGTGCAGCGGTGCGGATACCTGTGCGTAGCTCGGCGTGGGGATATGCGAGCGCTTCCCTGCCGTTGTGCGATGATCGAGCATGCCGGCATGGACAGTGATGCCGAGAAAGTCCGCGATCATGCCCAGCTCGGCCTGGGGATCAACGATCAGCCGTTCGTAGCGGGCGTTGCACGTCGGCAGATCGAACAATTCGCGGCAGTGGTGCCAATATCCGGTGAGCGTGTCGTAGAGCTGTGCCACATCTTTGAGCGAAAGGAAGTTGGCCATCCCCCCGCGCGGATCGAACGCCGCCATGAACCCGCTCAACACGACATCGCAGGGATGGCGCTCGACGAAAATGTAGCGGGCCTGCGGGAACAGGCGGTGCACCAACGCGGCTTCGACAGCACCCAACGGCGCCTTGTCGATCAGCAGTTTCTGGGCAGCGTCGGGGGCGAGGCGATCTGCGGCCTGGAAGTAAGCAGCCCGCATCGCGACTACCGACTCGGCTGTCAGCACGGCAGGATCGTCTACAGCGCCGCCGACCGCATCCATTGCGGCTTGCAGCACCGGCTGCTCTTCCAGCACGACGACGCCCGGATGACCCATCAAGAAGGTGTCGAGCAGGGTGGTGCCCGAGCGCGGGAAGCCGAACATGAAGACGGGATCGGACCGGCGATCGGCGGGCAGGATATCCTCCCACCCCTGCCGCCATTCCCGGGTCGCCCGCGCGCGACGGGCATCGATACGATTGCGGAAGGCGAGCGCTTCGCCGGCGGGATCGGCACGTTGCCCGGCGATGTGACGGTTCATTTCCGTGAAGGCGAGGAAGGCTCCTTCCGGATCGCCGGCACGGTCGCGGCAGCGCCCGATCAGTTCGGCCCGCGCTACGGGGTCTATGCCCGCAGCGGCATCGCGCAGCACCGTCATCACCGTGGCGCAATCGCCTTGGCGCAGCGCAATGCGCGCATCCAAGATCGCCGTTTCAGTCACCGATGCGCCCGCCGCACGGGCGCGGTGCAGCAACTTGCGGCAGTCCTCGACTCGATTGTCGCGCTCGGCCAGCGTCGCCAGCGCGATCATCGCCGGCGCGGACCGGGGGTCGCGGGCGAGCGCCTCGCGCAGCGCCGCTTCGGCTTGCACAGGCCGATCGAGCAACTCCTCGATCCGCGCAACGAGAAGCATTGCATCAGCGTCGTTGGGGGACGCGTCGGCCACGGCGCGTGCTTTCGCCAGCGCATGCTCGCCTCGGCTGGCACCCACCGCCGCCTCGGCGCGCTTGATCCGGGCCCAGCGGAGATCGGGACGCAGCTCCAAAGCGTCGCCAAACGCCTTCTCCGCCTCGGTAGACTGGCCGATCGCGAGCAGGCTGACGCCCAGGTTCGCCCAATTCTCGAAGTCCCGCGCGTCGCGGTGCACCGCCTGGCGGAACATGCGGATCGCCGCATGATGATCGCCGCGGCGCTGCTGAAGCAGGCCGTGCAGCCCGAGAAGATCGCGCCCGGCCGGACCGGCCGCCGCGACCGGCGCAAGCGTCTCCTCGGCCTCGTCCAGCCGGCCGACGGCTATCAGCGCGCGCGCGAGCTCCAGCCGCGCGATCGGTGTGTCGGTCATTAGCTTGGCGGCGATGCGAAGGTGCGGCACGGCGCGCGTCAGGTCGTGATGGCGGGTGTGGAGCATCCCCACGAAGAAGCGTAGGCCGCCGTCCGACGGGGCGAGCCGGACGGCGGCTTCGCCCGAAGCCAGCGCGCGGGAAATGTCGCCGGCCCGGGCGAATGCGATGGCGTCGCGTGCCTGCGGCAGGATTGCGGCCATGTGCGGCGAGACCCCCCTATTCGATCCTGCGATCGGCTAGGCGGGCGGGACGGCGGCGCGCTATGCGGCATCGACCATCATCCCGGCGGCACGGCGAACGTCACGAGGACGGAGGTTGAGCCATGTCTTGCGTCGCGCGGCGAGTTCGCCTATTGGCGCCGCGTCGCAGACGGGCTCACGCTCGGCTGCGCGCCGTCCGAGACAGTTGGTGAAGGCGTTCGGCCTTCTTAATTTCCAGCCTAGACGGGGAAAGGTTTTACGAGCGGCCGGCTTTGCCCGTCGCCCATGTCTGCCGGTTTTGCGGCAGTGCCCCTCCCCCTTGGACAAATGCGGCGTGCGGATGTTCCGCTCGCTTTTTCGTGTCCGGCGGATGGTCCGCCGGGCTTGTTTGGAGAGAGGCATGGATCGCGTTCAGAAGACCGAAGCCGTCGCCCAGCTCAAGCAGACGTTCTCCGAGACGAGCGTGGTGGTCATCACCCGCAATCTCGGGCTGACGGTGGCCCAGTCCACCCAGCTCCGGAACAAGATGCGCGACGCTGGCGCCAGCTATAAGGTAGCCAAGAACCGTCTCGCTCTCATCGCGCTCGAGGGTACCGCCTACGCGCCGATCGGCAATCTGCTGACCGGCCCGACGGCAATCGCCACCTCGCCCGATCCCGTTGCGGCCGCTAAGGTCGCCGTGGATTTCGCCAAGACGACCGACAAGTTCGAGATCGTCGGCGGGGCGATGGGCGAGGCCGTACTCGACGTTGCTGGAGTGAAGGCGCTCGCCGAGCTTCCGTCGCTCGACGAACTGCGTGCCAAGATCATCGGGCTGGTCAATGCGCCGGCTACGAAGATCGCGCAGGTCGTCAATGCGCCGGCCGCGAAGCTGGCGCGGGTGTTCGGCGCCTATGCGGCGAAAGAAGACGCCTGAGACTTTCGAATTTAGACGAAACCAATGGGGGCGCGTCCCCCGCATGGAGATACGACATGGCAGACATCAATTCCCTCGTTGAGAAGCTTTCCGAGCTGACCGTTCTCGAAGCCGCCGACCTCGCGAAGGCGCTCGAAGAGAAGTGGGGCGTCTCGGCCGCTGCGGCGGTTGCGGTTGCCGGCCCGGCCGGCGGCGGCGCGGCTTCTCCGGCTGCCGAAGAGCAGACCGAGTTCGACGTCATCCTCACCGGCGACGGCGGCAAGAAGATCAACGTGATCAAGGAAGTCCGCGCGATCACCGGCCTGGGCCTGGGCGAAGCCAAGGCGCTCGTCGAAGGCGCGCCGAAGCCCGTCAAGGAAGGCGTGAGCAAGGCGGAAGCCGAAGAGATCAAGAAGAAGATCGAGGAAGCCGGCGGCACCGTCGAGCTCAAGTAAGCCTCGCATCCTTCGGGATCGAAAAGAAAGGGCGGCTCCTCGCGGGGCCGCCCTTTTCATTTGGGTTAGGGTCGTGCGTCAGACGCGCTCGGGTTCACCGTGGAGACGCGCTTCGACGCCTTCGTGGAGGCCTGAGGGCATGTCGACCGCAAAAGCCTCGAGCCCCTCGCCGCTCGGCAGGCCAACCGCAAAGGATGCGGAGGTGCGACCTTCGGTGCCGTCCGGCAGCGTGTAGCGTGCGTCGGCGACGACCACCGGCAGTACCGAACCGCGAAGCGCAGACCTGGGCAGCGCCACCGCCGCCTCGACCCGCGCGGCATCACCGGGCTCGATCGACACACGCGACAGCTTGGCGTCGGCAGGCGGCTCGATCAGCATCCGCTCCATCTCCGATTCCTGCGGAGAACCGGCTGCGAACATCCAGCTCGAGATGCGCACGTCGTGGGCAGGCACCGATCCGGTATTGCCGACGGTAAGGTCGAACTCGACAACCGCATCGTCATCGTTGGTGCCGGCGCGGACGGGGCGCATCATGAATTCGAGCCAAGGGCGGCCGGCGTCCGGGTCGGACGAAGCGGCCATCGCTTCGATATCCTCGGCTTCCGCCTGGGTTACTTCGGCGGATTCGACCGACGAAACCGCGGCAGCCGTAGCAATCGGCGCCGCGGCGGCGACCGGAATCGGCGCGATCGTCGGCTGCGGCGTCGCCACGAACGGATCGGGCTCGACCGCGACCGGCTCGGCGAGCGGGTCGGCGAGAGGATCGGCCAGAAGCGGATCTTCATAGAACTCCTCTTCCGTGGCCAAACGCCGACGACGGCGCATCGCGAACAGCGCGACCGTGGCGATCAGCAGCGCGGCAGCGCCGACAGCCCACGGCCAGGCCGGCGGATCATTGCTCGCCACCGGTTCGGCAGGCGGCACTTCGGCAACCGGCGGTGCGACCGGCTCAGCCAACGGCGGCGAGATCGGAGCGGCCTCGATCGGGGCCATGCTGTCGGCCTCGACCGGCGGCGTATCGACCGGTGCAGCCTGGGCAACCGGCGCAGTAGTACGCGCTCGCGGAGCAGATCGTGCCGCGCGCGGCGGCGGCGCTGCCTCTTCCTCGATCACTGGCTCTTCTTCCACCACGGGCGGGCGGGAAATCGCCGGGGCGACAGGCGCGGGCGGCGTAGCAGCGACGGGCGCCGGCGCGCTCGTTACCGGCGGCGGCGTCACCCGCACGACCGGCGGCGCGGCCGTCGTGACCGGAGGCGTCGTCGCTACGGGCGGCGGCGTCACCGCGACGGGCGCTGCGGCCTCCTGCGCAAGCGCGGGAGTGAAGGGAAGCGCTACGGTCGCAAGCAACACGACGATGGCGCGGCGATGCTGGGAGAGGTGCTCTTTCATAACAGGGGCACAATGATTTTCACGGCCGTCCGGGCTCGGCTCGCCGCAGATTCCACGTTGAATCGTGGTTGACGAACGATGAATCGAACTTCCGTTACCGACTTCGCGAGAGGACCCTATCGATTGCGACCAGCCCATGTCCGGCCGCGATGAAGGCGATCGCGACGAACGCTGCATTGCCGCTCGCTGCGCCATAACCGATGCGCGCGACGTCGATGAACGGGTAAGGATATCGCCCGTCGATCGCGCCCCGCGCCAGTCAGCGGATAGAGTGCCCAGAGCCACGGCAAACGAAAGGTCAGCGCGCCCTTTCGTGTCAGGAAAAGCCAGAACAGTGCCGCGGCGGCTGGAGTGGCCTGATGGACGAGGGCGTTCGCGACTATTCCCAACGGCGTCAGTTCCACCAAGCCTTGCAGCACCAAGGCGTACACCAGCCCGACGAGCAGCAGCGCAAGCGCAACGCCCGCTTCCCATTGCAACCGGTGGAATGCGCGGCGATCGGCGGCGCTACGCGTGAAAAGCGCCAGCGCGAGCAGGTTGGTGCGGATGGTGAAGAAGCGCAGCATCGTCCAGACCGCGTCGACAGCACTTCGCCCGGCTTGCAGCAGATCAACGAAGTGGAGCAGAACCCCGCTCGCCGCGAGAGCCGCAACCAAACTCGCGGCGATCCGCCTGACCGTCATCGCTGTCCTTTCCTTCCCCCCGAAAAGGCTATCGCGGTTTGACATCGCAGGCCACATTTCCTACATCGCCGGCTCGCCCAGCCTTTCGGAACAGGTCGCGCCGTCGCGCAGCGCGCCCCACGCATGGATTGGTTGTGGCTTCACAGACGCTGCAAGCTGCGGTTTTCCGGCATGGAAAGCACGCGGCTTTTTGCGTTTGGCGCGCCCGAATCGATCCCGGCAACGGCCGGGCAAGGCAAGCGAGGCGACAACATTTCCATGGCGACCAAGGCAGCACCGGCGAGCGAGAACCGCTCCACCGCGAAGAAGCGCATCCGCAAGATCTTCGGCAACATCCACGAAGTGAGCGACATGCCGAACCTCATCGAGGTTCAGCGCGAGAGCTATGAGCAGTTCCTGCGTTCAGATCCCGCGACCGGTTACGTCTCCGGGCTGGAGAAGACGCTGCGCTCAGTGTTTCCGATCCAGGATTTCGCGGGCGTCGCCCATCTCGACTTCGATCGCTACGAGCTCGAAGAGCCGAAATACGACACCGACGAGTGCCGCCAGCGCGGCATGACCTATGCGGCGCCGATGCGCGTGACGCTGCGCCTGACCTCGTTCGAGATCGATCCCGACACCGAAGCCAAGTCGGTGATCGATATCAAGGAGCAGGACGTCTACATGGGCGACATGCCGCTGATGACGAAGAACGGCACGTTCATCGTCAACGGCACCGAACGCGTGATCGTGAGCCAGATGCACCGCTCGCCGGGCGTGCTGTTCGATCATGACCGCGGAAAGACCCACGCCTCGGGCAAGTATCTTTTCGCCGCCCGCGTGATCCCCTATCGCGGCTCGTGGCTCGATTTCGAGTTCGACGCCAAGGACATCGTCAACGTCCGTATCGACCGCAAGCGCAAGCTGCCGGTGACGGCCCTCCTCCACGCGCTGGGTCTCAGCAGCGAGGAAATCCTTTCGACGTTCTACAACACCGTTACCTATGTGCGCGGCCCCAACGGCTGGCAGATCCCGTTCGTCGCGGAAACGTGGCGCGGCCAGAAGCCGGGCTATGACGTCGCCAATGCCGACAACGGCGAGGTCGTTTTCCCAGCCGGCCAGAAGATCACGCCGCGCGCCGCCAACAAGGCCGCCAAGGACGGCCTGACCCAGCTCATCATCCCGACCGAGGAAATCTTCGGCCGCTATTCGGCCTATGATCTCGTCAACGACAACACCGGCGAGATCTATATCGAGGCCGGCGACGAGGTGAGCGCCGAGAATCTCGAGAAGCTCGACAAAGCCGGGATCGACCGGCTCGAGCTGCTCGACATCGATCACGTCAACATCGGCGGCTGGATCCGCAACACGCTGAAGGCCGACAAGGCCGAGGACCGCGACCAGGCGCTCAGCGACATCTATCGCGTCATGCGCCCGGGCGAGCCGCCGACGCGCGAGACCGCCGAGGCGCTGTTCGCCGGGCTGTTCTTCGATCCGGAGCGCTACGACCTGTCGGCCGTGGGCCGGGTCAAGCTCAACATGCGTCTCGGCCTCGACGCCGAGGACACGATCACGACGCTCCGCACCGAGGATATCGTCGCCGTGGTCAAGGAGCTGGTGAACCTCAAGGACGGCAAGGGCGACATCGACGATATCGACAATCTCGGCAATCGCCGCGTCCGTTCGGTCGGCGAACTGCTCGAGAACCAGTATCGCGTCGGGCTGCTGCGCATGGAGCGCGCCGTGAAGGAGCGCATGTCGTCGGTGGACGTGTCGACCGTGATGCCGAACGACCTGATCAACGCGAAGCCCGCGGTCGCCGCGGTGCGCGAGTTCTTCGGCTCGTCGCAGCTCTCGCAGTTCATGGATCAGACCAACCCGCTGTCGGAAGTCACCCACAAGCGCCGCGTGTCGGCGCTCGGGCCGGGCGGCCTCACCCGTGAGCGCGCCGGCTTCGAAGTCCGCGACGTTCACCCGACGCATTATGGCCGCATCTGCCCGATCGAGACGCCGGAAGGCCCGAACATCGGCCTGATCAACAGCCTAGCGACCTTCGCGCGCGTCAACAAATATGGCTTCATCGAGACGCCGTACCGCCGCGTCGTCGACCACAAGGTGACCAACGAGGTCGTCTATCTGTCGGCGATGGAGGAGCAAAAGCACACCATCGCGCAGGCGAATGCCGAGCTCACCTCCGACGGCAGCTTCGTCGAGGACATCGTTTCCAGCCGCCAGGCCGGCGACTTCCTGATGGCGCCGCGCGATCTCATCACCCTGATGGACGTCAGCCCCAAACAGCTCGTCTCGGTCGCCGCATCGCTCATTCCGTTCCTGGAAAACGATGACGCCAACCGCGCGCTAATGGGATCGAACATGCAGCGCCAGGCAGTGCCGCTGGTCCGCGCCGAGGCGCCGCTGGTCGGCACCGGCATGGAAGAGACCGTGGCGCGCGATTCGGGCGCCGCGATCGCTGCCAAGCGTGCCGGTATCGTCGATCAGGTCGATGCCGCCCGCATCGTCGTCCGCGCCACCGGCGAGGTCGATGCCGGCAAGTCGGGCGTCGACATCTACACGCTGATGAAGTTCCAGCGCTCGAACCAGAACACCTGCATCAACCAGCGTCCGTTGGTGAAGGTCGGTGACGTGGTCGAGGCCGGCGACATCATCGCCGACGGCCCGTCGACCGAGTTCGGCGAGCTGGCGCTGGGCCGCAATGTGCTCGTCGCGTTCATGCCGTGGAACGGCTACAACTACGAGGATTCCATCCTGATCTCCGAGCGGATCGTGAAGGACGACGTCTTCACCTCGATCCACATCGAAGAGTTCGAGGTGATGGCCCGCGACACCAAGCTGGGGCCGGAAGACATCACTCGCGACATCCCCAACGTCGGCGAGGAGGCGCTGCGCAACCTCGACGAGGCGGGCATCGTCTACATCGGCGCCGAGGTGGAGCCGGGCGACATCCTGTGCGGCAAGATCACGCCGAAGGGCGAGAGCCCGATGACGCCGGAAGAGAAGCTGCTCCGCGCCATCTTCGGCGAAAAGGCGTCGGACGTGCGCGACACGTCGCTCCGCCTGCCGCCGGGTGTCTCGGGCACCGTCGTCGAAGTGCGCGTGTTCAACCGTCACGGTATCGACATCGACGATCGTACCCGCGCCATCCAGACCGAGGAGAAGGACCGCCTCCGCAAGGACGCCGAGGACGAGCGCTCGATCCTGAAGCGCGCGTCTTACGCACGTCTCCGCGAGATGCTGCTCGGCCAGACCGCCACCGGCGCGCCGAAGGGCGTCAAGAAGGGCGGCGACATCGATGCGGCGGCGCTCGACTCGGTCGAGCCGCACGAATGGTGGAAATTCGCGGTCAAGGACGACAAGGTCCAGTCCGACCTCGAGGCCGTGAAGGCGCAGTACGACGAGGCCGAAGGAGCGATCCGTCGCCGTCTTGAGGACCGGATCGAGAAGCTCGAGCGCGGCGACGAGCTGCCCCCGGGCGTGCTCAAGATGGTCAAGGTGTTCGTCGCGGTGAAGCGCAAGCTGCAGCCGGGCGACAAGATGGCCGGCCGTCACGGTAACAAGGGTGTCATTTCGCGCATCCTGCCGATCGAGGACATGCCGTTCCTCGAAGACGGGACTCACGCCGACATCGTCTTGAACCCGCTGGGCGTGCCCAGCCGCATGAACGTCGGCCAGATCTTCGAGACCCACCTGGGCTGGGCCGCGCGCGGCCTCGGCAAGCAGGTCTCGGAAGCGCTGGAGACGTGGCGCGATGCAAATCCCGATGCCAAGGCCGGCGCAGCGCCGGACGCGGTGAAGGAGCGGCTCGTCGACATCTACGGCGATGCCTATCGTTCGGAGATCGAGCGCCGCAGCGGCGCCGAAGTGATCGAGCTGGCCGAGAATCTGCGCGGCGGCGTCCCAATGGGCACCCCGGTGTTCGACGGTGCCAAGGAAGCCGACGTTGCGGCGATGCTGGCGAAGGCCGGCCTCGACGAGAGCGGTCAGGTCACCCTGTTCGACGGCCGCACCGGCGACGCCTTCGATCGCAAGGTGACGGTGGGCTACATTTACATGCTGAAGCTGCACCACCTCGTGGACGACAAAATCCACGCGCGCTCGATCGGGCCGTACAGCCTCGTCACCCAGCAGCCGCTGGGCGGCAAGGCGCAGTTCGGCGGCCAGCGCTTCGGCGAAATGGAGGTCTGGGCGCTCCAGGCCTACGGCGCCGCCTACACGCTGCAGGAGATGCTGACGGTGAAGTCCGACGACGTGGTCGGCCGCACCAAGGTCTACGAGGCGATCGTCAAGGGCGACGACACGTTCGAGGCCGGCATCCCTGAGAGCTTCAACGTGCTCGTCAAGGAAATGCGCTCGCTCGGCCTCAACGTCGAACTCGACAGCATTGCCGACGAGGATGACGATCTCGCCGAGGCGGCGGAATGAACCTTGCCCCCCTCCCGCTCGCGGGAGGGGCTGGGGGAGGGCCTGTAAGGCGAGGCTCTTCCCGACACTGACACGCCCTCCCCTAACCCCTCCCGCAAGCGAGAGGGGAACTGGAGCGAAACATGAACGAACTGACCAATTTCGCGAACCCGGTGGCCAAGCCGGAGACCTTCGACCAGATCAAGATCGGCATCGCCTCCCCCGAGCGCATCCGTTCGTGGTCGTTCGGCGAGATCAAGAAGCCCGAGACGATCAACTATCGCACGTTCAAGCCCGAGCGTGACGGCCTTTTCTGCGCGCGCATCTTCGGTCCGATCAAGGATTACGAGTGCCTGTGCGGCAAGTACAAGCGCATGAAGTACAAGGGCATCGTCTGCGAGAAGTGCGGCGTCGAGGTCACCGTCTCGAAGGTCCGTCGTGAGCGGATGGGCCACATCGAGCTCGCCGCCCCGGTCGCGCACATCTGGTTCCTGAAGTCGCTGCCGAGCCGCATCGGCCTGCTGCTCGACATGCAGCTCAAGCAGCTTGAGCGCGTCCTCTATTTCGAAGCCTATATCGTCATCGAACCGGGCCTGACCCCGCTCGAGAAGTTCCAGCTCCTCACCGAGGATGAGCTGCTCGAAGCGCAGGACGAATATGGCGAAGACGCCTTCTCCGCCGGGATCGGCGCAGAGGCGGTCAAGCAGATGCTGATCGACCTCGACCTCGCGGGCGAGAAGGAAGCGCTGCTGAAAGAGCTGGCCGAGACCAAGTCCGAGCTGAAGCCCAAGAAGATCATCAAGCGCCTTAAGGTCGTCGAGAGCTTCCTGGAATCGGGCAACCGTCCCGAGTGGATGATCCTCGACGTCGTTCCCGTCATCCCGCCCGAGCTGCGCCCGCTGGTGCCGCTGGACGGTGGCCGCTTCGCGACGTCGGACCTCAACGATCTCTATCGCCGCGTGATCAACCGCAACAACCGTCTTAAGCGCCTCATGGAGCTGCGCGCCCCGGACATCATCGTCCGCAACGAAAAGCGCATGCTGCAGGAAGCCGTCGACGCGCTGTTTGACAACGGCCGTCGCGGCCGGACGATCACCGGCGCCAACAAGCGTCCCCTCAAGTCGCTGTCCGACATGCTGAAGGGCAAGCAGGGCCGCTTCCGCCAGAACCTGCTCGGCAAGCGCGTCGACTATTCGGGCCGCTCGGTCATCGTGACTGGTCCGGAGCTGAAGCTCCACCAGTGCGGCCTGCCGAAGAAGATGGCGCTCGAGCTGTTCAAGCCGTTCATCTACTCGCGTCTCGACGCCAAGGGTCTGTCGATGACCCTGAAGCAGGCGAAGAAGTGGGTCGAAAAGGAACGCAAGGAAGTCTGGGACATCCTGGATGAGGTCATCCGCGAACATCCCGTTCTTCTGAACCGTGCGCCTACGCTTCACCGCCTCGGCATCCAGGCATTCGAGCCGGTGCTGATCGAAGGCAAGGCGATCCAGCTCCACCCGCTCGTCTGCTCCGCGTTCAACGCCGACTTCGACGGCGATCAGATGGCCGTCCACGTCCCGCTGAGCCTCGAGGCCCAGCTGGAAGCGCGCGTGCTGATGATGTCAACCAACAACATCCTCTCGCCCGCGAACGGCAAGCCGATCATCGTGCCTTCGCAGGATATGGTGCTGGGCCTCTATTATCTGTCGATGGAGCGCGAGGGCGAGCCTGGCGAGGGCTCGATGCTTTCCGACATGCAGGAGGTCCACCAGGCCCTCTTTGCCGGCTCGGTGACGCTGCATTCGAAGATCATCAGCCGCGTTCCGCAGACGGACGAGGACGGCAAGACGTACATGAAGCGCTTCGAGACGACGCCGGGCCGCATGCTGCTCGGCGAGACGCTCCCGAAGAGCCACAAGGTGCCGTTCGAGACCGTCAATCGCCTTCTCACCAAGAAGGAAATCGCGGACGTCATCGACATCGTCTACCGCCACACCGGCCAGAAGGAGACCGTGCTGTTCGCCGACGCGATCATGACGCTCGGCTTCCGCCACGCGTTCCGCGCCGGCATCTCGTTCGGCAAGGACGACATGATCATACCGGACAGCAAGGAAGCGACCGTCGACGAGACCCGTACGCTCGTAAAGGATTACGAGCAGCAGTATCAGGACGGCCTCATCACGCAGCAGGAGAAGTACAACAAGGTGATCGACGCCTGGAGCCGCTGTGGCGACCAGGTTGCGAACGCCATGATGGACGAGATCAAGGCGCAGCCGAAGGATGCCGACGGCCGCATGGCGCAGATCAACTCGATCTACATGATGGCGCACTCCGGCGCCCGTGGTTCGCAGGCGCAGATGAAGCAGCTTGCCGGCATGCGCGGCCTGATGGCCAAGCCGTCGGGCGAGATCATCGAGACGCCGATCATCTCGAACTTCAAGGAAGGCCTGACCGTCCTTGAATATTTCAACTCGACCCACGGCGCCCGCAAGGGTCTGGCCGATACCGCGCTCAAGACGGCGAACTCGGGCTACCTCACCCGCCGTCTGGTCGACGTCAGCCAGGATTGCGTGATCGTCGAGGAGGACTGCAAGACCTCCAATGCGCTCGACATGCGCGCAATTGTCCAGGGCGGCGCGACCATCGCCTCGCTCGGTGAGCGCGTGCTGGGCCGCACCCCGGCCGAGGACATCGTGGACGTCAAGACCGGCGATTTGATCGCGCCCGAGGGCGAGCTGATCGACGAGGCGCAGGCGCTCGCGATCGACGAGCTCGGCGTGCAGGCGGTCAAGATCCGCTCGCCGCTGGTCTGCGAGAGCGTCCATGGCGTCTGCGGCAAGTGCTACGGGCGCGATCTCGCCCGCGGTACGCCGGTGAACATCGGCGAGGCCGTCGGCGTCATCGCGGCGCAGTCGATCGGCGAGCCGGGCACGCAGCTTACGATGCGGACCTTCCACATCGGCGGCGCGGCGCAGCTCAACGAGACGTCGAACCTCGAGGCGCCGGTCGATGGCACGATCGAGTTCCGCGATCTGCCGACCATCGTCGATCCGCGCGGCCGCCATGTGGCGATGGCGCGTAACGGCGAAGTCGCGATCCTCGACATGGACGGCCGCGAGCGGGCGACGCACCGTATTCCTTACGGTGCGCACCTGATGGTCGATGACGGGCACATCATCTCGAAGGGTGACCGCATCGCCGAGTGGGATCCGTTCATGATGCCGGTGATCACCGAAAAGGGCGGCGTCGTGAAGTTCCAGGACGTCATCGACAACAAGACGCTCAGCGAGCAGACCGACGAGGCGACCGGTATCGCGCAGCGCGTGATCACCGAATATCGCGCCGCTGGCCGATCAAAGGAGGATCTGCGTCCGCGCATCACCCTGCTCGACGAGAATTCGGGCGAAGCGGCGCGCTACATGCTCGCCCCGGGCGCGATGCTCTCGGTCGAGGAAGGCCAGCAGGTCGCGGCCGGCGAGGTGCTCGCCCGCGTCAGCCGCGAAGCCGCCAAGACCCGCGACATCACCGGTGGTCTGCCGCGCGTGGCCGAGCTGTTCGAGGCGCGCAAGCCGAAGGAGAATGCGATCATCGCCAAGGTCTCCGGCCGCGTCGCGTTCGGCAAGGACTATAAGGCTAAGCGCAAGATCGCGATCGTTCCCGAGGATGGCGGCGAGCCGGTCGAGTATCTGGTGCCGAAGTCCAAGGTCATCGACGTGCAGGAAGGCGACTTCATCAAGCGCGGCGACAATCTGATCGGCGGCTCGCCGGATCCGCACGACATTCTCGAAGTGCTCGGCATCGAGCCGCTCGCGGAATATCTCGTGTCGGAAATCCAAGAAGTCTATCGACTGCAAGGCGTGAAGATCAACGACAAGCACATCGAGGTGATCGTTCGCCAGATGCTGCAAAAGGTCGAGATCACCGACGGCGGCGACACCACCTTCCTCGCCGGCGAGCAGGTCGATCTGCTGGAGATGAACGAGGCCAACGCGAAGCTCGAGAAGAAGCAGCGGAAGGCCGAGGGCAAGCCGGTTCTGCTGGGCATCACCAAGGCGTCGCTGCAGACCCGCAGCTTCATCTCGGCCGCGTCGTTCCAGGAAACGACGCGCGTGCTCACCGAAGCGTCGGTTCAGGGCAAGATCGACACGCTCGATGGCCTCAAGGAGAATGTCATCGTCGGCCGCCTCATCCCGGCGGGTACCGGCGCAGGCATGAACCGCATGCGCGTGACGGCCACCAGCCGCGATGCGGCGCTCCGCGCGCAGCAGAAGAAGCTGCAGGAGGCACTCATCGCCGCCAACACCGCCGAAGAAGAGCGCAAGGCGGAGCTGGCGCAGGGCCCCGAGGCGGCGATCGGTGACGATCCGCTGGCCGCCGCGGTTGGCGAGACGCACGGCACCGACGCCGATGCCGGCGAATATCTGCAGGACTGACCCTTAGTCCTGCGCAGAAACGAGCGCCTCGCCGGAGCGATCCGGCGGGGCGTTTCGTTATGGAGCGAAGATGAAGAGCCTGATCGCCATTCTCGCGCTCGCGCTGCTGGTATTGCCGATGCTGGGTGCGATCCGCCGCATCCGCCGCCTGCCGCGCCGCCGCGACGAGGACTGATCCACAGCATTGGCAGAGCCCGGGCCAACCTGTATCGGCGCCGCGATGGACGCCTCGGACCTTCGGATTGCCCTCTTCAGCGGCAATTACAATTACGTCCGCGACGGGGCGAACCAGGCGCTCAACCGGCTGGTCGGCTATCTGCTGAAGAAGGGCGCCGCGGTCCGCATCTACTCGCCGACCACCGACACCCCCGCTTTCCCGCCGACCGGCGATCTCGTCTCGATCCCGTCCCTGCCGCTGCCGGGTCGCAGCGAATATCGCGCGCCGCTATTTATCCCCGCCTCGGTCAAGCGCGACGTCCGCGCCTTCCGGCCCGATATCGTCCATGTCGCCAGCCCGGAGATACTCGGCCACCGCGCGGTGACGATGGCGCAGAGGATGGGTCTGCCTGCGGTCGCATCGGTGCACACCCGTTTCGAGACCTACCCCCGCTATTACGGTCTCGGTTTCCTCGAACCGCCGATGCTGGTCGCGCTGCGGCGCTTCTACCGCCGCTGCGACGCGATCTTCGCGCCTTCGGATTCGATGGCAACGCTTCTGCGCGCACAGCGGATGAACGACCATGTCGGTATCTGGACCCGCGGCATCGACCGGACGATGTTCGATCCCGGCCGCCGCGATCTCGCATGGCGGCGATCGCTCGGCATCGGCGACGAGGAGGTCGCGATCGGCTTCGTCGGCCGGCTGGTGATGGAGAAGGGTCTCGACGTCTTCGCCGCTGCGGTGAAGGCGCTCAAGGCGCGCGGCGTGGCGCACCGCGTGCTGATCGTCGGCGACGGCCCCGCCGGCCCGTGGTTCCGGGAGCATGTGCCCGACGGTGTGTTCGCGGGCTTCCAGCAGGGCACCGATCTCGGCCGTGCGGTCGCGTCGATGGACATGCTGTTCAACCCGTCGATCACCGAGACGTTTGGCAATGTGACGCAGGAAGCGATGGCGGCGGGGCTACCCGTCGTCGCCGCGCGCGCGACCGGCAGCGAAAGTCTGGTACGCGACGGCGTCACGGGTACGCTGGTAACCCCCGGCGCGGTCGAGCAGTTCGCCGACGCGCTCGCTTTCTATTGCGAGAATGACGAAGCCCGCCGCGCTGCCGGGCGGGCGGGCTTCGAAGCGACGGCCCACAGCGGCTGGGACGAGGTCAACCAGGCGCTGGTGGACGGCTATCTCGACGTGCTGAAACGCCGCGGCCGCTAGGCCGGGCGCCAGTCGAACGCCAGCGGCACCTCGCGGAACGCGAAGCGATCGAGGTGCCGTGCCACTACGTCCTGCATTTGGGTGAGCTCGACGCCGTCCGGCGTCTCGATCCGCACCTGCAACGCGTCCGGCTCCGCAGTCATGAACGCCACAGCGCCGCTCGGAAAGGACACCCGCCCTTCCCTTTTGTCGAACTCAACCGGCATCTTGTGCGCCCAATGTTTGCAGAGCTACTGCAGGTAGCGGCTGCCGCTCGCGGTCGGCACGGAGGCAATGCTCGCGCCGCTTATTTCAGCCGCTCGATCTTGCTCGCGGCTTCGTCGATGATCGCGGCGATCTCGTGCAGCGTGTCGTCGTCTACGTCCTCGCGCGCGAGGCGGTGGAAGAGGACCGATGCGATATTGCCCATCGCGCGGCGGATCGGCGCCTTGCCGGTCTTCTTGCGTTCGGCCCCCGCATCGGACAGGCGCGCCAGCAGCGCTTCGACCTCGTCCGCACGTTCCTCGAGATGCGCGCGGCCTTCCGCGGTGGCGGTGAACGCCTTGCGAGATCCCTCGGCCTTCACCTCCTCGATCAGCCCCATGTCTTCGAGCATGGTGAGTGTCGGATAGACGACGCCGGGGCTCGGCGCGTAGGCGCCATGCGTCAGTTCCTCGATCGCGCGGATGAGGTCATAGCCATGACGCGGCTCGTCGGCGATGAGCTTCAGGAGGACATGCCTCAGCTCGCCGCTCTCGAACATGCGTCGCCGGCCGCGGCTGCCGCCGCCGCGACCGCCGAAGTCCGCGCCCCAATCACCCCATCCGCCGCCGAAGCCGCCACGCGGCCCGCCGCCCCAGCCCATGGCTAGAACCGCCGCTGGAAATCGTCCGCGTCCGTGGCCGCCGCAACCGCGCTTGTGATGCCAACCCATAGTTCCAATCCTTTATATCCGAGTCGATCTTAGATATATCTTGTGTTATCGCGACCGACAAGGGACCGGCGAAATTTGGCTCGCGGCGGCGTCGATCCTATCTATCGGCGATGGCCGACCTCTTCGCCGACGATCCTCCTGCCTCCCCGGCCGCTGCGGCGGACGCCGGAGGACCGCTTGCCGATCGGCTGCGGCCCGGCACGCTCGCGGATGTCGTCGGCCAGGAGCATCTCACCGGCGCCGACGGCGCGATCGGGCGGATGGTCGCGGCGGCCAAATTGTCGTCGATCATCCTGTGGGGGCCGCCCGGCACCGGCAAGACGACGATAGCCCGGCTTCTCGCCGACGCGGTCGGCCTGCGCTTTGTGGCGATTTCGGCTGTTTTCTCGGGTGTTGCCGATCTCAAAAAGGTATTTGCCGAAGCGAAGGAGCATCGCCGGATCGGGCGTCAGACCTTGCTGTTCGTGGACGAGATCCACCGCTTCAACCGCGCACAGCAGGACGGCTTTCTGCCTTATGTCGAGGACGGCACCGTCGTGCTGATCGGTGCGACGACCGAGAACCCGTCGTTCGAACTTAATGCCGCGCTGCTGAGCCGTGCGCAGGTGCTGATCCTCAATCGGCTCGATGCCCGCGCGCTCGGCCTGCTGCTCGACCGCGCCGAAACCCTGATGGAACGCCCGCTGCCGCTCACACCTGAGGCGCGCGACGCGCTGCTCGCGACCGCCGACGGCGATGGCCGCTTCCTGCTCAACCAGGCCGAGACCCTGTTCTCGATCGCGCTGGAAGAGCCGCTCGATCCGGCCGGCCTGTCGGCGCTGCTGCACCGGCGCGTCGCGGTCTACGACAAGGATCGCGAGGGGCATTACAACCTCATTTCCGCGCTCCACAAGGCGATCCGCGGCTCCGATCCGCAAGCGGCGCTCTATTATCTCGCGCGGATGCTGGTCGCCGGCGAGGAGCCGCTCTTCTTGCTGCGTCGCCTGACGCGCGCCGCGGTCGAGGACATCGGCCTCGCCGATCCGCAGGCGCTCGTCCAATGCATCGCGGCGAAGGACAGCTATGATTTCCTCGGCTCGCCGGAGGGCGAATTGGGGATCGTCCAGGCGTGCCTATATCTCGCCACCGCGCCCAAATCGAACGCGACCTACATGGCTCAGAAGGCGGCGTGGCGGTCGGCGCGCGAGACTGGATCGCTGATGCCGCCCAAGAATATCCTCAACGCACCGACCAAGCTGATGAAGCAGATCGGCTATGGCCAGGGCTATGCCTACGACCATGACGCGCCGGAGGGCTTTTCGGGCGACGATTACTGGCCCGAGGAGATGGCGCCGCAGAGCTTCTATGCGCCCTCCCCGCGCGGGTTCGAGGCGAAGATCGCCGAGCGGCTGGCCTATTGGGACAGCCTGAGGCAGAAGCGGCAGGATGATTAGCCCGACGCTCGCCGCCTCCCTTCTCGCTCTCCAGTCCCCAGCCACCGCAGCCGCTGCGCCGAGCGAAATGGATCGCGCCATCGCGGCGGGATACAAGGCTTCGATGCTCTGCTCCGGCATCTTCAACGCCGGCCGCACCGAAGCGCAGGTCGAGGCGGTCGAGCTGAAGGGCATCTATCGCGAGTATCAGCCGATCGTCGACACGCTGAAGGCGAATGTCGACCGCGAGCGCGGGACGGTGAGCGTCTCCTACGGCGCGGGCGCGCCGCGGATCGCGAGTTGGGTCGCTGGCCAGGGCTGCATCAACTGGCCGGTCGGCTGGAGTGCCGCAGCGATTGCGCACGACCGGCCCGTCCCGCCCGCCGGGGCCGATCCCCGCCCCTGGCCGCAGGGTGACGGCGGCATCGCTCCAAAAACGCCGGCATCGCTCGCCCGCGCAGTCGCTAAGGCGTTCGACGCCGACGGATTCGGCGCCGGCACGCGCAGCGTTGGCGTCGTCGTTGTTCGCGACGGCACGGTTATCGCCGAGCGCTATGCAGACGGCTTCGGCCCCTTCGTTTCCAACCGCACCTGGTCGGTCGCCAAGAGCCTTGCCGGGACCATGGCCGGCATTGCAGTGCATCAGGGCGCGGTCGAGCCCGATCGCCCCGCCGCCATCCCCGAATGGCATCGCGACCGCGCCGATCCGCGCGCGCCGATCACGCTCGACAGCCTTTTACGTATGGCGAGCGGGCTCGGCAGCGATACGGCAGGCAACCGCACCGACGCGCTCTATTTCGGCGGCGTCGCGGTCACCGACGAGGCGACGAACTGGCCCGTCGCGGCCAGGCCGGGTACGGTCTATCGCTATGCCAACAACGATACTTTGCTCGCCATGCGTGCCCTCCGCGAGGCCATGGGAGACGTGCGCTATGCCCGGCTGCCGCAATCGCTGTTCGGCCCGCTCGGCATGAAGCACACCGTCGCGGAAACTGACTGGCGCGGCAATTACATCCTGTCGAGCCAAGTCTGGTCCACGGCGCGCGATCTTGCGCGGTTCGGGATGCTTTATCTAAACGACGGCGTCTGGAACGGCACGCGGCTGCTGCCCGAAGGCTGGGTAAAATATGTCACGACGCCATCCGGCCCGCAGCCCGATGACCGCGAGTTCGGCTATGGCGCGACCTTCTGGCTGCTGAACCGCTCGCCGGGCGTCCCCACCGACGCCTACGCCGCCTTCGGCAATCGCGGGCAATATGTCGTCATCGTGCCGAGCCGAGAGACCGTCATCGTCCGCCGCGGCGAAGATCCCGCGGGCTCCCCCTTCGACATCGCCAAATTTACCGCCGAAGTGCTGGCGGCACTGAAATAGATCAGCGCTTCGCGGTCAGGAAATAATCCAGCGCCTTATTGTCCGAGAGCGTGAAGCCCCGCGTCGGGCTGAAGGCGAGGCCGGTCACGTCGGTGACTTCCAGCCCGGCATCCTTAACCAGCCTGGCCAGCTCCTCGGGCGTCAGGAAGGCATCCCAATCATGCGTCCCGCGCGGGATCCGCCCGGTCGCCTCGGCGAGTCCGACCATCAGGAGCCGCGACGCCGCCGTCCGGTTCGGCGTCGAGAGGATCAGCAGACCGCCCGGCGCGAGCGCCGCCGCGAGCCCGGCGACGAAGGCCGCGGGATCGGTGACATGCTCGACTACCTCCAGCGAGGTGACGAGATCGTAGGCCCGCGGCTCCAGCGTATCGACGCTGCCCTGCCGGTAGTCGATCGCCAGCCCCTGCCCCTCCGCGTGGAGCCGTGCGACCGCGATATTCTCGGCCGCTGCATCGACGCCCGTCACCGCCGCGCCGAGGCGGGCGAGCGGCTCCGCGATCAGGCCGGCGCCGCAGCCGACATCGGCGGCGCGCTTGCCTTTGAGCGGATGGCGGCCGGTCTCATCGGCGTTCCAGTGATGATCGATGCGGTCGCGGATGTAGGACAGCCGCGCCGGCCCCATCTTGTGGAGCATCGCCGAGCTACCCTTGGGATTCCACCAATCTGCCGCGAGCTTTCCGAAATGCCCGGCTTCCTTGGGATCGATCGTGTTCGGCTGCGTGCTCATGGCCTCTTCCTAATCGCTCGCGCGGCGCTTGTCGAAGCTGGTGAAGGGAGATTGCCCTCGCCGCCCGCCGCACCTATCAGCACCGCGCATGGCGCGCATCGTGATGAAATTCGGCGGCACCTCGATGGCGGGGATCGAGCGCATCCGCCACGTCGCGGGGCTGGTTCGGCGCGAGGCGGAGGCCGGCAACCAGGTCGCCGTCGTCGTTTCGGCAATGGCGGGCGAGACCGACCGGCTCGTCCAGCTCTGCCGCGAAGCCGCATCGCTCTACGATCCGCGCGAATATGACGTCGTCGTTGCGAGCGGCGAGCAGGTGACGAGCGGTCTCCTCGCGATCACGCTACAGGGTATGGGGCTGAATGCGCGCAGCTACATGGGCTGGCAGCTCCCGATCCGCACCAGCCCCGCGCATTCGGCGGCGCTGATCGACGGGATCGACGTGGACGTGCTGGAACGCGTGTTCGACGGCGGGGGCATCGCCGTCATCCCCGGCTTCCAGGGCGTCGCCGCCGATGGCAGCGTCGCGACGCTCGGGCGCGGCGGATCGGACACGTCGGCAGTCGCGCTCGCCGCGGCGATGCGCGCCGACCGCTGCGACATCTATACCGATGTCGACGGCGTCTACACAACCGATCCGCGCATCGTGCCGCGGGCGCGCAAGCTCGCCGCCGTCACCTATGAGGAGATGCTGGAGCTCGCCAGCGTCGGCGCAAAAGTGCTGCAGACCCGCTCGGTCGGCCTCGCGATGCGCGAGAAGATGCCGGTGACGGTGCTGTCGTCCTTCGAGGACAAGCCGGGAACGATGATCGTCGACGACGATCGGATCGAGGAATTGGACATGGAACGTCAGCTCATCACGGGCATCGCCTATGACAAGAACGAAGCGCGGGTAACGCTCACCGGCCTCCCCGATCAGCCGGGTGCGGTGGCGGCGATCTTCGGCGCGCTGGCCGAGGCTAATATCAACGTCGACATGATCGTCCAGTCGGTGCCGCGCGCCGGCGAGCCCTCGGTGCTGACCTTCACCGTCCCCACCGCCAGCCTGCCGCAGACGACCGAGGTGCTGGGGCGGATCAAGAGCGAGGTCGGCTTCGGCGAGGTGCTGACCGACACCAATGTCGTCAAGGTCTCGGCGGTCGGCGTCGGCATGCGATCCAACGCCGGTATCGCGGCGCAGATGTTCCGCGCGCTCGCTGATCGCGGGATCAACATCCTCGCCATCACCACCAGCGAGATCAAAGTGAGTGTGCTGATCGCCGAGGAGTATACCGAGCTGGCGGTGCGCGTCCTCCACACCGCCTACGGGCTCGACGCGGACGACGACGCCTGACCTGCCCCCCTTCGGCAAGCGAGGGTTGGGATGCGCGGAAGTCTCCGCTAAGGCTCCGCGATATGAACGATATGCTCCCTGCCGGATCCGTGACCGGTCACGACCGCCTTGCCCGCCTGATGTCGCGCGGCGCGGATTTCCTCGGCTGCCGCTATGCGATCCTGGGCGGGGCGATGAGCTGGATCAGCGAGCGCAATCTCGTATCGGCCATCTCCAACGCCGGCGGCTTCGGCGTGATCGCGTGCGGGGCGATGACGCCCGCGCTGCTCGACACCGAGATCGCCCAGACCAAGGCGCGCACCGACCGGCCGTTCGGCGTCAACCTCATCACCATGCACCCGGATTTGGTCGAACTGATCGACGTGTGCGGCCGCCACGGGGTGAGCCATGTCGTGCTGGCGGGCGGCCTGCCGCCCCCTGGCGCGCTCGATAGGATCAAGGCGACCGGCGCGAAGGTGATCTGCTTCGCGCCCGCGCTCGCGCTCGCCAAGAAGCTTACGCGCTCTGGCGTCGATGCGCTAGTGATCGAGGGCATGGAGGCGGGCGGACATATCGGCCCGGTCTCCACCGCCGTTCTGGCGCAGGAAATATTGCCCGAAGTTGCTGCCGAGGTTCCGGTGTTCGTCGCCGGCGGCATCGGCCGAGGCGGACTGATCGCGGGCTTCCTCGAAATGGGCGCCGCCGGCGTGCAGCTCGGGACGCGCTTCGTCTGCGCAGACGAATGCATCGCCCATCCCAATTTCAAGAAGGCCTTCATCCGCGCCTCGGCGCGCGACGCCATTCCTTCGGTGCAGATCGATCCGCGCCTGCCCGTCATCCCAGTGCGTGCGTTGAAGAACAAGGAGATGGAATCCTTCTCCGCCAAGCAACGCGAAGTTGCCGCACTGCTCGACGCAGGCACCGTCGAGATGGCCGAGGCGCAGCTCCAGATCGAACATTATTGGGCCGGCGCTCTCAAACGCGCGGTCATCGACGGAGACGTAGAGAGCGGATCGGTGATGGCGGGCCAATCGGTCGGCATGGTCAAGCAGGAAGAGCCCGTCGCCGCGATCATCGCGACGCTCGTCGAAGAAGCGGCAGCCGCCTTGGAGCGGCGATCCGTTTGAAGCCCGCGCGCTCGCAATGATTGGCCGCCGCGCGCCTTTCTGTTAGCCGGGTTTCATGCCAGCCGCCTCCGCCGCATCGTCTCGCGAGATCCTGAAAGGGCTGCACGCGGTCATGGCTTCGCGCGCGGCGGCGCAGGCGAAGCTCAACAAGGTCGTCAAGATCATCGCCGAGGCGCTGTCGAGCGAGGTCTGCTCGATCTACATCCTGCGCGACGGGATGCTGGAGCTGTACGCGACACTCGGCCTCAACCAGAGCGCCGTCCATGTGACCAAGCTTTCGCTCGGCGAAGGCCTAGTGGGCGCGATCGCGCGCGACGCGTCGGTGCTCAATCTCGACGAGGCGGCGGGACATCCCGATTTCGCCTATCGCCCGGAAACCGGCGAGGAGCTGTTCCACAGCTTCGCCGGCGTGCCCATCGTCCGGCGCGAGCGGGCGATCGGCGTGCTCGCGGTGCAGCATGCCGATCCGCGCGGCTATGACGACCTCGAGATCGAGGCGCTGCAGACGGTAGCGATGGTGCTTTCCGAGCTTATCGCCAACGCCGGACTCGCCGACCGGGCAACGGGTGCGACCGACGCGGCGCGCGACGGCGGGCCGGTGCGCTGCATGGGGCTGAAGCTCGTCGCCGGAATGGCGCGCGGCCATGTCGTCTTCCATCAGCCGCGCGTGCTGATCGAGCATACCGTCGCCGAGGATACCGAGGCCGAGCGCCACCGCGTCTATGCCGCCTTCGACAAGATGCGCGAGCAGATCGACAATATGACGAGCATGGCCGAATTCGGCACCGCCGGCGAGCATCAGGAGATCCTCGAGACCTACAAGATGTTCGCCTATGACGAGGGCTGGTCGCGCCGGATCAACGAGGCGATCGACAGCGGCCTGACCGCCGAGGCGGCAATCGAGCGCGTCCAGCAGCGCACCCGGATGCGGATGCGGCAGATCGACGATCCGCTGCTGAAGGAGCGGATGCACGACCTCGACGATCTCGCCAACCGGCTGCTCCGGATCGTCTCGGGACAGCTCGGCACCGCCGCGCAGATGGGCATTCCGCGCGACGCGATTTTGATCGCGCGCAACCTCGGGCCCGCAGAGCTGCTCGAATATGATCGGCGACACCTCAAGGGCGTGATACTTGAGGAAGGCTCGCTCACCGCGCATGTCACCATCGTTGCGCGCGCGATGGGCGTGCCGATGCTCGGCCGATGCCGCGATATCCGCCAGCTCGTCGGCGAAGGCGATTACGTGCTGCTCGACGCTGACGAATCCACCGCCTTTGTCCGCCCCAGCAACACCGTCGAGGAAGCGTTCGACGCAAAGCTCGTCACCACCCAGAAGCGCCGCGCCGAATATGCCGCGATGCGCGAAAAACTGCCGGTGTCGAAGGACGGCGAGCGGATCACCGTGATGGTCAACGCGGGCCTCCGCGACGACGTCGCCGCGCTGGCGGTCACGGGCGCCGACGGCATCGGGCTGTTCCGCACCGAGTTCCAGTTCCTCGTCTCCGCGACCCTGCCGCGCCGCGAGAGCCAGCAGCGGCTCTACCGGTCGGTGCTCGATGCCGCCGGCGACAAGCCGGTGGTGTTCCGCACCGTCGACATCGGCGGCGACAAGGCCTTGCCCTATCTCGACACCGATCATGACGACGAGAATCCGGCGATGGGGTGGCGCGCGCTTCGCTTGGCGCTGGGCCGTGACGCGCTGATGAAGGCGCAGGCCCGCGCGCTCTTGGAAGCCGGCGCAGGCCGCGAACTCCGCGTCATGTTTCCGATGGTCTCCGAGCCCTGGGAATTCGACGCCGCCAAAGCGCTCGTCGAGGGGCAGCGCAAATGGCTGGCGGACCACCGCAAGCCGCTGCCGACGAAAATACGCTACGGTGCAATGCTCGAAGTGCCCGCTCTGGCGGAAACGTTAGACGTGCTCCTCCCCAAGGTCGATTTCCTGTCGATCGGCACCAATGACCTGACCCAATTCCTGTTCGCCGCCGACCGCGCTAACCCGCGGCTCGCCGAACGTTACGACTGGCTGAGCCCGGCGATCTTGCGCTTCCTGCGCCGTGTCGTCACGGCGTGCGATGCGGCGGACGTGCCGGTCGCGGTGTGCGGAGAGATGGGCGGGCGGCCACTGGAGGCGATGGCGCTGATCGGCATCGGCCTCCGCCGCCTGTCGATCACCCCCGCCGCGGTGGGGCCGATCAAGGCGATGGTCCGCTCGCTCGATATCTCCGCGCTTGTCCCGGATATCCGCACGCTGCTCGATGCACCGAATGGCGACTTACGCGGCGCGTTGACCCGCTGGGCCGAACAGAAGGCAGTCCTGATCGGCTGAATACCGCAGATCGGTTGACAAGGCAGGCGCCCGCTTGTGACAAGGCTTGCGGATCAGGGAAGGATGCATGGCCGAAAGCGAAGAGCAGGTATTTTCAGGCAGCGCGATCGGTTCGCGGCTTAGATCGGCGCGTGAAGACAAGGGCATGACGCTGGAAGACGTCGCCAACCGCACACGCATTCCGACACGGCATCTCGAAAAAATCGAGGCTGGCGATTGGGACGCGCTCCCCGCCGCCACCTATACCGTCGGCTTCGCCCGCTCCTTCGCCGATGTCGTCGGATTGAATGGCAACGAGATCGCCAATGCCATCCGTGCCGAGATCGGACACAACCGGCGCCCGGCCGTCGCGCCGATCTACGAACCGACAGATCCTGCGCGCGTGCCGCCCAAGGGACTGGTGATCGCCGCCGGCGCGTTCGCTCTGCTGCTGGCTGTCGGCTATGGCGTGTGGCGGAGCACCGCGTTCGACGATGGGGATGCGACGCAGGTCGCAGTCCAGGCGCCCAACGTCGCGGTGCCCAAGGCCGTCGCGCCGCAGCCGACGCCCGCGCCGGCAACCGACGGCCCGGTGGTGATTACCGCGACCGACGAGGTGTGGCTGCGCATTTACGAAGGCAACGGCGGTCCGCGCCTCAAGGAAGGCACGATGAAGGCGGGCGAGCGCTACGAGGTGCCCGCCACCGCTGCGGCGCCACAGATCCTGACCGGTCGCCCGGACGCGATCCAGGTGACGGTCGGCCCGACGGCGATCCCGCAACTCGGCCCGGCGCAGCGCACTATATCCAACGTGAGCCTCAAGCCCGCGGATCTCATCGCCCGGCTCGACGGTGCCAGCGCGGCGGCTCCCGTTCTGACGCCGAACGCCCGCTCGGCGCCCTAACCCGCTTCATCGTGGCGACAGCCGCGCGCCATTACCGTCAACCCGCGTTCCGACTTTTCCGGGGGAGTTTTCCATGCGTTTCCTGATCCTTTCCGCCCTGCTGCTGGCGGGCACCGCGACGCCGGCAATGGCCCAGCAGCAGATCGATCGCCGGATCGGTAAGCTGGAGGACGAGATGCGCGCGGTACAACGCCGGGTGTTCCAGGGCGCCCGGCCCGACCTGCAGCCTGAAATCAGCGCACCGCAATCGGGTGGCGGGATCGGTGGTATCCCTTCGCAAAGTGCGGTGTCCGATCTTACGTCCCGCGTCGATGCGCTGGAGAACCAACTGCGCCAGCTCACTGGCCAGGCAGAGGAAAACAACTTCCGGCTGAGGCAGTTGGAGCAGGATTTTCAGAGGCTGCGCGATCAGACGCAATCGACGCTTCAGCAGGTCCGCACACCCGCCCCCGCGCCGGCCCCTATCGCCGCACCCTCGACACCGACCCCGACACCCTCCGCCAGCGAGACGCCCGCCCCTGCCGCATCGACCGGCGATGCCGGGGAGGATGCCTATAATGCGGGGTATCGACTGTGGTCCGAAGGCCGCTTCGGCGAGGCGCAGCGCGCGCTGGAGGCGATGGCGAAGAAATATCCCAAGCATGCCAAGGCGAGCTGGGCGCGCAATCTGGCGGGCCGCGCCTATCTGGACGACGGCAAGCCCGCGACGGCGGCGAAGACGCTGCTCGCCAATTACCAGACCGATCCCAAGGGCGAGCGCGCGCCAGACAGCCTCTATTTTCTCGGCCAGGCGCTGGTTCAGCTCAAGAAGCCGGCGGACGCCTGCAAGGTTTACGACGAACTGCAGGACGTCTACGGCGCTAACATGCGGGCGTTCCTGCGCGAACGGCTGCCCAAGGCGCGCACCGACGCCAAATGTAGCTGAGGCGCACGCGTATCGCGCCGAACGGCTTTTCCCTAAGGTTCCGCCGAGATGCTGACGCCCACAGACCGTTTTGCTGCCGACCTTGTCGCCCTGTGGGCGGGTCAAGGCACGCTCGGGATCGCAGTTTCGGGCGGGCCGGATAGCCTCGCACTGCTGCTCCTCGCGGCCAGCGCTGTACCGGGGCGTATGGCAGCGGCGACAATCGATCACGGGCTGCGGACGGACGCTGCCGCGGAAGCCGCAATGGTCGGAGCGGTTTGCTGCGAGCGCGGCATTCCGCACGAGATTCTTGTACCGGGCTGGGATCAGCCGCCCGCTGCCAACATCCAGGCCGCGGCGCGCGTGGCGCGATATGCCGCGCTCGCCGAATGGGCTGCGCGAAACGGGATCGAAGCGGTGGCCACCGCCCATCATGCTGATGATCAGGCGGAGACATTGCTCATGCGGCTGGCGCGCGGCTCGGGGCTTGCCGGGCTGGCGGGTGTGCGCGCCGCCACTTGCCTGCCCGGCTCGTATATCGCGCTGATCCGGCCACTCCTTGGCTGGCGCAAGATGGAGCTAGAGGCGGTGGTCGCTGCTGCGGGCCTGACGCCGGCACACGATCCGACAAACAACGACTTTCGCTTCGACCGAACCCGCGCCCGATCGCTACTGGCCGATACGGACTGGATCGAGCCTCCCCGCCTCGCCGCCTCAGCCGCGCACCTTGCGGAAGCGGAAGAGGCTCTGTGCTGGGCTAGCCAAAACGCGTGGGACGAGCGAGCCGAAGCGCATAGCGATAGAGTGACGATCGATGCCAAAGGCCTACCGCGAGATCTCCAGCGCCGCCTACTGCTTCGGTGTTTCGCGCATCTCGGGGCTACGCCGCCCCGCGGCCCCGAACTTGGCCGCGTACTGAACGGCCTCGTGTCAGGATCGCTCGCCACGCTCGGCGGCCTGCAATTCCTGCCTGGCGATCGCTGGACCGTCCGCCGAGCGCCGCCGCGAAATTAACGCTTAATGGTGCGTGTCGTCGTGCGGAGCGCTGCCGTCGCGACCGCCACGCGTGCAGCGTGCGATTTCCTGCGGTTCGGCAGCGCTGATCGCCGACGCCTGCCGGATCGTCGCACCGAGACCGTTGGTGCTCCAATAGACGGTCTGCCCGTCCGGCCCCGCGCTGGCATAGTTCCGCCCGTATAGCGTGGGTGCGCTATCGAGCTTCCAGGTCGCACCGTCGTCGAACACCAGCTTGACCGTCGCCTTGGGGCCACCGCCTTCATAATAAGCGCGCAGAGACCGCGCGTCCGAACAGGTGAAGGGAATGCCTTTCGGCCCCATCTTCACCGGGCCCCCGCCCGAAGCGAGCGCCGTTCCCGGCGTAGCGAGTGACAGGCAGACGAACATGAGGATCGCGGTCTTCATCGGTCCGGCTCCAGCAAGTGACGCACGGAGAATCCGTCAAGCCGGCGTTACCGTCAAGCGCCTGCGCGACCGGGGCGCCGGATGCGGCGACGAGCACGCCGCATCCCGCATCTATAGCAAGCCGCCGTTCACCTCTGTTCCCTACATTGCCATCCGCCGATCAATGCCTATCTTGGGTGACGATCACGAAAAGGCGGACGAAGCGGGATGAGCGAAGACAAGGAACCGCAGGGCAATCCCTGGATGAAGAGCCTCTTCATCTGGGCGGGCATCCTGCTGGCGCTGGTATTGTTCGTGCAGGTCGTGGACGGCGGCAGCCGCTCGGGCCAGGGCGAAGGCATCGGCTATTCGGACTTCCTCAACCGCGTCGATGAAGGCAGCGTCCGCAAGGTCACGATCAGCGAGAATGTTATCGCCGGCGAGCTGACCAACGGCGAGAAGTTCCGCACCTATGCGCCCAATGACAACCGCTTGGTCGATCGGCTCAAGGAACGCGGCGTCGCTTTCTCCGCCGAGCCGGAACAGCAGACCAGCGTCTGGCTGATCCTCCTCTATCAGTCGCTGCCCTTCCTGCTGATCCTCGGCATCGCCTTCTTCGTGATGCGGCAGATGCAGAAGAATGCCGGATCCGGCGCGATGGGCTTCGGCAAATCCAAGGCCAAGCTGCTGACCGAGAAGCACGGCCGCGTCACCTTCGACGACGTTGCCGGCATCGACGAGGCGCGCGAGGAATTGCAGGAGATCGTCGATTTCCTGAAGGATCCGACCAAATTCGCCCGTCTCGGCGGCAAGATTCCCAAGGGCGCGCTGCTCGTCGGCTCGCCCGGCACCGGCAAGACCCTGCTCGCCCGCGCGATCGCAGGTGAAGCGAACGTCCCCTTCTTCACCATTTCAGGTTCCGATTTCGTCGAGATGTTCGTCGGCGTCGGTGCGAGCCGCGTCCGCGACATGTTCGAGCAGGCCAAGAAGAACGCGCCCTGCATCGTCTTCATCGACGAGATCGACGCGGTCGGCCGCCATCGCGGTGCGGGCCTTGGCAACGGAAATGACGAGCGCGAGCAGACGCTCAACCAGCTTCTCGTCGAGATGGACGGCTTCGAGGCGAACGAGGGCATTATCATCATCGCGGCAACCAACCGTCCCGACGTTCTCGATCCCGCACTTCTCCGCCCGGGCCGTTTCGACCGTCAGGTCGTCGTGCCGCGCCCCGATATCGAGGGACGCGAGAAGATCCTGGCCGTCCACATGAAGAAGCTGCCGCTGGCGCCGGACGTCGATCCGCGTACCATCGCGCGCGGCACGCCGGGCTTCTCGGGCGCCGATCTCGCCAATCTCGCCAACGAGGCGGCGCTGCTCGCTGCGCGCAAGGGCAAGCGCCTCGTCGCCATGAAGGAGTTCGAGGAAGCCAAGGACAAGGTGATGATGGGCGCCGAGAGGAAGTCCATGGTCATGACCGAGGACGAGAAGAAGGCCACTGCCTATCACGAGGCCGGCCACGCGCTCGTCTCGCTGCACGTCGACGGCTGCGATCCGCTCCACAAGGTGACGATCATTCCGCGCGGCCGCGCGTTGGGCGTGACCTGGAATCTGCCCGAACGCGACCGCTATTCGATGAGCATGAAGCAAATGAAGGCGCGGCTCGCGCTCTGCTTCGGCGGCCGCATCGCCGAGCAGCTCATCTACGGCGAGGACAGCCTCAATACCGGCGCTTCCAACGACATCCAGCAGGCGACTGACATGGCCCGCTCGATGGTGATGGAATATGGCATGTCCGAAAAGCTAGGCTGGCTGCGCTATCGCGACAATCAGGAGGAAGTGTTCCTCGGCCACAGCGTCGCGCGCAGCCAGAGCGTATCGGAAGAGACCGCCAGGCTCATCGATCAGGAGGTCCGCCGCTTGGTCGAAGAAGGCGAACGCGTCGCTCGTACCGTGCTCACCGATCATCTCGACGAGCTCCACAATCTCGCCAATGCTTTGCTCGAATTCGAGACGCTGACCGGCGAGGAATCAAAGAAGGCGATCCGTGGCGAGGATATCGGCCGCGAAGATCCGTCGAACAAGCGCCCGGTGCTGCCGGTGGCGGGGTCGTCGATCCCGAGCACCAAGCGGCCGCGCGGCGGGCTTGGCGGCCCGGCTCCACAGGGCGCGTGACGGTCATGCGGGCGCTTCTGCCGGTGCTGCTCCTTGTAGCGGCGCCGGCAAGCGCTCAGCAGGCTATGACCGTCGCCGATTTCCTGACCCGCGCCGACGCGCTGGAAAAACGCGGCGTGGCTGCACTGTTCACCGCCGATTACCGGGCGCTTCGCGACGAGGTGAAGGGCGCCGGGCTTGCGTTGCGCGCCGATCGGGCCGCGGCGGAGCGCGCCGGCCGCAAGCCGATCGCTTGTCTGCCCGAAGGCAAGGTGCCGGTCGATCGCGATGAAATGCTGGCCTACCTCCGCGCCATCCCGCCGGCACAGCGCGGCGTCACTGTCCGCGCCGCGTTCAACCGGCTGATGGCGCGCAAATATCCCTGCCCTTGAAGACCCGGCTCAGCCCAGCAACCCGCCCGTCAGCAGCAGCGAGAAGAACAGGCTGCCGGCGATGAAGGCGAAGATGATCAGCATGAAGGTGCGCCAGCCCGCGCTCCAGCGCGACAGCGAATAAGCGCCGCGAAGCTGACGATACATGTGCAGCGGCGGCACGATGAACATTGCCAGCTCGACGAAATCCTTGCCGAGCCCCAGCGGACGGACGAGCGTCAGCACGACGAGGCCGAGGCTCATGAAGGCGATCGAATAGGTCACGAATACGGTGTGATCGAAGCCGCGATATTTCCAGTAGCGGCGACGGTGGAGGAACATCATCCACACGAACGGCACCGATATGGGGATGAGTGCCCAGGAGAATTTATAGGCGTTGCTCTGCAGCTTGTAGAGCAGCAGTTTGGGGTTCTCGCTCGCCTTGTTGACCGTTGAATCGATCCAGCCGATGCCGGTCTGCACGCCCTCCACGCCTGGTTCGCGGTCGCCGGGAAGGGGCGCCTTCTCGAACGGCTTGGTGAATTGCTTCTCGCGCTTTTCGGCGGAATCGATCCGCCCCATCGCGCGCCGGAACAGCTTCTTTTCATCGGCGATCTCGCCACGAAGCTCGCGGATCGAGCCGTCGATTTCGGAGGTCGACTCGCCTGCTTTCACCGCCACGTCGCGCTTTATGACCAGCGCCCGGAGGTCACGCTCTTGGTCGCGCAGCGTCCGGCGATAATCCGAAATCTCTTCAGCGCGGTCCTTGGTGTGGCTGCTCGCCGGAAACGGCCCGCCGAGCAAGCTGAAAGTCGCGAACATCAGGAAGACCGAGAAGAGGAACATCGCCATCGGCGAGACGAATCGCGCGCGCTCCCCCGCGATATAGCGGCGGGTCAGTTCGCCCGGTTTCCAGGCGAGTAGCGGCAGCGTCCGCCAGGTCTTGCCCTCCAGATGCAGCACGCCGTGGAGCAGATCGTGGAAGAAGGCGCCGATGGTGCGGTGGATATGCTCGGGCTGGCCGCAATTGTAGCAATAGGCGCCGACGAGCGGGGAGCCGCAGTTGAGGCAGGTCTCTCCCTCGCCTTTGCGCGCTTCGCCAGCCGTCGGCTCGACCGCGCGGGCGAGCATCCCGCCGGTCACCGCCTCGCCGATCCCCTCTATCGCCATCGCCCTCTCCCTGCCCGCGCGCTTATGCCCCCGCCCGCGCGGCGCGTCGACCCGTCGCTTGCCGCCCTCCCGGCCAGCGGATAGTCCGGCGCGATGACCCCCACCGGCCTCCTCGGCGGATCGTTCAATCCGGCGCACCGCGGACATCGGCGGATCAGCATCTATGCGGCCGAGGCGCTCGGGCTGGACGAAATCTGGTGGCTGGTCTCGCCCGGCAATCCGTTGAAAGACCCGAAGGGCATGGCGCCCTTTCCCGCGAGGATGGCATCGGCACGGCAGGCGGCGCGACGGTTGCCTATCCGCGTCACGGGAGTCGAACGTGAACTCGGAACGCGATACACCGTCGATACGCTCGCCGCGCTCGTCCGCCGCTACCCGGAGCGGCAATTCATATGGCTGATGGGCGCCGACAATCTCCATCAGTTTCACCGCTGGCGCGACTGGCGGAAGATCGCTGCGCTCGTCCCCATTGCCGTAATCGCCCGGCCCGGATATGATGGCCGCGCCCATGCGGCACGCGCGATGGGATGGCTGCGGCGCTTCGTCCGGCCCGCAGGCCAAGCCAGGAAATGGATGACGTGGAGTGTCCCGGCACTCGTGTTTTTGAGATTGCCGCCCGACCCGACATCCGCAACCGGCATTCGCGCCGCTCATCCGCACTGGCACCGCGATTTCGTTTCGACCCAACAGGGCGCCCACCGCGACGGCGTGACGCGGCGGTTGCTCGGCTCCAGGAGGCACATTGCCCGCACCGACCCCCACTCCGCGTGAAGGCGGAGAGTTCGACCGCGTTTCGGCCCTGCACGATCTCGTGCTGCGTTCACTGGACGACGACCAGGCGCAGGAGGTCGTTTCGATCCCGCTCGCCGGCAAATCCAGCATCGCCGACCATATGGTCGTCGCGAGCGGCCGTTCGTCGCGCCAGGTCGCCTCGATGGCGCAGAAGCTGACGGAGCGGATCAAGCAGGAGCTTGGCCGGCCGGTCCGCGTTGAAGGGCTACCGATCGCCGACTGGGTGTTGATCGATGCCGAGGACGTGATCGTCCACCTCTTCCGGCCCGAAGTGCGCAGTTTCTACAATCTCGAGCGGATGTGGGCGTTCGAGGAGAATGCCGCCGCCGCTCGCAGCTAGGCCGTTGCTGCTCCACATCGTCGCGCGCGGACGGATCGGCCGGTCGGCCGAGGCCGAACTCGTCGATCGTTATCTGAAGCGCATCGCCTGGCCGGTGAAGCTCACCGAAATGCCCGAGACCGGGGGCAAGGCGCCCGCCCCCGCTCCGTCCTCCGTTACCGTGCTGCTCGACGAGAAGGGCGAGCAGCTTTCGTCGATGGAACTGGCGGCAAAGCTGGAGCAATGGCGCGACGGCGGACGACGGGAAGCACGCTTCCTCATCGGCGCTGCGGACGGTTTCAAAGAACTGGATCGCGCTTCCGCCGATCTCCTCATCGCCTTCGGCCGCGCGACCTGGCCGCATCTCATGGCGCGGGCGATGCTCGCCGAGCAGCTCTATCGCGCTACGTCGATCCTTGCGAACCATCCCTATCACCGCGAAGGATAAGCGATGCGTGCGCTGATCCTCGCCGTCGCTGCCCTGCCCTTCCTCGCGGGGGGCATCGCGCTTGCGCAGGGCGCAGAGGTGCGCAGCCTCGCGGTCGCCAAGGCGC
The DNA here is from genome assembly GCF_900177405.1 of Allosphingosinicella indica. Lineage (NCBI taxonomy): Bacteria > Pseudomonadati > Pseudomonadota > Alphaproteobacteria > Sphingomonadales > Sphingomicrobiaceae > Allosphingosinicella > Allosphingosinicella indica. The sequence continues at coordinate 2,179,284 of NZ_LT840185.1, read as the reverse complement.
AGTCCGAGGCGGCACAGCGCAAATCGGAGCAATTCCAGCGCCGCGCGGAAGCCGCAACCGACGCCGCCGCGCGGGCGCGTGCCAGCGCCTCGGCCGTGGCGGCGCGGATCGAAGCGGCCGAGGCCGACGTGACGGCGGCCGAAACGCGCGTCCGCATCGTCGAGGAGATGCGCGCCGGGCAACGCGCGCGGCTGGCCGAGCGGCAGGCGCCGCTGGTCCGCCTCATCGCGGCCCTCCAGATGCTCGGCCGCCGCCCTCCGGCGCTGGCACTCGTCCAGCCCGGATCGGTGGCAGACGTCGTCCACGTCCGCTCGGTCCTCGCCTCGACACTGCCGATCGTCGAGGCGCGCACCGCCGGGATGCGCGCCGAGATTGCGCGGAGCAACCGGCTGAGCCGCGATGCCGAAACCGCCGCCTCGGCGCTGGTCGCCGGGCGGCGCGAGCTTCAGGCCCAGCGCGTCGCCTTCGCGCGGCTCGAGCGCAGCCAGCGCGCCCGCGCCGACGTGCTGGCCGAATCGGCGCTCAGCGAATCCGATCGCGCGCTCTCCTTCGACGAGGAAGCGCGCGATCTGGCGGCGCTCGCCGATCGGCGCGATCACCAAGCGGCGGTCCAGCAGCGCCTCCTCGCGCTGGCCGAGCCGGTGCCGCGCCCGGGCCCCGTCCAGCGTGCATCGCGGCTCGCCGCCCCCGCCTACCGTCTCCCCGTCGAAGGCCGGATCCTGCGCGGGACCGGCGAAATCTCCGACGGCGGCATCCACGCGCGCGGGCTGACGTTCGCGACCGCGCCGGCCGCCGGCGTCTTCGCACCGTCGGCGGGCCGCATCGTCTATGCCGGGCGCTTCCGCGATTATGACGGCACGGTCATCATCGATCACGGCGGCGGATGGACGACCACGATCACCGATCTCGGCACCCTCGCCGTCAACGCGGGCGATACGGTGCGCCCCGGCGATGCGCTCGGCGCCGCCCGGCGCAGCGATCCGCGCATTTCCGTGGAGTTGCGGCAGGAGGGCCGTCCCTTCCCGATCGCCCCGTTGCTGTCGGGCGGATGAACGGCGTTCACCTGCTGTTTCTTTTCGCGCGGCTACAAAACGGGTAACAAGGCTTCTCCAGCGTCAGCAGGACTTTGCATTCGATGGCCAACACCCTTCTCCGCACCTTCGGCCTCGTCGGCGCCGTCGCCATTATCCCGGCCGTCGGCACCGCATTCGCCGCGGTGGATGTCGAGACCTACAAGCAGCTCGACGAGTTCATGAGCGTGTTCGAGCGCGTGCGGTCCGAATATGTCGAGAAGGTCGACGACAAGACGCTAATGCGCGGCGCCATCGACGGGATGCTCGCCAGCCTCGATCCGCATTCTTCCTATCTCGACGAGCGCGGCTTCCGCAACCTGATGACAACCACCGACGGCAATTACGGCGGCCTCGGCCTCACCGTGACGTTGGAGGACGGCGCAGTGAAGGTGATCGCCGCGACCGAGGACACGCCCGCCGCCAAGGCCGGGATCAAGGCCGGCGATTATCTCACCCATCTCGACGGCAAGCTGATTTACGGCGGCACCCTCGACGAGGCGGTGGAGCAGATGCGCGGCAAGCCCGGCACGCCGGTCAAGGTGACCGTTGTCCGCCCGGGCCGCGACAAGCCGTTCGACGTCACCATGAACCGCGCGATCATCGAGCTTCCCGCGGTGAAGTGGGAGGTGAAGCAGAATGTCGGCGTCATCAACGTCAACAGCTTCAACAAGACGACGACCGACCATGTGAAGGCGGCGATGATCGGCATCGACAAGGCGAACGGCGGCAAGCCGCTCGGCTACATCCTCGACATGCGCTCCAACCCCGGCGGACTGCTCGATCAGGCGGTGTCGCTCTCCGATCTCTTCCTTGAGCGCGGCGAGATCGTTTCGCAGCGCGGCCGCGGCAAGGGCGATATCGAGCGCTATTACGCGCAACCGGGCGATGCCGCAAACGGCCTTCCGGTCATCGTTCTCGTTGATTCGGGCAGCGCCTCGGCCGCCGAGATTGTCGCCGGCGCGCTCCAGGATCACCGCCGCGGGCTGGTGATGGGCGAGCGCACCTTCGGCAAGGGATCGGTGCAGACGCTTCTGCCCCTCGGCAACGAGACCGCGCTCCGCCTCACCACCGCGCGCTATTACACGCCGTCGGGCAAGTCGGTGCAGGAAGGCGGGATCACGCCGGATCTTGAAATCCCCCAGCTTTCCGACCCCGACTACAAGGCGCGTCCGCGCTTCCGCGAGGCCGATCTCCGCCGCCATCTCATCAACGAGATCAAGGTCGAAGACGACGTCATCCAGGACGACGGCAAACCCGATCCGCGCTTCGCCGCGACCGCCGAGGAGTTGAAGAAGAAGGGCGTCGAGGACTTCCAGCTCAAATATGCGCTCGATACGATCGCCCGGCTCGGCAGCCGCCAGGCCGCGGTCGCGGTGAACGTGCCGAAGCCTGCGGGCGCCGCGCCTTCGGGCACCCGCTGATCCGCGCGCGGCTGGGGAATTGCCGATGACCGGTCTGGAAAAGGCCCGCCTGATCGCGCTCGTCATGCCCTCCGCGCTTCTCGGCGGGGCGATCGGATCGCAATATATCGGCGGCCTGCACCCTTGCGAGATGTGCTATTGGCAGCGCTGGCCGCACCTCGTCGCCATCCTCTTCGCGCTCGCCAGCCTCGCGCTGCGCGGAGCGATGCCGGACAAGGGGCGCAGCCTCGTCTGGCTCGCCGGTCTTTCGATCCTGATCAGCGGCGCGATCGGCGTCTATCACGCCGGCGTCGAGGCGGGCGTATTCCAGGGCATCACCCAATGCTCCTCGGGGTTCAGCGGCGGCTCGACCCAGGACGTGCTGGCGCAGATCATGTCCACGCCGCTAATCCGCTGCGACCAGATCCAATGGTCGTTCCTCGGCATTTCGATGGCCGGATGGAACGCGATCCTCTCCGTCGCGTCTGCATTGGCGATAGCATGGTTCAGCCTCCGCCGCCCCCGGCCCCTCGCGTGACGCCCTCGCCCGCCCCTGCCTGGCGTCCGGGCGAGCCCCGCGCCGACACCGCATCCATGCTGCGGGTCGATCAGGCCGGCGAATATGGCGCGACGCGTATTTATGCGGGTCAGCTCGCCGTGCTTGGCGACGGTCACCCCGCGGCGCGCGAAATCCGGCGCATGGCGGCGCAGGAGGAAGAGCATCTCTCGACCTTCGACCGGATGATGGCCGAGCGCGGCATCCGCCCGACCGCGTTGCAGCCGATCTGGAACGTCGCCGGCTATTGGCTCGGCGCGGCCACGGCGCTGATGAGCCCCGAAGCGGCGATGGCGTGCACCGCCGCGGTCGAGACCGAGATCGACGAACATTATGAGGAACAGCGCCGCCAGCTCGGCACCGACGACGCCGAGCTTTCCGAGACGATCGCGAAGTTCCAGGCGGACGAGCAGGAGCATCGCGAGGCTGCGCTCGCGCACGGCGCCGAGCAGGCGGTGGGCTATCCGTTGCTGTCGGCGGCGATCCGCGCGGGATGCCGCGCAGCCATCGCGATTTCGAAGAGGATCTGAAGATGAAGACGTTGTTTGCCGCCGCGCTGACCCTGGTCGCCGCGCCCGCCTTTGCCCAGAACGTGCCGCCGGGCGCCGAAGCAGTGCCGGTCGAGGCCGCGCCGACGGGCGGTGAAAAGGTCAACCAGCTGATCGTCTATGGCGACGATCCGTGCCCTGCGAGCTCTGCGGACGAGATCATCGTCTGCGCGCGCAAGCCCGAGGGCGACCGCTATCGCATCCCCGAGAATCTGCGCGACAATCCCAATGCCGCCGCCAATCAAGCATGGACCAATCGCGCTACCGAACTGCAATATGTCGGCAGTTCCGGGATCGGCAGTTGCTCCCCGGTCGGCCCGGGCGGCGCCACGGGCTGTTTCGACGATCTCGTCCGCCAGGCGAAGGCGGATCGCCAGACCCGCGACTCGGTGAACTGGAACCGGCTGATCGAAGATGCGCGGCAGGAACGGCTCGGACGGATCGACGAGCAAGCCGAACAGATCGAGCGCGAACTCAAGAACGACGAATAGCGGAAGGCGGCACGGCTGCCCCGGGCGCACGGAACCTTCCGCGCGCTCGCTCCTTTCCTTTTGAAAGGAGCATCGCATGAAACGCGCGCTTTTTCTGACCCTTGCCGCTCTGCCGCTTGCGCTTCCGGGCGCAGCCCTCGCCCAACCCGCGGCCGCCCCTGACGACAATATCCGCTATGTCACTGTTTACGGCGCCGATCCCTGCCCGCCGAGCACCGGCGACGAGATCACCGTCTGTGCACGGAGGCCGGACAACGAGCGTTACCGCATCCCTGAAGATCTGCGCACCATGTCCGGGCCAGAAAGCGAGAGTTGGGCGTCGCGTTCCCAGGCGCTCGAATATGTCGGCGCCAGCGGACCGCAGAGTTGCTCGCCGGTCGGGCCGGGCGGTGCCTCGGGTTGCCTCGAGCAGATGATCGACAATGCGCGTGCGGAGCGCCGCCAGCAACAGGAAGGCGCGCCGCAGCCCGATTAGGCGTAGGCCGGAGCGCCTGCTCGGTCGATGCCGCCGCCCAGCGCCTTCTCGGCATCGGCGATCAGCGCGCGGTCGTCGTGATTCCAGGGATGGAAGCCCGGCATGAAGTAGCTTGCCCAGGCGCCCAGGATTTTGCGCATCATCCCCGGCCGCGCAAACGCGAACCAGAACATCCCCGCCCAGATTTTCGGACCCGTCATCCCGTCCTGCGCGAGCAGTTGCGCGACGCCGATCGAGCGATCGACCAGGAAGTTGCGGGTAACGAGCAGCATCACCTTCGCCTTCACCTGCCAGCGCTTGAACCGAGGCCATGCCCGCGTAGCATGCATCCAGGTGTCGTAGGCGACGCCCTTGTGCTCGATCTCCTCGATCGCATGCCAGCGCCACAGCGCAGCGGTCTCGGCATCGGCGGCGGCGAGGTGGCGCGGATCGCGGAGCAGTTCGTGCGCGAGGATGGCGGTGAAATGCTCCAGCGCCATCGTCGCGGCGAGCGCAGCGATCGGCGGGCGCGAGCGCACCATGTCGAGCCGCCAATCCACGCGGTCCTCCAGAGGCTTCAAATCGTAGCCTGCCTCGTGGGCGCGCCGATTGAAGGCGACATGCTCGCGGCTGTGCATCACTTCCTGCGTGACGAACGCCTTGATCTCGCCGGCAAGCTTGGGGTCGGCCCCCTCGCGAAAGGCACGCACGCTCTCGACGAAGAACGCCTCGCCCTTGGGGAAGGTCGCCGACAGGGCATTATAGAAGGCAGTGGCTATCGGATCGCCGCCCATCCACCAGCGCTCGGTCGTAGCGCCGCGTCCGAAGCGCACGTCGCGCGGGGTGATCGTCAAGTCGGATGGTGTGGTTTCACGCGCCATCGTCTATCTCCTTCGAACGTCGAGATAGGAAATTACTGACAGCGATGTCAATAACTCGTGAACGTCTCAGCCCGGAAGCAAGCCGCTCGCTCGCACTGGAAGCGGCGCGCGCGTTGCTGATCGAGGCCGGGCCGCAAGCGGTGACATTGAAGGCGGTGGCGGCACGAATCGGCAAGACCCACGCCAATCTGCTCCATCACTTCGGCTCAGCCGCCGGCCTGCAGGCCGCGCTCGCACGCCATATCGCCGGCCGCGTCACGCAGGGCATTGCAGGTGCCGTTACGCGCGCCCGCGCCGGCGAAACCGATCCCCGCGAAATCGTCGATCGCACCTTCGACGCCTTCGATCGCGAGGGTGCCGGCGCCCTTGCCGCCTGGATGATCCTTTCCGGCAACCGTGACGCGCTCAATCCGGTGCTTGAGGCGATCCACGGGCTCGTCGACCAGCTCGGCCAGGGCCATGAAGACCGTCCGGTCCACGAGACGACCCTATGGCTGGTGCTTGCCGCATTGGGGGACGCTTTGCTCGGCGAGGCTCTGGTCGATGCACTCGGCCTGCCGCGCGAAGCGGCGCGCGAGGCAGCGCGGCGCCACCTCATCGCGATGCACGGGCTGGACACACCGCCGTCGTGACAACACTGGCGGAAATGCTCGCCCGCGCCTAAGTCGCGGCGATGCATTTTCTGGATCAGGCAAAGATTTTCATCCGCTCCGGCGCGGGCGGACCGGGCGCGGTCAGCTTTCGGCGCGAGAAGTTCATCGAGTTCGGCGGGCCCGACGGCGGCGAAGGCGGCAAGGGCGGCGACATCGTGTTCGAGGCGGTGGCGGGCCTCAACACCCTCATCGACTTCCGCTACACGCAGCATTTCCGCGCCCCGCGCGGCAAGGGCGGATCGGGATCGAACTGCACCGGCTCGGGCGGCCCCGATCTCGTTATCAAGGTGCCCGTGGGCACACAGGTGCTGAGCGAGGACAAGGAGGACGTACTCGCGGACTTCACCGAGGTCGGTCAGCGGATCCACCTGCTACGTGGCGGCGATGGAGGCCGCGGCAACGCCAGCTACAAGACTTCGACCAACCGCGCCCCCCGCCAGCACGGCACCGGCTGGCCGAGCGAGGAAATGTGGGTCTGGCTGCGGCTAAAGCTGCTCGCCGACGTGGGGCTGGTCGGACTTCCCAATGCCGGCAAGTCCACGCTCATCAACGCCGTAACCAACGCCAAGGCGAAGGTCGGCGCCTATCCGTTCACGACACTCCACCCGCAACTCGGCGTGGTCGGGCATCGCGGGCGCGAGTTCGTGATGGCGGACATCCCCGGCCTCATCGAGGGCGCCGCCGAGGGCGCGGGCATCGGCGATCGCTTCCTGGGCCATATCGAGCGCTGCCGCGTGCTGCTTCACCTCGTCGACGCCAATGTCGAGGATGTTGCCGACGCCTACACGACCGTTCGTACCGAACTTGAGGCTTATGGCGCCGACCTCACCGACAAGATCGAGGTCGTCGCGCTCAACAAGGCCGACACGCTCGATGAGGAACTTGCCGATGCGCTCGCGGCGGAGCTGGAGGCGGCCTGCGGCCATGCCGTGCATCGCATTTCGGGCGCCACCGGTGCCGGCGTGCCCGAACTGCTCGACACGCTGATCGGCCATCTCGTGAGCGAGGCCGAAGCGGACGCCGCCGTCGGCGAAGGCGACTGGTCGCCGCTCGGATGAACGCGGTGCGGCGCACCCGCACGTTGGCCGTCACCGGCGGCACGGGCTTCGTCGGCCAGCATCTCATCCGCATGGCGCTCGCCGACGGCTATGACGTCCGCGCGCTCACCCGCGGGTGGAAACCGCCCGAGGTTGGCACGAGCTGGATCGACGGCGCGCTCGACCGCCCCGACAGCCTCTCCCGCCTCGCATCGGGCGCAGATGCCTTCATCCACATCGCTGGCGCGATCAAGGGCGATCGCAAGCATTTCGAGCGGGTCAATGTCGCAGGCACGGTGGCGGCGATCGATGCCGCCCGCCGCGCGGGCGTCCGCCGCTTCGTCCATATCTCCTCGCTCGCCGCGCGCGAACCGGAGCTGTCGGCCTATGGCTGGTCCAAATCGCAGTCGGAGAAGCTCGTCGCCGCCTCCGGCCTGCAATGGACGATCGTTCGTCCGCCCGCGATCTACGGCCCCGGCGACCGTGAGACGCTGGAGCTGTTCCGAATGGCGCGCCGCGGCTTCGTGGCGTTGCCGCCGGGCGGCAGCTTCTCGCTGATCCACGTCGAGGATCTGTGCCGCCTCATCCTCGCCGTGCTCGACGAACCGGACACGATCTCGGAGACCTACGAACCGGACGACGGGCGGCAGGACGGCTGGGAGCATCGCCATTTCGCGCGCACGCTGGCGCGGTTGCTCGGCAAACGCGCGACCACCCTCGCCCTGCCCCGCCTCGCGCTCGGCGGCGCCGCGCGGATCGACCGGCTGCTCCGTCGCAGTCGAGCGCAGCTCACCCCCGATCGAGTCCGCTATTTCTGTCACCCCGACTGGGTGGTCAGCGCGGAGAAACGTCCGCCTGCGGCGCTTTGGCAGCCTGCGGTCAAGACGCAAACCGGCCTTCTGGAAACCGCCGAATGGTATCGCCGCGAGGGCTGGCTGAAGCGCTAGATCAGATCGCGCCAATATTCGAATAGGAAGGCGCCGAAGCTCGCCGTCAGCCCGACCAGAAAGATGCGATAGGCGAAGCCCAGCAACCGGTATTTCTTGCGCGCCAGCACCTGCCCGTTCTGGAAAATATCGCGCGCCATCGTGCGGAACACGTCCTCGTCGGCGTGAAGGCGGCCGATCACCTTGTCGAGATACTCGTCCTCCTCGAGCTGGGTGAACGAGCCGAAGAAAAGGAGGTTGAGCGGCCCCTTCTGGCCGTAGCGCGTTGCAGGAAGGATCGCGAGCACTGCGAACACCGCCGAAAAGAAAGCCGCCGCGCCGAGGATGAGCAGCGGCACCGGCGCCGCGGACGTCCGCGCCTGACCGATCGAGATGGTGAAGATCACGAAGGTCGCGCCCATCAGGATCGACGCCTTGTGATCCGCCATCGCGGACAATTGCACATGAATCTGCTGCGCCGTCCGCACCAGATGAATCGCATTCGACGAAAACGCCGGATCCGGCTTTCCGGATTCCTGTTCTGACATTGCAAGCATTCCCCAGACCCTTGGCTATGACACTTGCATGACAGCGAATTTTTGCCAAGCGTCGAGGGAAGGCGTTTTTGGGCGCCGCCGCGCTGCCCGTTTTCTGCCCTATTCGCTTGGCAGGGGCGGTGCCGGGACATAAGGAACCGGCATGACCGACAGGGAAGAAACGTTCGCCAAGGTGGCGGGGCTGATCGCGCCGTTCAACCGCAAGGGTGTCGAGATCGCCGAGAAGACGACCTTCGCGGGCGACCTCGAGTGGGACAGCCTGATCGTGATGGATTTCGTAGCGTCGGTGGAGGATGAGTTCGACATCCTCATCACCATGAATCAGCAGGCGGAAATAGAGACTGTCGGCCAGCTGGTCGACGCCGTCGAAGACCTCAAGAACGACGCCTGACGCGATGAGCGAAGCGGTGATGACCCCGGACGATCCCGATCGCCAGAGTGCCGACGATGCGGCGACGGGCGATCTCTTCAGCAAGTTCGATGCGCTGATCGCCGAGCGGCAGGCGCTGCTAGACACCGGCGTGCGCGATCCGTTCGGCATCGTGATGGACGAGGTGCTCTCCCCCACCCTCGCGATGATCAAGGGCAAGGAGACGATCCTCCTAGGCACCTATAATTACATGGGAATGACCTTCGATCCCGATGTCGTCGCCGCGGGGAAGCAGGCGCTCGACGATTTCGGATCGGGCACCACCGGCAGCCGCGTCCTCAACGGCACCTATCAGGGCCACAAGGAGTGCGAAGAGGCGCTGAAGGCCTTCTACGGCACCGAATATGCCATGGTCTTCTCGACCGGCTATCAGGCCAATCTCGGCCTCATGTCGACGATCGCGGGCAAGGAGGATTACATCATCCTCGACGCCGACAGCCATGCGTCGATCTACGACGGCTGCGCGCTCGGTAACGCCCAGATCGTCCGCTTCCGTCACAATAGCGTCGAGGACCTCGACAAGCGCCTCGGCCGCCTGCCCGCCACTGGCGGCCGGCTCGTCGTGCTGGAAGGCGTATATTCGATGCTGGGCGACATCGCGCCGCTGAAAGAGATGGTCGCGGTCGCCAAGAAGCACGGCGCGATGATCGCGGTCGACGAAGCGCACGGCATGGGCTTTTTCGGCCCCAATGGACGCGGTGTCTTCGAGGAAGCGGGCGTGGAGGCCGATGTCGATTTCGTCATCGGCACCTTTTCCAAGTCGGTCGGCACCGTCGGCGGCTTTATCGTTTCGAACCATCCCAAGTTCGAAGTGCTGCGCCTGGTCTGCCGGCCCTATGTCTTCACCGCGTCGCTGCCGCCCAGCGTGGTTGCGACCGCGGCGACCTCGATCCGCAAGCTTATGCACGCCGGGGATAAGCGCGCGCACCTCTGGAAGAACAGCAAGCGGCTCCACAAGGGGCTGCGCGATCTCGGCTTCAACATCGCTACGCCCGAGGCGCAGTCCGCGATCATCGCGATCCTGTTGCCCGATCAGGCGCAGACGGTGGCGATGTGGCAGGCGCTGATCGAGCAAGGCGTATACGTCAACATGGCGCGACCGCCCGCGACCCCTGCGGGCATGTTCCTGCTCCGCTGCTCGCTCTGCGCCGATCACAGCGACACGCAGGTCGATCAGATCCTCGAGCGGTTCAAGGCGGCGGGGCGCGCCGTCGGAGCGATCGGCTGACCGGCGCCGCGGCGCGCTTTGCACGCGCGGCGGGCTTGCTCTAGGATAGCGGCATGGCGGACGTGATGCTTGACGCCGTTCCCGAAGCCCGCCCCGGGGGGTGGCACCGCAGTTGGGCCAGCATCGGCGCGCTGCTGGCGACGATCCTCCTCATCCTGTTGCTCGTCATGGTGACGCTCGCCAACCGCAACCGCGATGCGGCGCTGGCGGCCGAACGGCACACTCAGAATGTCGTGCTCCTCACCCGCGCGATGGACGCCAATCTGGCGCGCGCCGAAGCGACGCTCGGCCGCTTCGTGCTCGACGAGAAGCGCGAAACGGGCCTTCTCTACTACAACGACTGGCGACAGGCGGGGCGGCAGATCCAGCAGCTCCAGCGCTTGGCCCGCGACGTCGGCCAGCGCGCCCGCGTCGACCGGCTGCGCGAGCTGTACAGGGTGCGCGGCACCGAGCTTGCCGCCGCCGCCACCCGTGCCGCCGAGCGCAAGGACAGCGGCGGCGTCCCCTATTTCTACCAGGCCGGCCTTTCCAGGACCGGGCCGGCGCTCCGCGCATTGCTCGACGAGATCGCGGCGGCGGAGCGCGCCAAGCTCGCCGAGCGGCAGGACCGCACCCGCTTCTTCGATGCGCGCGCCGAGCAGTTCACCGAATGGCTGGGCTGGGTGGCGGTGCTGATCGGCTTCGGCGCGATCATCCTCGGCCTCATCTCCTATCGCGCGCTCACCGAGCAGCGGCTCGCCGAGCAGGAGGCGGACAGCGAGGCGAGCCGCGCCCACGCGCTCGACGAAGCGGTGCGCGACCGGACGCGCGAGCTCAGCGAAGCGAACGAAGCCCTGCTCGCCGAGGCAGCGGAGCGCGAGGCGGCCGAGGCGAAGCTGCGGCAGGTGCAGAAGATGGAAGCGGTCGGCCAGCTTACCGGCGGGATCGCGCATGATTTCAACAATATGCTCGCGGTCGTCTTCGGCGGACTCGATCTCGCCCGCCGCAAGCTCAAAAGCGCCTCGAAGCGGGAAGTCGAGTTCCATATCGACAGCGCGATGGAAGGCGCGACCCGTGCCGCCGCCCTCACCCGCCGTCTCCTGGCGTTCTCGCGCTCTGAGGCGCTGACTCCGGAGGCCGTAGCGCCGGCGGCGCTGGTCGATGGCATGCTCGAGCTGATCGACCGCGCGATCGGCGAGCGGATCGCGGTGCAAACGCGCTTCGCCGCGGATCCGTGGCACGTTTGGGCCGATCCCAGTCTGCTCGAAAACGCGATCCTCAACCTCTGCGTCAACGCCCGCGACGCGATGGACGGCCAGGGTTCGCTCTCGATCGTGGTCGACAATGTCGCCGTCGGCGGGCGGGAAATCGGCGTGCTGCGGCCGGGCGATTATGTGCGGATCAGCGTGGCCGACAGCGGCAGCGGCATCGCGCCCGAACATCTGGAGCGCGTGTTCGAACCCTTTTTCACCACCAAGCCGGTTGGCAAAGGCACCGGGCTGGGGCTCAGCCAGCTCTTTGGCTTCGCACGCCAGTCCGATGGCGATGTCGTCATCGATTCCGCCGTCGGCGAAGGAACGACGGTCAGCATTTATCTGCCCCGCTCGCTTCGTGAGGCCGAAGCTGGAACGATTGTCGGCACGCGCGACGATGCCGAAGTACCCGCACCCTCGGGCGCCCACATCCTCGTCGTCGAGGACGATCCCCGCGTCAGCCGGGCTACGGTCGCGTCGCTCGAGGAACTGGGCTTCCGCCCCCTCGCCTGCTCCAGCGGCGGCGAGGCACTGGAGATTCTGGGCGGCGGCGAACCGGTCGATCTCGTCATCACCGACGTGATGATGCCCGAGATGACCGGTCCCGAGCTGGTCCGCGAGATCGAGGCGCGCCATCAAGGCATCGCTATCCTCTACGTCAGCGGGTTCGTCGGCGAGGCAGGCGAGAGCGACGAGCTTGCCGGTCACGACATGTTGCGCAAGCCCTTCACCGTTTCGGCGCTGTCCGACGCTGTCGCAGGCGCCATGGCGCGGCGGTTCAGCGGATCGCACCCCGGCGCAGCAAGCGAGGCAGCAGAGTAAGCGCGCCAAGGATTGGCCAACGGCGCTGCCAGGGCGCGATCGCGATTGCGGTGCCGGCATGGCGGTTGATCTTCCACGCCAGATAATCGATCCCGCCCGAATAGGTCAGGCTGGCCTTGGCGAGCCGTGCCAGCGTCAGCGCCTTGCCCCGCCGCCGCAGCCGCCGCCAGCGTGCGTCGAGATCGGAAAGCGCCGGTACCGGCCCAAGTGCATCGGCGATGCGCCGGTAGCGGCCGGGATCGAAATCGACGATCGAGTGCGGCCGGTCGCCCCGCTCGGCGCGCAGTTCGGCCCCATAAGTGAGCGTGAAACCGCGCCGCCAGCGATCGAGCGCATCACCCCCGGGTGTCAGCGACAGCAAGGTGCGCGGCGCCCGGGCGATCGCCCGCGCGGCGGTCGCTGCCGCGGAATCGTCGGCATTCCAGGCAAGCCGCGCCGGTTGCGCAAACCGTGCCCATACCGACACGCTGTCCGCTTCCGCCCCGTTGAGCCGGTGGAAATCGGCTTCGTCGAGCACGGCATATTTGGCGCGGAGGCCGGCATGCTCGAACGGGAAGACGTTGGGCGGGATCAGACGGTTTGCGCGTGCGAGCCACGGCTTGGCATAGGCTGCGCGATAGTCCGACACGATCAGATAAAAATCGAGCATCTGCCCGTCGAGCTCGCGACTGCGCAAGCACGATCCGTAGAAGAGGACCGCACGCGATGCCGCGCCATATTTCGCCGCAATCGCGACAGCCATTGCCGCAACGCGCGGATCGACGGGTTCGGCGAGTTCGGCGGCGATGAGCGCTTCGGCCGAGGCCATGCTGACTTCGCTCCCCGCCGCGGCGGGCGGCATCAGGCCGCGAGCCGGAGGAAGGGAACCGGCTGTGTGGGTTTGAGGACGATGGGATGACCCATGCGCGCGTGAAACAGCTCGCCATCGAGGATCACGCTGGACTGGTCACCCTCGATGCGGATTTCCTGGCTGCGCTCGAGATGGACGCCGGCCATGCGATGGTCACCGCCAAGCCGGCCGAGAAACGCCGCGGCGAGCGCGCGGAGCAACACGACCGGGTTGCGATCGACGAGAATGAGCTGCAGCGCACCGCTCCCGGCCAGCGTAGGAAGCTGGCTCTTGAGCAGCAGCCGCTCCAGCGTCGTCACCATCAGCAGCGAGAAGCGGCCCTTCCGCTCGCCATGCTGGAACACCGATACGGTGACGTTGGCGGGGCTCGGCGGCAGGAACGCCGCGCGGATGCCGAGGAACAGCGAGACCAGCACCGCCAGCGCGGTCAGCAGATGGCTGAAGCCGTTGGGGAGGCCCAGCGGATAGATTTTGTGGCGGCAGTAGAGAATGAAATCCGCAAGCCCCGCACCGCCGAGGAACATGCCCAGCACCGGCCGGCCGTTGCTGCCGCCGCCCGAGAGCGCGATCAGCTCGCGCGAAACGACATGATCGACCATGTCGGTGCGCGCCAGCTCCAGCACGCGCTCCAGCGCTACGATCGGATCGCCGACCGCACCAAGATCGAGCGCGATGAGGTTGGTCTTGCCGTTGGGCAGCACCGCAACCGGCGGCGGCGCACCTTCGAAATGGTCGCCCTGATAAAGTTCGGTCAGCGCCGCCTGGACGGTGCCGTCGCCGCCATTGATGATGAGCACCTTCGGCTGGACCAGCGCGATCGATTTCAGCGCGTCGCCGATCTGATCGACCTGCTCCACCTCATAATGGAAGATGTCGGCATGTTCTGCGCAGAAGGCGCGGACGCGCGGCAGCAGCAGCTTGTTCCCGGTCGAGCTCGGGTTGGAGAGGAGCGCGACGCGGGACATGGTCAGTTGCCTCCGACCGGGCCGATCTTCAGCCCCCGGCGATAGTTGAGAACGACGTCGATCGGTTTGACGCCGTTGGCCACCGGGATGACCACATCGTGATATTTGGGCTTTAGCGACATCAAAGAGATGTTGGGATTGCGCGAGAAACCGCCGCCATCATTCCATCCCGACTTGCCGTTGCCGTCGGCATCATGGCGGACCGCGATCGCATAGTTGCCGCTCTTCGGCACCGCGACACAAACCTTCATCGCCCCGGCCGGGGTGACCGGCAGGTCGATGCGGCGCAGCCGCTTGCCCTTGGCGAGAAAATCCTCCGGATTTCCACCGTAGAGCTGAACGCGAAGATTGCCGTCGCGATTCTTGAAACCGCTGACGTTGACCAGCACCGCCGGATCACCGGCGCCTTGCCGGCAGGAAGCCGCGTCCGGCCCGAGCGCGGCCTGCGCCGCGGCCGGAGCCGTGATGCTGAGCGTTACGGCAGTGATGACGGGCACCCACTTCAACATTCAAACCTTCTCCTGGACACTGTTCGGGAGCGCCGTCCTCGCGGCGTCGATGATCCCGGAAAGCCCCCCCTTCGCCCGATGATATGCCCCAGCCTTGCGGCCAAAATGTGGTGACCGGACGTCGAAAACCGATCGAATCCGCCCTCATTTGCGGCGCGCTCGACGAAATCTCATCCCGCGAATGCGTTAAGCGCAGCGAAATTCAGCCCTGCCCGCAACCTGGGCGGCTTGTGCGGCGGAACCGGAAAGGCCAGCATTTCCCATCGGTTGGCCGCAGGGAATTTTCCGGATGGATAGACGAACTTTTGCCAAGAGCGCGGCGGCGATCGCGGGTCTATCACTCACGCGCCCGGCGCTTGCAGCGGTGGCGGAATCAAACGCCGATGAAGCGCTGCAGGCGTTGTTGAGCCGGCAATTCGACGAGTATCTCGCGTTATCGCCCGAGGCGGCCTCTGCGAATGCCAGCACCCGGCATCCGTCTGCGCGCCGCCAACTCGACGATCGTTCGTCCGGCGCAAAGCAGCGCGACGCGGCGGCAGCGCGGCGCTGGAAGAGCGAGTTGTCCCGCATCGACAGGGACGCGCTCTCCCCTGCCCTGCGCCGCGACTATGACATCGCTGCCTTCACCTATGATCGCTATGCCGATCTGCTCGGCCGATACGGTTTCGTCGATACCAACCTGCGTCCGAACCCCTATGTCGTAAACCAGATGGCGGGCAGTTATTATTGGCTGCCCGAGCGCTTCGCCCGTGCGCGCATGGGCAGCCAAGCCGACGCCGACGCCTATCTCGCGCGCCTCGCCGCATTCGGAACCGCCGTCGATCAGGAAACCGAACGCCTGCGCGCGGATGCCGCAATCGGCGTGATTCCTCCCGATTTCATCCTCGCACGGACGATCGCCCAGCTTCGCGACCTCCGCGCCGCGCAGCCTGAGCAGTCTTCGATGCAGCGCGAACCGCTCGCCGCGGCCCAGCGCAACGGTTTGCAGCTGGACGCCGCGGCGGCGGCCCGCATCGTGGCCCAATCGCTGAATCCGGCGCTCGATCGGCAGATCGCCGCGCTGACCACGCTTCAGTCACGAGCGAAGCATGATGCGGGCGTGTGGGCGCAGCCCGACGGCGAGGCCTGGTACCGCTCGGCGCTGCACGCCAACGCGACGATTGCGATGCCGCCAGACGAGATGCACGAGCTCGGGCTGGAACAGGTCCGTGCGATCGGCGCGGAGATCGACCGCATGCTGCGCGCCCAAGGCATGACGAAAGGCAGTCTTCGCGAGCGCCTGAATGCCCTCGATATCGACCCGCGCTTCGCCCAGCCCAACGATGACGCGGGACGGGAGCGCGTCCTTGCCTACGCCCGCGACCACCTTGCCAAGATCCGACCGCTTCTGCCCAAAGCATTCCGCACCTTGCCCGCGACCGAAATCGAAGTGCGGCGGGTACCGGAAGCCATCGAGGCCGGCGCGCCGGGGGCTTATTACAATCCGCCGCCCGCGGACGGTTCGCGCCCGGGGACGATATCGATCAATCTCAAGAACACCGGCGAGTGGCCGCTGTGGCGGCTGACGACGCTCGTCCACCACGAGGGCGTGCCGGGGCATCATTTGCAGGGATCCATCTTCCGCGCCGTTGCGAAGGATCAGCCGGATTACCGCAATTTCGCGCGCTTCTCCGCTTATTCCGAGGGCTGGGCGCTCTACGGCGAGCGCGTCGCCGACGAAATTGGCGTTTACGAAGGCGATCCCTTCGGCCGCGTCGGCTACCTCCAATCGGCGCTGTGGCGCGCGTGCCGTATCGTTGTCGACACGGGCTTGCACGCCAAGCGATGGGGCCGCGAACAGGCCATCGCCTGGATGGTCGAGAATGCCGGCGAGCAGGTCGAGTCCACCACCCGCGAGATCGACCGTTATTGTGTCCTCCCCGGCCAGGCCTGCGCGTTTAAGCTCGGCGAGGCGCGGATTCACGCGGCGCGCGAACGTGCACGCCAACGACTCGGCCCTGCCTTCGACATCGGCGCCTTCCACGATCTCATCCTGCTGGCGGGCGCGATGCCGATGCCAGTGCTCGAGGAACTGGTCGATGGCTGGAAGGGCGGGTCGTCGGCAGCATAGGCCAAGTGGGCGAGCACCCCTCCCCGGCGCACTCGCCGGAGACGATTTTTCGCGCGCTGCTATTCCGCTTCGCCGCCTTCTTGCCTAGGTTCCGGGCCGGAGCAGCCCCCCAGTGAAGACCGCAAACCTCACCGACCGCTATCTCGCCAAGTTGATCGCGGTGCCGCTGATCGGCACGCTGACGCTGGCGGCAATGCTATTGCTGCTCGAGAAGATGCTGCGGCTGTTCGATTTCGTGGTGAGCGAGGGCGGCCCGGTCAACGTCGTCTGGAAGATGCTGATCAACATGGTCCCGGAATATATGGGGCTGGGCATCCCGATCGGGCTGATGCTCGGCATCCTCCTCGCCTTCCGCAAGCTCGCGCTTTCGTCCGAACTCGATGCGCTGCGCGCGGTCGGCCTCAGCTACGGCCGGCTGCTGCGCGTACCTTATTATTATGCGATCGGCCTCGCCGCGCTGAACCTCGCCATCGTCGGCTTCATCCAGCCCTATGCCACCTATGCCTATGAGGGGCTACGCTTCGAACTGAGATCGGGCGCGCTCGGCGCGTCGATCAAGGTCGGCGAGTTCAACAAGCTTGGCAATCGCATGACGCTCCGGGTCGAGCAGAGCGAAGACGAGGGCCGCACCCTGCGCGGCGTCTTCGTGCGCGCCGAGAACAGCGCGGGCCGCGTCGTCGCTGCGACCGCCGAATTCGGCACTTTCCTCGCCACCGATGATCCCGACACGATCCTGCTGCGCCTGCGCCGCGGTCGGTTGGTCGACAATGCGCCCGGCTACCGCGTCCCGCGCGTACTGAGCTTCGAACAGCAGGATCTGCCGATCAACCTGCCCGCGATCGAGAGCTTCCGCGGCCGCGGGAACGATAATGACGAGCTGACCATCCCCGAGCTGGTGCGTCAGGGCCGGACGATCGAGGAAGGCCCGCAGCGCGACGCGAGCCGCGCCAACTTCCACTTCCGCATCGTCGAGGTGGCGATGATGTTTCTGCTGCCGCTGCTCGCGGTGGCGCTGGCGGTGCCGCCCAAGCGCAGCACGTCTGGCCTCGGCATCTTCATCTCGATCGTGTTCGTGGTGACCTATCACAAGGTCAATCAATATGCCGAGCAGATGGGGGCGCAGGGGCGGATCGACCCGCTGATCGCGCTGTGGGTGCCCTTCTTCATCTTCGGCGCGCTGATTTTCTGGATGTACTGGACGCTGGCGCACAAGCCCGGCGGCCAGCCGATCGGCGCGCTGGAGCGGGTGGCGGCGAAGGCCGGCACCGGGATCAAGAAATTGCTGCGCGTCGGGCGGCGCGAAGCGAGGGCGGTGCCGGCCGAATGATCAACGTCCAATTCTTCCCGTCGCGCCAGATCGCGCTCTACATGGGCAAGACCTTCCTGCTGCGCACGCTTGCCGTGCTCGCCGCGCTGGTCCTCGTGCTCCAGACGCTCGATCTGCTCGGCGAATCCGGCAAGATCCTCGCCGTGCCGGGCAACGGCGACGCGCAGCTCTGGGAATATGTGTCGCTGCGCATCCCACAGCTCGTCGCCCGCTTCCTGCCTTTTGCCGTGCTGCTCGGCACGCTCATCACGCTCGTCTCGATGAACCAGTCGAGCGAGATCATCAGCATGAAGGCGGCAGGCATTTCCGCGCACCAGATCATCGCGCCGCTCGTCCTTGCTTCGCTGGTGGTCGCCGCTTTCGCCTTCGTGTTCCAGGAACGGATCGTCACCCGCGCCACAGCCCGGCTCAACGACTGGCAGGCGGTCGATTACGGCAAGGTGCCGGCGGGGTCCGGCACCGCGACCAACGTCTGGGTGCGCGAGGGCGACGACCTCATCTACGCGCGCAGCGTCGAGGGTCAGGGCAATGCCACACGCCTGACCGGCGTCGCGATCTACGTCCGCAGCCAGGGAACGCTCGAGAGCATCGTAACCGCGGCAAGCGGCCGTCCGGACGCAGGCGGCTGGCGGCTCAACGATGTCGAGACGTTCAACGTCGAGCGCGGCCAGACGATGCGCGCGCCGACTATGCAGCTCGGCAGCCAGATCGAGCCTGAGCGCTTCACCCTCGCCGCCGTTCGCGGCGACGAGCAGGATTTCGTGACGCTGAAACGGCTGATCGGGGAATTGCAGGCGGGCGGGCGGAACACGACCAGCCTCGAAGCGGAACTCTGGCACAAGCTGTCGGGGCCGCTCTCCGCGATCCTGATGCCGCTGCTTGCCGCGGTGGCCGCGTTCGGGCTGGCGCGTTCCGGCCAGCTTTTCGTTCGCGCCGTCGCCGGCATGGCGCTGGGCTTCGCTTATTTCGTCGCCGACAATTTCGCGCTCGCGATGGGCAATTTCGGCGCCTATCCCCCCTTCCTCGCCGCCTGGGCGCCGTTCTTCCTGTTCCTGCTGATCGGCGAGACCGTGCTGCTCAGGACCGAGGAGTGAGCGAAGCCGCGCCCGCGGTCAGCCGCGGCGACATGGCGCGCGGCGCGGGCCTCGCCGGCCTCGCGCGGCTGGGGGCGGTGATCGAGGCGCTGGCGCAGCCGCTTTTCACCTGGCTGTTCGGCCTTGCGACCTACGGCATCTATGTCGTGCTGTGGGGGGCGATCAATTTCGTCTCCAACATCGTCGATCTCTCGATGACCAGCGCAATGCAGCGGCTGGTGCCGACCGCCGGCGGGGACCGGCGCGCCGAGGGGCTGGTGAAGGGCGCGATGCTGATCGCGATGACGCCGGCGATCCTGGTGGCGCTCGCGGTCAGCCTCAACGCCGAGAGCGTCGCGGCGCTCTTCTCAGCAGCGCCGGTCGATCGGGCGCGCCTGCCCCATATCGTCGCGCTCTTTGCCTGGGCGCTGCCGCTCTGGACGTTCGTCGAAGTCGCGACCTCTGCGGCGCGCGCGCGGCGGGCGTTCGGTCCCGAGATACGGCTGCGTATCTTCTGGGAGCAGATCGCGCGCATCCTCTTCGCGCTCGGCTTCTTCCTTGCCGGTTTCACCAGCGAGGGGCTGATGCTGGCGCATCTCTGCTCGCTGGCGCTGACCGCCGGACTCTCCGTCCCCCTGCTCGCGCGCTACTACGACCTCGGCGCACTGCTTCGCGCACCCGTCCCCTTCCGCGACATCCGCGCGCTGGTCGGGACCGGCCTGGCGCTGATGCCCGCCGACGTATCGCGCCGGCTGCTGATCGACGGGCCGCCGGTGGTGCTCAACCTCATGCTGCCCGGCACGCGCGGCGCCACTGCCGCCGGCTTGTTCGAGATCGCCCGCAAGTTATCGACCATTCCGCTCGTCGTGCGGCAGGCGTTTCAATATGTGATGGCGCCACTCGCCTCGGCGCAGGCGCACGTCGACCGCGCCGAGATCGCGCCGCTCTACCGCTTCGCCAGCCGCGTCTCGACCGCGATGGTGGTGCCGCTCGCCGGGCTGCTCATTTTCGCCGGACCGGACATTTTATCGGTCTACCGGCCGGAAGCCGCGGCGGCGCTGCCTTTGCTCACCATCCTCGTCGCGGCGCGCGCGGCGGAAGCGATCGTCGGCCCCGCCACGCCAATCGTCGAGATGACCGGCCACCGCGCCCTCCCGTTGGTCAATAGCCTGATCGGTGTGGGCCTGGGCGCTGCGCTCGCCGCGCTGCTCGTCCCGGCGCATGGCGCGCTCGGCATGGCCATCGCGGTTGCGGCCGCGACGGTGACGATCACCTACGCCGCGACGCTGGAATTAAGGTTCAGCGACGGCCTGTCCCCGTTTGACCGAAAGCTGCTCATCGGTTTCTCGGTCGCGATCGCCGGGGTGGCGCTGATGGCGCTGGCCGAGCAATTTACGCGCGGCCCCGCCCGCTTCGTTTCGGTCACCCTTCTCTGGGTGATGACAAGCTGGGTCGCACTCCGCCTCGGCCTTACCCGCACCGACCGCGAGGCGCTGGGGGGGATCGCCCGGCGGCTGCGGCTGCTCCCTTCCTGACCCATCGGCGTCCCAAAACCGCCTTATTGTCCGTTCACAGACGCGTCACATATAGTTAGGCATAATGTCGCCTTTCCGCCGAACAGCATGATTTGAGGTATCAGGGTGAAACTCGCCGAAACCGCGCGTCCGGGCTTCTGGAACCGCTCGCATCATCTCGACAAGATGACCTTCCGCGAGCTGGTGATCGCTTATGTGCAATATCCCGCGATCATCGCCTATACGGCGCTCGCACTGATCGCGCTCGGTCTTTACGCGTGGCAGCCGGCGCCGCTGGTGCCCACGCTCATCGCGGTCGGCGTCTCGACCTTCGTCTATCCGCTCGTCTGGTACGTCCTCCACCGCTGGGTTCTGCACAGCCGCTGGATGTTCAAGGTCTCGCCCCTGGCCGCGACCTGGAAGCGCATCCACTATGATCACCATCAGGATCCCAACCACCTGGAGGTTTTGTTTGGTGCGCTTCACACCACGCTGCCGACGATCGCCATCGCCACCGCGCCGCTGGGTTATGCGATCGGCAGTTATTGGGGTGCCGGCTTCGGCGGCGCCTGCATCGCCTTCGCGACGGGCCTGCTGACGACCTGCTTCTACGAGTTTGTCCACTGCATCCAGCATCTGGCCTACAAGCCCAAGAGCAAGTGGATCGCGGAAATGAAGAAGCGTCACATGGCGCATCATTTCCACGACGAGAACGGCAATTACGGGATCACCACCTTCTTCTGGGACAAGGCGTTCGGCACTTTCTACGACCGCGCCGATCGGCCCGAGAAGAGCGCGACGGTGTTCAATCTGGGCTACACGCCCGAGATCGCGAAGCGCTGGCCCAAGGTCGCCGAGCTTTCCGGCGGCGTTGCGACGGGCCATCCCCGCCAGCGGGATCGCTGAGCGCTCGACGGCACCGGGTCCGAAGGACTAAGCCCCGCACATGGACAATCTCAAGATCCGCCCCGTCGTCACGCGGGCGGACCGCAACGCCTTTGTCGATCTTGCCTTCCGGCTGAATGCGGGTGATCCGAACTGGGTGCCGCCGCTGAAGGCCGAGGTGCACGCCCTCCTCACGCCTGGCGACAACCCCTGGTTCGAACATGCCGCCGCGGCGCTTTTTCTCGCCGAGCGTGACGGCCGCGTCGTCGGCCGCATCTCGGCGCAGGTCGATCAGCTTGTGCTGCAGCACATGGGTGACGGCACCGGGCAATGGGGCATGCTGGAGGCGGAGGACGAAGCCGTCGCAGCGTCGCTGCTGGCCAAGGCCGAGGCCTGGCTTCGCGATCAGGGCATGACGCACAGCCTGGGGCCGTTCAGCCTGTCGATATGGGACGAACCGGGACTGCTGATCCAGGGCCATGACCATCCGCCCACGGTGATGATGGGCCACAACAGCGCCGCCTATGAGGCCTGGGTCGAACGCACCGGTTACAAGAGCGTCAAGGACCTCTTCACCTACGATCTCGACATCACCCAGCAGATGCCGCCGATCGTCCAGCGCATCGTCCAGTCGGGCGAGCGCAATCCGCGCATCCGCATCCGCAAGGTCGACAAGTCCAAGTTCGACGCCGAAGCGGCGATCATCCTCAACATCCTGAATGATGCCTGGGGCGACAATTGGGGCTTCATCCCGCTCACCGATTCCGAGATCGCCTATGGCGGCAAGAAGCTGAAGCCGATCGTCTACGAGGATTTGATCCGCATCGCCGAGGTCGACGGGCGGCCCGTCGCCTTCATGATGACGCTGCCCAACCTCAACGAGTTCATTACCGACCTCAACGGCAGCCTCTATCCCTTCGGCTGGGCGAAGCTGCTGTGGCGGCTGCGCAAGCCCAAGGTGCGGACCATGCGCGTGCCGCTGATGGGCGTGCTGCGCGAATTGCAGAACAGCCGCCTCGCCAGCCAACTCGCCTTTATGATGATCGAATATATCCGCCGCGATGCGGTCGCTGATTATGGCGCGACGCGCGGCGAGATCGGCTGGGTGCTCGAGGACAATGGCGGTATGCGCGCCATTGCCGAGACCATCGAGAGCCGGATCAACAAAATCTACCGGATCTACGAGAAGACGCTGTAGCGGCCGACGGGGCAACCACCCTCGCGGGCATGCGTTGGCGGATCGAAGGGATAACGCCGATGATCCGCCTTGCTCTCCCCGTTGCAGCAGCCTTGGTCTGCATCGCCGCGGCGCCCGCGCCCAAAGAGCCGCCACCCTCGGCAGCCAAGCAATGCTTCTTCGCAAACAGCGTCAACGGCTTCACCAATGCGGGAAAGAACCGCATCCACGTCCACACCGGGCCGCGCGACGTCTATCTTTTCGAGGTCGCGGCCTGCCCCAATATCAATTTCAGCCAGCGGCTGGCGCTCCAGCCGATCGGCGGCGGATCGATCTGCAGCGGGATCGACGTGACGCTGATCGTGCCCAACATCGCGGGCGCGCAGAAATGCCCGGTGCGGATGATCCGCAAGCTGACGCCCGAGGAAGTCTCCGCGATGCGCAGCCGCCGCCGCTGATCAGTCGGCGATGGAGACCCAGGTCGGCGCATGGTCGCTGGCCTTTTCGCGCCCGCGATACTCCTTGTCGACGCCGGCATCGAGCAGCCGGTCGGCCGCCATCGGGCTGAGCAGGAGATGATCGATGCGGAAGCCCGCGTCGCGCTGCCAACAGCCGGCGGTATAATCCCAGAAGGTGTAGACCGCGCCGGTCGGGTAGCGCGCGCGGATCGCGTCGGTCCAGCCCTGGTGGACGATGCGGCGGAGCGCAGCGCGGCTCTCTGGCTGCATCAGCGCGTCGTTCGCCATCGCGCGGACCGAGAAAACGTCCTCATCGGTCGGGATGACGTTGTAATCGCCCGCCAGCACCACCGGTGTCTCCTCCGCCAGCAGATCCGCCGCATGGGCTGTCAGCCTATCGAGCCAGGCGAGCTTGTAGTCGAACTTGGGGCCGGGCTGCGGGTTGCCGTTGGGAAGATAGATCGACGCGATCGTCACCCCCGCCACGTCCGCCTCGATATAGCGACTGTGGGTATCGTCCGGATCGCCGGGGAGCCCCATCCGGCGGAGCTCCGGCTCGGCCCCGCGCGCGAGAATGGCGACGCCGTTGAAGCCCTTCTGCCCGTGCGCAACGAAGCCGTAGCCGGCGGCCTCGATATCGGCGGCGGGGAAACTCTCGTCGGCGGTCTTCAACTCCTGCAGGCAAACGACGTCGGGCGTCTGTTCCTCCAGATATTCGAGCAGGCGCGGCAGGCGCGCGCGAATGCCGTTCACATTGTAGCTGACGATCTTCATGGGCCCGGGTTAGCTGCGCCGCGCGCCGCGTGCCAGCCTAGATGCTGAAGCTGGTCCCGCAGCCGCAGCCCGACGCCGCGTTCGGGTTCGTGACCTGGAACGAAGCGCCGCCCAGCGACTCGACGAAATCCACTGCGCTGCCGCGGACCAGATCGAGGCTGATCTCATCCACTACCAAGGTCACGCCGTCGCGTTCGGCGATGGTGTCGTCG
The DNA here is from genome assembly GCF_900177405.1 of Allosphingosinicella indica. NCBI lineage: Bacteria > Pseudomonadati > Pseudomonadota > Alphaproteobacteria > Sphingomonadales > Sphingomicrobiaceae > Allosphingosinicella > Allosphingosinicella indica. Next base: position 2,155,142 of record NZ_LT840185.1, on the reverse strand, counting down.
TTCTCCACCGCGTCGGCGAGTCCGAAGCGATACTGGAAGCCGGCGCAACCGCCGCCATCCACTGCCAGGCGGAGGATGGCAGGCTTGCCCTGTCGCGCCGCGATCGCGGCAACGCGCGCCGCCGCGGCGGGAGTGAGATCGATCTGCAGTGCTTCCGCCATGCCGCCGAGATAGTGCCTGCGCGCGGTCGTCACAAGCTCAGGCGCGGACGCGATATCCGGAGACGATGCCGAACAGGAACGCCATGAACAGCGCGAGCTGGACATGCCCGGCCGGGTCGTCCCAGCCGATCATTTCCCCGCCGTAGATGAAGAGGCCGATGAACGATCCGAGTGCCAGCACGACCATGCGAAATGTCCGCGGAAAATTGAACCTTGCGCAGGCACCATCGCATTGCCGGGTAAAGACGAGGTGAACCTTGTTTCCGCGCGCGCCCCTCGCCATAGAGGCCGCGTCCCCGAGCATCCGGAGCTTTCCATGAAGACCCGCGTCTATGTCACGCTCAAGAACGGCGTCCTCGATCCGCAGGGCAAGGCCATCCATCACGCGCTGGAGGGGCTGGGCTTTTCGGGCGTCAACGATGTCCGTGCCGGCAAATTCATCGAGCTGGATCTCGCGCCGGGCGTCAGCGAATCGGATGTCGAGGCGATGTGCCGCAAGCTCCTCGCCAATACGGTGATCGAAAATTTCCGTATCGAGCAGGATCAGGCGGCATGAAGAGCGCGGTCATCGTCTTCCCCGGATCGAATTGCGACCGCGATCTCGCCGTTGCGATCCGCGAGGTGACCGGCACGGCGCCGGCGATGGTGTGGCATCGCGAGACCAGCCTGCCCGAGGGGCTCGACCTCATCGCCGTCCCCGGCGGCTTTTCCTACGGCGACTATCTCCGCTCCGGCGCGATGGCGGCCAATTCGCCGGTGATGCGCGCGGTGAAGGAGGCGGCCGATCGCGGCGCCTATGTGCTCGGCATCTGCAACGGATTCCAGATCCTGACCGAAGCAGGGCTGCTGCCCGGCGCGCTGATGCGCAACGCCGGCCTCAACTTCGTCTGCCGTGATGTCGGCCTGTCGGTCGAGAACAGTCAGTCCGCCTTCACCAGCCGCTACAAAGCCGGCGAGGCGATCGCCATTCCGGTGGCGCATCACGACGGCAATTATCAGGCGGATTCCGAGACGCTCGACCGGCTGGAAGGCGAAGGGCGGATCGTCTTTCGCTATACCGGCGCGGTCAACGGATCGGCGCGCGACATCGCGGGAGTAGTCAACGACCGCGGCAATGTGCTCGGCATGATGCCGCACCCCGAGCGGATGATCGAAACCGCCCACGGCCGCACCGACGGGCGCCGGCTTTTCGAAGGGCTGCTCGCCGCGGCCTGAGCACAATTGACTTTGCGAACTACTATCAATAGCAACACCCTCCTGTAGCCATTCAGGGGGATTATCGATGTCGAGCCGCCGCCGCGCATCCGCGCGGTTGTTGATAGGTGCAGCTTTTGCCGCTGCAGCCGCGCCGTCCCATGCCGAGGAAGGCGCTCTGGAGGCCCTGATTGCTGCCGCCCAGACTACCGCCGCCGATATCGTCGTCACCGGCCGCGCGCAAAAGCTCTACCGCGCCGAGGAAGCGACGGTCGGCAAGGTGCCGGCCGATCCGCTCGACATTCCGCAATCGGTACAGGTCATCACCCGCCAGCTTATCGAGGATCAGGGCGCGCGCGACGTGACCGATCTTTATCGCAACGTCTCCGGCATCAGCCTCTTCTCTTATTCGGGCGTCACCTTCCGCGGCTTCCGGCAGGACACTGCCTTCTATGATGGGCTCCGCGGCAATCCGTTCACCGGCTTCTCGGTGCCGCAGCTCTTCAACATCGAGCGCGTCGAGTTTCTGAAAGGTCCGGCCGGGATGCTTTACGGCCCCGGCTCGCCGGGCGGCACGATCAACTATGTCACCAAGAAGCCGAGCGACATCTTCGCCGCCGACGTACGCGGCATCGTCGGCAATTTCGATCGCATCGGCGGCTCCGCCGAAATCACCGGCCCGCTCACCGCAAATGGCGCGGTCGCGGCGCGCGGAGGTGTGTTTTACGAGGATTACGACAGCTTCCGCATCAACGCCGAGAGCAAGACCTTCATCGGCGACGCCGGCGTCAGCTTCCGCATCGCCGATCCTGCCAAGCTCACCATTCAAGCCACGCGATACGACCAGGATCTACCCGGCAACCGCCTCCGCGGCGTTCAGGTCGATCCGCAGGGTAATTTCCTGACGTCGATCCGCTGGAACCACAACGAGCCGACCGACTTCCTCGATCTCGATGCGACGGTGATCCAGGCGCGGTTGGAAGGCGCGATCAGCGATGCGCTGTCCTACGACATCTCCGGCCGCTGGTTCGAATATAACGAGAAACAGAATTACCACGAGCAGCAGGGCCTGCGCGACGCGGACGGCGACGGCGTGCCCGACTTCATCCGCCGCGAGTTCCGCGATCAGATCCGCCGCACCGAAGGGCTATCGTTCGGCGCCAATCTGATTGCGCGTGTCGATCTGCTCGGCGCGGCCCATACATTCCTGCTTGGCGGCGACTGGTCCGATGAGGATTCCGCGCTGCAATCGCGCACCGCGCGGCCGGTGGGCACTGCCGGCGGCGTCGTCCCCACCCTTTCGCTCCGCAACCCGGTCTACGGTCTGACCTCCGGTGCCGATTACAATCTTTCGGCGGTGCCTTACGCGTTGAGCGGCAGCGAGGCGATCCGCTACGGCATCTATCTTCAGGACCAGATCGAGATCGGCGAACGCTTCGTGCTGCTCGCCGGCATCCGCAACGACTGGTTCGAAGATACCAACGCCGTCACCGGCCTCGGCTTCAAGGAGGACGAGATCACGATGCGCTTCGGCGCGATCTACAAGCCGCGGCCGGACATCTCGATCTACGCGAGCTGGTCCGACGCCTTCGATCCGCAGAGCGCGGGAAGCCAGGACCCTGCCGCCGGCGGCCCCTTCCCGCCGCAGACCGGCGAGCAGATCGAGGCAGGCGTCAAGACTGCGCTGATGGACGGCCGCATCCAGACAGGCCTCGCGCTCTACCGCATCAAGCGGCAGAATATCGTCCAGACTGATGCCACACGGCCGCCGGTCAACGGGGTCAACCAGCTCGCGCCAATCGGCGAGATCACCAGCAAGGGCGTCGAGTTCGACCTTGCCGCCGATCTGACGCCGAACTGGGTGCTGACCTTTAACTACGGCTACAACGACACGCGCGTCACCGGCACCGTGCCCGGACAGGCGATCACCAATGCGGTCGGCGATCGCTTCGTCAACGCGCCGAAGCACAAGCTCGGTTTCTGGACGCGCTATCAGGTCGCACCGATCAAGACCGCCTTCGCCTTCGGCGGCGAATATGTGTCGGCGCGGCGCGGCTTCGGCGGCGAATATCTGCCGGGCCAGCCGCTCGTCCCGGCCGAGCGGGTGAAGCCCTATGCCGTGTTCGACGCCTCGATCATCAAGGATTTCGGCTTCGTCGAGGCGATGCTCCGCATCGACAATATCTTCGACAAGACCTACGCGGCCTCGGGCTTCGGCCTCCGCAACGGCGCCTTCCCCGGCGATCCGCGCACCGTGTTCCTCGAAGTGCGCAAGCGGTTCTGATCCTTTGGCCGAAGCCGATCCTCCAGTCCGCGTCCGCGCTCCCAAGGGCCGTTCGCTCTGGTGGACGGTCCACGCATGGGCCGGACTGAAGCTCAGTTTGTTCATGGCCTGGGTGATGCTGACCGGGACGCTCGCGACCTTCTCGGTCGAGATGGACTGGCTCGCGCGCCCGGCGATGCGCGTCATGCCGCAGGACGCGCCGCTGGCATCGTGGGGCACGCTCGTCGAGGCGGCGCGTGCTGCGCCGGCACGCGAGGGGCTGAAAGGCGCGAAGGTCGGCACGATCTACGCGCCGCAACATAGCTGGTTTTCCGTCGAGGCGATCGCCGCGACCGACGACGGCCGCTATCGCATTTATCTCGACCCCTATTCGGGCGAGGCGCGCGGCACCGGCGCATGGACCAGCTTCCAGCGCTTTTTCCGCGAGATGCACCGCCACCTGCTGATGCCCGCCAAATGGGGCATCCCCCTCGTCTGCTCGCTGTCGCTGCTGCTGCTCGCCTCGCTCGTAACCGGGCTGGTCAGCTACAAGAAATTCTGGCGCGGTTTCCTGCGCAAGCCGCGCGGCGGCAATGCGCGACGACTCAACGGTGACATGCACCGGCTCGCGGGCCTCTGGTCGCTGTGGTTCGTCGCGCTGATCGGCCTCACCGGCTTCTGGTATCTGGTCGAATCGCTCGGCGGCGACGCGCCTTATGCCAAGGCGCCGAACCTGGCGGACACCACGCCGGCGATAATGCTCGACGCTGCCAGGATCGACAGGCTCGCCGCCACCGCGCAAGCTACCTATCCGGCGCTCCGCATTCTCGAAATGCGGCTCCCGGACAAGGCCGGCAAGCCCATCGGCTTCTTCGGCCAGGCCGACGCCATGCTCGTCCGCGATCGCGTCAACGGCGTGTGGCTCGATCCGGCGAACGGCCGGGTGATCGAAGTGCTGCGCGGCGAGAGCCTCACCGCCCACCAGCGTATCTCCGAAATGGCCGATCCGCTGCACTTCGGCACCTTCGGCGGGATGGCGACCAAGATCATCTGGTTCGTCTTCGGCGTCTTTCTCACCGGACTCTGCGTCACCGGGGCGGCGATTTACAGCCTGCGCATCGCCAATAGCGGTCAACCCGAAGAGCGGCGCGCCGCCCGGAGGCACGGGCTCGTGCGCCGGATGTTCATAGGCATGGGCTTTTGGCGCTGGCCCGCTATTGCCGCCGTGGTCGCCAGCCTGATGCTGATTCCCGGCTGGCTGATGAAATAGCCGGCAGGCTCGCCGATCCACCGAACGCGCCATGTTCCGTCAATTGCGGAAGCGCGCTAGAGCGTCAGCCAACGCGCCCGTAGCTCAGCTGGATAGAGCACGAGACTTCTAATCTTGAGGCCGCAGGTTCGACTCCTGCCGGGCGCGCCATTTCTTCGGGAGGACGCGGTCGATGGCCAGGCTCGTATTCGGGATGAACCAGTCGCTCGACGGCTATGTCGATTATATGAAGTTCGCGCCGGACGCGGCGCTCTTCCGCCATTTCATCGCCGAGGCGGAGGCGCAGACCGGCAGCATCTACGGCCGGACGATGTACGAGATCATGCGCTATTGGGACGACGACCAGCCCGAATGGGGCACCGATGAGCGCGCCTTCGCGGCGGCTTGGCGGCGGCAGCGGAAATGGGTGGTGTCGCGATCGACGCCCAAGGTCGGGCCGAACGCAACATTGGTGTCGGGCGATCTGCAGGACGCCGTCCGCGCGATCAAGGATGCGGAGGACGGCGAGATCGAGGTCGCCGGGCCAACCCTGGCCCGCAGCCTCACTGATCTCGGCCTGATCGACGAGTATCGCATCTATCTGCATCCGGTCGTCCTTGGCGGCGGCACGCCCTATTTCGCCGGACCGCGGCCGCCGCTCCGGCTGATAGGGCACGAGCGGATCGGCGCGGATGCATTGCGGCTGACCTACGAGCCCGCCTGATCCTGCGGCACCAGACGGCCTGACCTACGAGCCCGCCTGATCCTGCGGAACCAGACCCGCGCGATTTGACCCCGGCGCGGCAACCGATATGCAGGCGATATGGCCATCACGCAAAAACAGCTAAGCCCTCTCCGCCTGCCGGTGATCGGCTCGCCGCTCTTCATCGTCTCGTGCCCTGAGTTGGTGATCGCCCAGTGCAAAGCGGGGATCGTCGGCTCGTTCCCGGCACTCAACGCGCGGCCGCAATCCCTGCTCGACGAATGGCTGCACCGGATTACCGAGGAACTGGCGGCGTGGGACCGCGACAATCCCGACACGCCGGCCGCCCCCTTTGCGGTCAACCAGATCGTCCATCGCTCGAACGACCGACTGCAGCAGGACATGGCGACCTGCGCCAAATGGAAAGTGCCGATCGTCATCACCTCGCTGGGCGCGATCGAGGAGGTCAACCAGGGCGTCCATAGCTGGGGCGGGATAACGCTCCACGACGTCATCACCGATCGCTTCGCGCGCAAAGCGGTGGAGAAAGGCGCGGACGGCGTGATCGCGGTGGCGGCGGGCGCGGGCGGCCACGCCGGGCGCCTTTCCCCCTTCGCGCTGGTGCAGGAAATCCGCGAATGGTTCGACGGGCCGCTGATCCTGTCGGGCGCGATCGCCAATGGCCGCGCGGTGCTCGCCGCGCAGGCGATGGGCGCAGATCTCGCCTATATCGGCTCCCCCTTCATCGCGACCGAGGAGGCGAACGCCGGCGCCGACTACAAGCGCGGCATCGCCCAGGGGCGCGCCGACGACATCATTTATTCCAATCTGTTCACCGGGGTGCACGGCAATTACCTCCGCCAATCAATCGTCGGCGCGGGGCTCGATCCCGACAATCTGCCCGAGGGCGACATCAAGACGATGGATTTCGGCGCGGGCAGCGCCAAGGCATGGCGCGACATCTGGGGATCGGGCCAGGGCATCGGCGCGGTGAAGGCGGTCCGCCCCGCCGCCGATTATATCGCTACGCTGGCCGAGGAATATGCGGCGGCGAAACGAGAGCTCGACCAGGCGTTCAGCGGCTAGCCGTCCGTCACCAGCAAAGTCTCGAACGCGGTCCGCCACTGCGACGGCAGCGGCGCCGGTCGGCGCGCGGCGCGATCGACATAGACGTGGACGAAATGCCCCTCCGCCGCCGCTTCCTCCGCGCCGTGTGCGAAGACGCCGAGCACGTAACGGATGCTCGACGCGCCGATCGTCTCGACCGCAAGGCCGATGTCGACATCGTGCGGATAGGTCAGCGAGCGGGCGTAGCGGCATCCCGTCTCGACGACGAGGCCTATGGGGTCACCCGCCGCGATGTCGAGCAGCCCGGCCTCGATCAGCCAGGCGTTCACCGCCGTGTCGAACCATTGATAGTGGACGGTGTTGTTGACGTGGCCGTAAGCGTCATTGTCCGCCCAGCGCGTGCCGATCGTTCGCCAGGCGCGATAGGCGTCACGCCCGCGGAGCGGTGCCCGGCTCACAGCGCCGCCTCATAGAGTCGCAGCGCGTCCGCTTCGTCGATCGGCCGCGGATTGTTCATCAGCAGCCGTTCCTGCTTCATCGCCTCCCGCGCCAGCAGCGGCAGATCGCCGCGCGTCACGCCGACGTCCGCCAGCCGCTGTGGCAGGCCGCAGGCGATGGAGAGCCGCGATAGCGCTTCGACCAATCCCTGTGCCTGTCCCTGCACACCAAGCACGGCGAGCGACGGATCGATCACGCAACCAAGCTCCGCATAGAGTGCCATCGCGGCGGGCATATTGTGGCCGAGTACCGGCGCCAGCATCAGCGCGTTGGAAAGCCCGTGCGGCACATGGAAATGGCCGCCAAGCGGATAGGCGAGCGCATGGACCCCCGCGACGGGCGCATTGGCGAAGGCAACACCTGCGAGATGCGCTCCCAACAGCATCGCGCCCCGCGCGTCCAGATCGTCCGGGACGTCGCAGACTCGGACCAGATTGGCGACGAGCAGACGGAGCGCCTCTCGCGCCAGCATGTCCGACAGCGGATTCTTGCGGTGCGCCGAAGTGTAAGCCTCGATCGCGTGGACCATCGCGTCGATCCCGGTCGCCGCTGTCGCATCGCGCGGCAGCCCGACGGTCAGCTCGGGATCGAGCAGCGCCCAGTCCGGCACCAAGGCGGCGCTGCTGACGCCGCGCTTCTCGGTCGCGCCGACCGTGATGACCGACACCGGCGTCGCTTCCGATCCCGTGCCAGCCGTGGTCGGCACCATCGCGAGCGACAGCCGCCGCCCCACGGCCTTGCCGACGCCCCACAGAGCATCGAGATCGGCGCCCGAGCCGAGGAGATAGGCAGCGAGCTTGGCGACATCCATCGGGCTGCCGCCACCGAGGCCGATGACCGCATCGCACCCCGCTCCCGCCGCGACCGCCGCTTCCAGCGTCGCGCGCGATGGATCGGCCTCGACGGCATCGAACACTACAGCTCGGCTACCGAGAGCCGTGATCAACGGGTCCGCCAGGCCGAGCGCGCGAACCTGCGCGTCGGTGACAAGCAGGCAGCGTCCCGCGAGCAGCTCCGCTGCGCGCGCGGCAACGCCTGGCCTCGCCACGACCTTTGGCCCGTAGATGAATTCGAATGGCGCCATCGCGCCGATGCTTAGCGCCGCTCGGCAGGCCTCGCTAGAAGGCGCGTTCCAGCCGGCTCATCAGCCCGCGTGCCGGGCTCGGCTGCGGCTCCTCGATCAGCGCGCTTTCCGCGAGCCGCGCGACGCGGGCATAGAGCTCCTGACTCGCCGCGATCAGCTTGCCGGCCATGTCGGGCAGACGCGCGATCAGCGTTTCGTCACTCGGCGCGGTCTCGCCCAACCGGCGCGCGGCGTCGCTCATATGCCCCGGCGGCATCTCGCCCGCGTCCAGCGCGCGCTCAGTGAGCAGCCAGGCGACGAGATGCATGAGCCGCGTCGTCACCTTCAGCGATTCGCACGAGAAGCTGACGCGGAGCAGCGGATCGAGCGCGCCGCGCTCCTCGCGGCCCTGATCGTCGAAATAGGCGCGCGCTTCGTCGGCCAGCAGCATCGCCTCGACATAGAGCGAATCAATGAGCCGCGGCGTCATCCGCATGTCCCGCACTCCCCCGGTTTCACGTCCGCAACGATATGCCCCGCGGCGGGGCGCGTTAAGGTCAAAAGAGGGTTAAGCATGTCCCACGGCGGGAGCGTCAGGCGATGATGTCGGGGATGAGCTGGTCTTCCAGCGCCTGGATCTCGTCCTTCAGCCGAAGCTTACGCTTCTTGAGTCGCGCGAGTTGGAGCTGATCGTTGTTGACGCTGACGCGCAACGCCTCGATCGCCGCATCGAGATCGCGATGCTCAAGACGGAGTTGCGACAGGCGCACCGTCCGTTCGGTCGCTCCGACTGTCATCGCCGCCCCATGCTCCCGCTACTCAACCGCCTCCGAGAGGCGTATAGATAATCCATCAACGGATCGTCGTATATATCGGGATGACGGTCCGATCACGCGAGACAAGCCCGAACGGGAGTGTTCTAAACGGGGTCAGCCGCAACCAAGAAGGAGATGGGAATGCAACAGGCGCATCTGTCCGCTCTCGAACAGAAACATGCCGGCTTGGAGGCGATGATCGCCGCCGAGAATCAAAGACCCCACCCGGACGATACGCTGGTCGCGCGTCTCAAGAAGGAAAAACTACGCGTGAAGGAAGTGATCGCCGGGATGTAGCGATCGTCAGCGGGTCCGCGGCGGCGCTGCGCCGCCTGCGGCCCTGCGGCCCACCGAACGGCGCGCCTTGATCGGATCGACCTCGTCGTCGAATGCGATGCCGATCTGGCCGCCCTGTACCCAGACCACCCGGCCCTTTACCGAGCCGAGACCTTTGAGCGTCGCGACCACCGGATCGCCGCATTCCACCTTGTCGTCATAATCGGCCATCAGTCCGACCGAGGAGAGGTTGCGCACCCGAACAGGTGCCAGATCGCCGGCTGGATCGCTGCCGCGGCGGATCGTGGCGCACAGGAACAGGCTGTCGCGATAGGCGCGCCGGCCTTCCAGCGGCCGCTTGGCCGACGACGACGGGTTGAAATCGAACATGCACCACTCCGGAAACGCGATCGGCGGCCGGGATTGCCGGCCGCCGAAGTATCGCTTTCAAGAATGGCGATCGCGTTAACGCGGGCGGCAGGCGATGCCGCAGCGCCGCGCCGCCTGGATCAGTCGTCGCGCGAGACGCGCTCGTTGCGCTCGTGCCGCTCCTGCGCCTCGACCGTCATCGTGGCGATCGGGCGCGCTTCGAGCCGGGCCAGCGAGATCGGCTCCCCGGTCACTTCGCAATAGCCATATTCGCCGGTGTCGATGCGGCGAAGCGCGGAATCGATCTTGGAGATGAGCTTGCGCTGGCGGTCGCGGGTGCGCAGCTCGATCGACCAGTCGGTCTCGCTCGATGCGCGGTCGGTGACGTCGGCCTCGCGGATAGGGCCGCTCTTGAGCTGCTGCATCGTATCGCGCGATTCGCGGATGATCGCATCCTTCCAGTCGAGAAGCTTGCCGCGGAAGTAACCGAGCTGGACCGGATTCATGAACTCCTCGTCGGAGCTCGGCCGATAGTCCGGATTGGGAATGACAGCCGCGAATTGCGGGCTGTAGATGTCGCTGAGAGCCGTCGCCATAACCCCTCCACTCCGTTTCGCAGCCGAAACCGGACCGCGCAAACCCTTGGCGCCGCTCGCTTTTGCGCGATTGTCGGCACCTGCCCCACGCGGCCTATACGCATCTCACCAGTCGGCCACAAGCGGCGGATGCACTGATCCGCGCGACGAGCCGATTCCGTGCCTGCGCGTGACATTTTTGCATGAAGTCATTCTGCCCCGGGTGCGCGAATCGGACTGAAACGGCCGGTCACGGACGTCCGAATCGCGATGCGGATTCGACGGACGAGCGAGGCATTCGTTCATCGCCGCCCGACACCTGTCCCCGTACGGAACAACGAAACGAGAATGGGGCCTAAAACCCCGATTCTGAAGGCGGAATATGGTTAACGGGCTTGCTGCTCTGCCGGACTTCAGCATCCTGACCGCAGATCAATCCGAAATGGAACCGGCGCTGCGCAGGGCAGTCCGGGGCCGGCGGGAAGAGCAAACAGGGTGCGTCTATGTCGGTGAAAATGGCTCTCGCGAAACTCTGCGCCTGCACGTGCGGCGGTGCGGTGATCGGCGGCGGCGCCGTCCATATGGCGGAAAATCCGCCTTCGCGACCCGCCATCGTCAAGATGGCCAAGGCGAGCACCCCGGCAAAGCGCCAGTCGATCAAGTCGGTCAGATCAGTGAAGCGCATCAAGCGCACGGCCTGCACCGTGACGCCGGGTAAGACGGTGACGACGCGCACGGTGTCCTATGCCGCGCCGCCGCCCATCCCGCTACCTCCGCCGCCCCCGCTCATCCCGCCCGCGACCGGCGGTGGCGGCGGTGTCACGGTTATCGGCGGCAGCGGCGGTTTCGGCGGCGGTTTCGGTGGCGGCTTCTTCAGCGGCGGCTTCTTCGGCGGCAGCAGCTCGGGCAACATCATCTTCACGGCCTCGACCAGCACGTCGACGGGCGGCTCTTCGTCCAGCTCCAGCTCGTCCTCGTCGTCGAGCAGCAGCTCGTCGTCGAGCTCCAGCTCGTCGTCGTCGGGTGGCGACAAGCCGCACAAACCCCACAAGCCGGGTCACGGTTCGAGCGGCAGCTCGGGCAGCAGCTCTTCGTCGAGCTCGTCCACGGGCAGCAGCAGTTCCACGGGCGGGTCGAGCAGCTTCGGCGCCAGCAGCACGAGCACGAGCAGTTCGTCGTCCTCGTCGTCGAGCAGCAGCAGCAGCTCCTCATCGTCGTCGAGCGGCGGCGGACACGGCAGCTCGACCGGCGGCACGCCGGTGCCTGCCCCGCCGATGATCATTCTGTTCGGAGCCGCGGCCGCCGCCCTGGTGGCCCGGCGCAAGCTGGGGGCTGCCGTCCGCTGACGCACGGACGCCGGACAGACAAAGGCCGCGCCCATCCCCTGGACGCGGCCTTTGCTTTTTTCTGACCGTAAGGCCGGTTATTCGCCTTCGGTTTCCGCTTCCGGAGCAGCGGCGGGCGCCGGCGCCGAAGACGCAACCTGCGCTTCGAGCTGAGCGGCAGTCATGCCGATCATCGGGCCGTTCTGGCCGGGGCCGAAAGCCGATACGGGCAGCTTGACCAGCGTACCGCTGGCCAGCTTCACGGTCGCGAACTGATCGTCCTTCTCGGTGACGGTGCCGACGGTGCCACCGCCCGAACCGTAGACCGTTGCACCAACCGCAACGGCATTGGCTGCCTGTGCCATCGACTGATCGACGGCGGCATTCACCTCGGCGAGGGTCATGCCCATGACGAGACCGCCGTCCGCCGCCGCGAAGGCGTTGTTCGGCAAGCGCACCTGATGCCTGTCGGTCTTCAGGACGACATTGGCGCCGTCGACCGACTCGATGGTCCCGATCGCGCCGCCCTGCGGATCCTTGACCGCCATGCCGGCGGTGATCTGCGGCACGGCCGCGGGCGCCGCGGCGTCCTGCGCGATCGCGGGTGCGGTGAGGCCGCCGAAAGCAAGCGCGGCGGACAGCAACAACGTCTTACGAATGGACATCAACTACTCCTGGGTCGTGGAAGGAATGGAAGCAGCCTAACCAGCGAGGCCGCGAGCACAACCTTTCTTAAGACAACGCGCCCGAAGCCACGATGAACCGGTCGTTCATTCGGCGATCAGGATCTTTTCGATCTCCGGAACCGGATGGCCGGTGAGCGTCTTCGGAATTTCCGCGGTGATCCGCTTCTCCGTCTCCTTGTGAAGATGCTTGCGAAGTTCGCCGAGCGTACGCGGCGGCGCGACGATCACCAGCGATTCGAAGTCGCCTTCCAGCGCACGGCGGTTGAGCAGTTCGGCCGTGCTGGCCGCAAACCGGTCTTCTTCCAGCTGATGGAAATCGGTCTCTTCGTAAGCGCTGCGGCCTGGGCTGAAGCTCGCGAAGCTGCGGCCGGGGGCATCGGTCGACTGCTCGCGATCGGGGGGATTATCCTGCTCGTCCTTCCGCTCGACCACCAGATTGGGATGCTCGCCGTCACCTTCGTTCCGGAAGAAGAGCGCCTTCGCGCCATCGGCTACCACGATCATGCTGTTGTGCGGAACGCGCATCGAAATCTCCTTGTGCTCTTATGCCCCTCCAACGCGCCCATGCCGCTTCGGGTTGCCCGCTTGCACCCGCCTCGCCGCGCGGCCATAGCTTTGCGGCGATGCGCATCCTCCTCACCAACGACGACGGCGTGAACGCTGCGGGACTGACGGTTTTGGAGGCGGTCGCAAGTCGCTTTTCCGACGACATCTGGGTGGTCGCCCCGGCGGAGGAGCAGTCGGGCGCGGGCCATTCGCTCACCCTGACCCAGCCGGTTCGGCTGCGGAGGCTCGGCGAGAAGCGCTTCTGCGTGACCGGCACACCGACGGACTCGGTGATGATGGCGATCGCGCATGTGATGAAGGACGATCGGCCCGATCTCGTCCTCTCCGGTGTCAACCGCGGCGCCAACCTTGGCGAGGACGTCACCTATTCGGGCACCGTCTCGGCCGCGATGGAGGGCGCGCTCGCCGGCATCCCGTCGATCGCGCTCAGCCAGAGCTACGCGCGCGAGGGCATGGGCGACAGCGTCCCCTTCGCCGCCGCGGAAGCGTGGGCCGAGCGCGTGCTGCGCCCGATCATCGAGACGCCGATGGAGGCGCGGACCCTGGTCAACATCAACTTCCCGGCGCTTAGCCCAGACGAAGTCCGCGGCGTCCGCGTTACCCAGCAGGGCCTGCGCGATTACGGGCGGCTGCGCATCGACGAGCGTACCGACCCGCGCGGTTACCGTTACTTCTGGTTCGGGCTCGGCCCGATGCTCGAGACTCCCAGCCATTCGACCGATCTCGAGGCGATCGCCGACGGCTATGTTTCGGTCACGCCGCTTCACCTCGATCTGACCCACGGGCCGTCGCTCGGGTGGCTGGCAGAACTCTATACCTGATGGCCCGCCGCCGCCGCGGACTCGATTATTCGACCTTGCAGCGCAAGGGGCGCCTCCCCGTCTGGCTATCCATAACCTGGCGCGCTTTGTTCGTCGTCGGGCTGCTCGGCGTCGCGGTGCTGGTCCACTGGATCGAGCGCGACGGCCTTAAGGACAATTACGACGGCCACGTCAGCTTCTTGGACGTGGTCTATTTCACCATGATCAGCGTCACCACCACGGGCTATGGCGACATCGCCCCGGTCAGCGACCGCGCGCGGCTGTTCGACGCGCTGATCGTGACGCCGATCCGCATCTTCGCGGTGCTCATCTTCCTCGGCACCGCCTACAGCTTCGTATTCCGGCGCACATGGGACAGATGGCGAATGGCCTACATACAGCGGCACTTGCACGATCATATCATCGTCGCCGGCTTCGGCACGACCGGCTCGGAGGCGGTCGACGAACTCATCGCGCGTGGCACCGACCCTTCGTGCATCGTGGTGATCGACGGCGACATGCAGGCGCTTGAGCGCGCGAAGGCGCTCGGCTGCGCGGTGATGGAGGGCGACGCGACGCGCGACAAGGCCCTCCACGCAGTCAAGATCGAGCGCGCACGGTCAATGATCGTCACCGGCGGCAGCGACGACACCTCGATCCTCATCACGCTCACCGCGCGCCATCTCGCGCCGCATCTCGGCATCAGCGTGGTGGTCCGCAACGAGGATAACGAGACGTTGGCGCATCAGGCGGGCGCTACCACCGTCATCAACCCGGTGAGCTTCGCCGGGCTGCTGCTCGCCGGATCGACTCACGGCCCGCACATTTCCGACTATCTGATGGATCTCGCCTCGGATCGCGGCCGCGTGAAGCTGGTCGAGCGGATGGTGAAGCCCGAGGAATGCGGCCGGTCTCTCACCGAAGTCTCGACAGGCATGGGGCTGCGCATCTACCGCGGCGATGCGATGTACGGCTTTTGGGAGCCCGAGGTGGCAACGCTCGTTCCCGGCGACGTGATCGTCGAGATCGTCCCCACGTCCGCACGCGAAGTGCACGACGCCTAACTGTCGAGCGCGGCTCGCACCTTGGCCGCAAGCTGCTCAATGCCGAACGGCTTGGGCAGGAAATTCGTCCCGGGATCGAGCACGCCGTTATGCACCACGGCGTTGCGCGTATAGCCGGTCGTGAACAGGATTTTGAGACCGGGCAATGCTTTGAGCGCACGGTCGGCGAGCTGCCGCCCGGTCATATCCGGCATCATCACATCGGTGAACAGCAAGGTCACCTGCTGCCCGCCCTCGATCAGCGCCAACGCCTCCGGCCCGCTCGCCGCCGAGATGACGGTATAGCCGAGTTCGCGCAGCGCCTCGACGGAATAGGCCCGGACCCGCGCCTCGTCCTCGACTACCAAGATCACTTCGTCGCTATGCCCGTCGGCTGTCGCGGCCTCCGCGGCGCGCACGGCAACATCCTCGTCGGGCCCGTAAAAGCGCGGCAGATAGAGCTTTACCGTCGTCCCGGAGCCGGGCTCTGAGTAAATCTTCACATGGCCGCCGGACTGGCGGACGAAGCCGAAGACCTGGCTCAGGCCAAGGCCTGTCCCCTTGCCGATGCCCTTGGTCGTGAAGAAAGGATCAAAGGCTTTTTCGATGACATCGGCCGTCATCCCTTCGCCTGTGTCGGTGACCGCGATCTGTACATATTGGCCAGGCTCAATCGCTGCATCGCGGGCGTAACTGTCGTCGACATGGACGTTGCACGTCTCGATCGTCAGCCTTCCGCCGTCGGGCATCGCGTCGCGAGCATTGACGCACAGGTTGAGAATCGCGCTCTCGGTCTGGCTCGGATCGGCATGCGCGCGCCACAGGCCCGCCGCAAGGACCGTCTCGACACGCGCCTGCTCGCCCAGGGTGCGGACCAATAGCTCGGTCATGTCGGCCACCAAGCGATTGGCATCGACGGGCTTGGGATCAAGCGGCTGCTGCCGCGAGAAGGCGAGCAGCCGTTGGGTCAGCGACGCGGCGCGCTCGGCGCCCTCCATCGCGCCATCGATATAGCGGTCGAGATCGGTCTCGCCGCGCGCCAGCCGTCGCTTCAAAAGGTTCAGTCCGCCGATAACGACGGCCAGCATATTGTTGAAATCATGTGCGATACCGCCGGTCAACTGACCGACCGCTTCCATCTTCTGAGCCTGCCGTAGCTGCTCTTCGGCGCGCAACAGCTCGGCGCTGCGTTCCGCAACCTGCGCCTCGAGCGACGCGGCGAGTGCGCGGAGGTCGCCTTCGGCGCGCCGCCGCTCGGACGCCGATCGGGTACGCTCCGCGAGATCGCGCATGAAGGCGATATCGGCGTCGCGCCACTGCCTGGCCTCTGCATGGTTGACGAACACCAGGGCGACAAACTCGCCTTGCTCGGTAACCGGCATGTTGATGAAGGAATGTGCGCTTATCGCCTTCAGGGCATCGGCCGTCGCACGGGTGCGGGAATCGGTGTCGGCATTCTCGCAGGCCACGGTCTCGCCGCGCTTCAGATCGTCGATATACGTCCCGTAATCGCGAAAATGCAGCGTTCCCGCGATCGACTTTACGCCAGGCGCGTTCCAGTCGCGCTCGATGGTGATCGTCTCGGCTTCTGGGTCGATCGTTCCATAGCCGGCGCGGCTGACCCCCAGGGTGCGGCCGAGGATTTCGGCGGACGTCTCGGCAATATCCACCGGATCGTCGAGGTCGCGCAGCCGCTCGTCGAGTTCGATCAGTGCGCGGCGGCGATCCTCCTCGCGGCGCCGTTCGCTGATATCGAGGACGATGCCGGGAAAGCGCAGCGTCCCGGTGGTGGCGTCGCGCTGGCAGCGCCCCGTCGCCAAGACCCAGGTGATTTCGCCATCGGCACCCACCAGCCGATATTCTTCGGCGAATTCGCTCGCCTCGGCTATCGTAGAGTTGATGGCCGAACTGACGCGATCTACGTCGTCAGGGTGAAAGCGGCCGACATAATCGGCGATCGGCGCGCCGTCTGCGGCGCGATCGGGATCCACGCCGTAAAGCTCCGCGAACCGGCGGTCTGCACGGACACGATCGGCACTCACGTCCCAGTCCCAGGTGCCAACCTTCGACGAGCCTAACGCACGCTGCAGCCGCTCCTCGCTGTCGCGCACTGCCCGTTCCGCGAGAACCGCGTCGGTGGTTTCATTGCCTTGATTGAGAATGCCCACCACCGCGCCGGATTCGTCGACGATCGGCGAGAAACTGTAGTTCCAATAGGTCTCGTGCGGCACGCCGCCGCGCTCCATCGGCAGCATCTGGTTGAACGTGACAAAACCCTCACCGGTCGCCATCACCGCCGCCAATTGCGGCTCGATGACCTCCCAGATGTCGGCCCATACTTCACGTGCCGGGCGGCCGAGCGCCCAAGGATGCCGCTCCGCCGGGATGGGCGCCCAAGCGTCATTGTAGAGAAGCACCAGGTCAGGGCCCCAATAAATGGCGCTCGGAAATTTCGAGTGGAGGCAAAGATCGAGCGCGATGCTTAGCGCGGCGGGCCATTCTTCAACCGAACCGAGAGATGACGCCGCCCAATCGTGATCGCGAATGCGTCCACCCATCTCGCCGCCACCGGCAAATCGCGGAGAGTTCGGACGCTCCTGCAGATTCAACGAAACCCCCGTTTGTTGCCCTGATGGAAGACTGCGCCGGCCGGACGACCCGGCGCTGCCCCCCTCAATTCGTATACACGGCGGGGGTTCCCGCGCACCTCTAGGAAATCGTCGCGGAAATCGCTATGTGGCGCGCCTTCCCATGGCTACCACCCTTCCCTCCCCGCCCAAGGTGGGCATGGTCTCGCTCGGCTGTCCCAAGGCGCTGGTCGATTCCGAACGCATCCTGACCAAGCTCAGGGGCGACGGCTATGCCATGTCGCCCGACTATGCGGGGGCGGATGTGGTGCTGGTCAACACCTGCGGCTTCCTCGACTCCGCCAAGGAGGAGAGCCTGGCCGCAATCGGCGAGGCGATCGCCGAGAACGGCCGTGTGATCGTCACCGGCTGCATGGGCAAAGAAGCCGAGGTGATCCGCGCCCGCTTCCCGGATGTGCTCGCGGTCACCGGGCCGCAGCAATATGAGCAGGTCGTCGGCGCCGTCCACGACGCCGCGCCAATGCCGGCCAACGCCTTCCTCAACCTCGTGCCCGAGGGCGGGCT